>JBDKIG010000127.1:0-6895 GCA_039797215.1 Verrucomicrobiota bacterium | reverse complement strand
CTGGCTATGTCGCGGCAATTCGCGCAGGGCAACTCGGCAAAAAAGTGGCAGTGGTCGAAATGGACCGCGCCGGCGGCACTTGCTTGAACTGGGGCTGCATCCCCACCAAGTCGCTCCTCAAAAACGCCGAGGTCTACCAGACGATCAAGCACCACGCCGGCGACTTCGGCCTGAAGGTCGAGGGGCTCACCTACGAGTGGGACAAAGTCATCGGTCGCAGCCGCAAGGTCGCCGACCGCCTCGCGGGTGGCATCGAAATGCTTTTTAAGAAAAATAAGGTGGATTACCATCGCGGCGAGGCCGAAATCCCTCAGGCGGGCACTGTCGTAGTCACCGGCAACGACGGCAAAAAGTCCGAGCACAAAGCCGCGAAGATCCTCATCGCCACGGGCGTCGTCAGCCGTGAGATGCCCGGCTTCCCCTACAACGGAAAAAGCGTCATCGGCAGCCGCCAGGCCATGGTTTTGGAGAAGCAGCCGAAGGAAATCATTATCATCGGCGCGGGAGCCATCGGCGTGGAATTCGCCTATTTCTTCAACGCCTTTGGCACGAAAGTCACCATCGTCGAAATGATGCCGAACATCCTCCCCGTCGAGGACACCGAGGTCAGCCAAGCGCTCGAAAAATCCCTCGCCAAGCAAGGCATCAAAATCCTCACCGAAACCAAGGTGGACAAAGCCGAGACGACCAATAAAGGCGTTCGCCTCACCGTCAGCGGCAAGGCCAATGAAGTCCTCGAAGCCGACATCGCTCTCGTGGCCATCGGCGTTTCGCCCCTCATGCCCAAAGGCGTGAAGCTCGAGACCGATGCCAAGGGTTACCTCAAAACCGACGACCGCTACGAGACCAGCGTCAAAGGCATCTACGGCGCCGGCGACATCATTGGGCCACCATGGCTCGCACATGTCGCCAGCTACGAAGCTGTCCAATGCGTCGAAGGAATGTTCGCCGGTGCCAAGCCCAAGAAGGTCTCCATTTTCCCGGGATGCACCTATTGCCAGCCGCAAGTCGCCAGCGTCGGCCTCACCGAACGCGCCGCGAAGGAAAAAGGCCTCAAATTCAAGGTCGGCAAATTCCCGTTCATGGCCAGCGGCAAAGCCCTTGCCGTCGGCGAGAGCGAAGGGTTCGTGAAGCTCCTCGTCGGCGAGAAGCACGGCGAAATCCTCGGCGCCCACATCATCGGAGCCGATGCCACTGAGATGATCGCCGAGCTTGGCCTCGCCATCTCCATGGAGGCCACCTACGAGGAAATCACCGCGACGATCCACGCGCACCCCACGCTGAGCGAGGCTGTCCACGAAGCCGCCCACGCCAGCCAAGGGCATGCGATCCACTTCTAACTCGAATCCCGACGGATTCTTTAAAAACCTAACCATGGCGGTGTCGGTTCGCGCTTGCGTTCCGGCATCGCTCTAGCAAACCTCAGCGCCATGCCGATACTTGCAATTATTTTTGGTCTGATCCTCGAAGCGATGGGAATCGGAGCTTATTTCCTTAGCGGAACTCAAAGCGTCACGGCGCTGATTCCTTCCTTTTTCGGATCCGTAATTCTGTTGTCCGGTGTCGTCGGACTCCTGATCCCCAAAGCTCGGATGCATGTCATGCACCTCGCCGCCCTCGTTGGCTTGTTGGGAACTCTTGGCGGCCTGGGAATGGGACTTCCCAAGCTCAGCGGATTGATCGCTGGAACTCTTGAGCGGCCGACCGCTGTGATCATGCAAATCGCGATGGGCGTGGTTTGCATCGTGTTCCTTGCCTTGTGCGTGAAGTCTTTTGTGGATGCGCGCATTTTGAAAAAATATAGCAAGTAGCCATCCGCGGTAGCCCCCCCCAGCGCCCCTCCCTTTACAGAATGACGCACTTTCGCTCCATGGTGCTCAGGGTTTCGCAGAGCGGCGTGGCGCTTTATGCGAATCAAGCTTTCTGCCGATACGCCGGAAAGCCTCGCGAGGAGATCGAAGGGTGCGCCTTGAGGGATTTGGCAAAAATCACCTCCGGCGAAGTCTCGGAGTGCCTCACCCAAATCGGAGAGCATTTGCAACCGAATGCCCTCGTCACGGATTTGGACGGACGAGTTTTCGAAGTCAAAACAGCGAGGGAACTCGGTGTGCTCGATATCGTCCTGGATGAGGTCACCCACGGCGAGGAATTGGGCGAGATCCTTCGCAACTCCAGCGGCACGCCGGTGGAGGATCTCGACGAAGAGGAGTTGCGCACACTCCGCCATCCCGACCTTCGGAATGTTACGATTTGCCGGGCCCGCCTGCAGACCGATGCAAAAACGACGGGGGCTCTGACTCCGTGGGAACAGCGGATTTTGACGAATGCTTTTATCGAGGAACTCTCCGAAGGGCTTATTTTAAAAGGATGCACGATCATGCCACCTCGCCCCGCCGGGGTGGCCGGGCTTTCCGGTGCGCCGCGCCACTACTCCGACCATGCCCTGCGCGCGCTGGAAGCCGCTTTTGAACAAGTCTCCTGCGCGGCAAGACTGAAAAATTCTCTTTTTGCCGATGGACGCGAAATGCCGCCGCTGGGCTGGGCGATCGCCACCGGGGATGCCGTGATCGGGACTTTTGGTGGCTACCGCTCCATGAATTACTCGGCGGAGGGCCGCTGCGTTGATCTCGCCGAGCGCCTCTCCGCACTGGCCTTGCCCGGCGAGGTTTTGGTGACCGAGGACAGCATGGTGAGCCTTCTGCAAAACCTCCCCGAAGGCTGGTCTTCCGTCCGAACCACGCGCGATGTCGACCCCGATCTGGGCCCTTACGCCTCTCACGCTGGAAATATCCAAGCCATCGAGGGCTCGAATCAACGGGGCGTCTGGCTTTTTGGGCCCGGAGTCTCCGAAGACTGGCAGAAGGCCGTTTTTGTTTTCGACTATCTCTGGAGTTTCCAGTCGGGCTCTATGAAAGAGCCCGTGTCTGTCCTGCGGGTGATACGCCTCGGAGGTGCCGCGCAACAAGTCCAACTCAATCTGGATCGCGTGCCAGACCAAGGATTCGTTCACCGCTTGGGAAAATACCGCCTCCTTTCGGTGGTCGGCCATGGCGGCATGGGCCGCGTATGGAGAGCCCACGACATTTACGGAAATATTGTGGCCATCAAAACGCTGAACGCGCCCCAAGCCACCTCCCCCGAATCCGTGAAACGCTTTCGCCGAGAGGCGGAGGTGATGGGTCGCCTTCAACACCGGAATATTTGCCGCATCTTCGAGATGAACGAGCACGAGGGCAGCCATTACATCGTCATGGAGTTCGTCGATGGCCTCTCGCTGGCGGACATTCTCTACTCCGGGGTGAAGTCCACCACTGGAAAAGAAGACCTCTCCGCGCTCATTAAAGCCGCCCGAGCGGCAAAAGAATCTCCGAGCGATCAGCCCGATGCATCTCCGAAAGCAGAGAAGCCCGCTCCCCCCAGTGCCCGCCGACCAGAGACTCTGCAACTTCCCGTGGAGCAGGCAGTGGCTATTTTCTTGAAGGTTTGTTCCGCCGTGGAATTCGCCCACACCCACGGCGTGCTCCATCGGGATCTGAAGCCTGGAAATATCCTCCTTCGCTCCGATGGAGAGCCCCTGGTCGCTGATTTCGGCCTGGCGAAACTTAGCTCCACCGAGGCGGAATCCTCCCTTTCCCTGAGCGGAAATATTTTGGGAACAGTCGAAAATATGGCCCCCGAGCAGGCGGCCTCAAGCAAGTCGGTTGACGCCCGAGCAGATGTCTATTCGCTCGGAACGATTCTATTTCAGATGGTCACTGGAAAGCGCCACTTCGCGGCATCCGGGACGCTCTTGGTGGACATCCAAAACCTTCAGACCCACGAGACTCCTCGCCCCCGATCGATCAATCCCCAGGTCGATCCCGACCTCGAACTCATCATTCTTAAATGCCTGAGGCAAAATCCCGCCGACCGGTATCGCGGCGTCGCGGCCCTGCTCGCGGATATGGACCGCTACCTCAAAGGTGAAACGATTTCCGCGCGACCGGTTACCGCTCTGGAGGTTATCCGAAAGCTGATTCAGCGCAACCGGGCCGCCAGCATTGTGGCTGCAGCCGCTTTGGCATTGATTCTGATGATCGTAACGGGCGGCGTATGGAGCCTCGCTAGGCAGTTGGAAATTTCCGAACGCCACAAAGAACTCGCCGAGCAGACACTCCGCGAGATCGCGGAAAAAGAAAACCTCTACACCCAAACTCTCGAGGGCCAGAAACTAACCGGACAGGAACTGAAAAACCTCATTGTCGAAAAAGAGATGAAAGCGAAAGCCATCGCGCTCGAGTTGGAGGAAAAAAAGACCTCACTTGCCGTTGCAACCGCCAATGCAGAAACAGAAAAAGCCCTCCGCCTAGATGCTGAAGTGATGGCGAGCGACTTATCCCGCAAGATTTCAGAGCTCGCATCGGCCACGCCCATGCCCGCACCCTCGCTCCCCTCCAAAGCACCTCAGACAACACCCTCACAGCCTTTTGTCAACCCGCTTGCGGTTCAGATGGAACTCGAAAAAATCGAAAATGGATTCAGTGAGGGCTTCTCCAGCGCAAACCTCCCTCGCATCGAGTCCACCCCGGCTGAGGGCCTCGAGCTTTTAAACAAGCGAATCGATGAAACCGCCTCTGTGCTTTTGAAATCACCTCAGACAGTCCGAGGATGGATGCTCATGGGCTTCCTGCAGCTCGCCGGGCTGGAATTCAAAGCTGCTGAGCGGAGTTTTGAAAAAGCCATCGCCAACTCGTCCGCTTTAGTTGCCGGTGGACAGCGAGTAGACCGCCAGCAACCAAGTTATCTCCCTATCCAATCCGGGCCGGTTCCATTTGCACCCTTATCGCATGCCGAGTCAGCCCCGCGCTTGCGGGACTTCGCCCGTGATAATTCCAGCAGAAGACTGTCTTTTGGGAAAAACGCGCCAGATCTTGCCATTCCACTACGGCAGATTCCCCATCCACTCACGGATACAGCCTCCGATGCCATCGCGTTTTTCGCTTCACATCCCCAGATGTGGAAAGTCTTGTCCCCTCCGATGGGTCGCAAGGCAACGAACAACGAAATTGCCCTGCAACTCTTTCTCGATAATGACTCAAACTCCGCCCCGATCGTTATATCCGGTTTTGGACCGAATGAACTCGATGTCACCCTAGAGGGAAACGCCAAAAATCTCTCATCGATTTCGAGCCAAACCAAATCCCTCACCATTCGAAACGCCCAGAAAATTGATACCCAAAACCTCCTGAATTTCTCCAAACTCACACGGCTCGACCTGAAAGGATCCGCCATTACGGATCCCCCGCCCCTGCCTCGCACCTTCTTCAATCTTTCTCAGCTCGGCTTAGCCAATACCAAGATCCAATCCGTTAAATTCGCCGCCGGGCTCAAAAAGCTAACCCAATTGGACATTTCCAATACAGCCGTCACCGACCTCACTCCCCTCGCCAATTGCAAATCCCTCCGCACCCTAGAGGCCGGCGGATGCCGTCTGGAGAGTCTTCGCGTGTTGAAAGAGATGCCCAGCTTGCGAAATCTCACCATTTCCCCGGAATTGCTCAAAAACCCCCAAGAATTGCTTATACTGAAATCCATCGCCATCCCCTCGATCCGAACCCCCGAAGAACCACCCGACCAATCCGCCGTGGAGTTTTTCCGCAAACATCTGCCAGCAAGTCAGAATTGAAATGAGAGAAAAAAATCGAAAAAAACTTCTCAAGTCCCCAAAAATCCTGCCGACTCTCTCCTTATGGGACTAGCACTATCAGGATTGGCCTCGGGTTTCGATTGGAAATCCATCGTCGACCAACTCATTGAAGTTAGCCGCGCACCGCAAAACCGGATGCGCACTGAGAAATCTCAACTCTCGGCAAAAAATACCGCTCTCAATGACATCAAGGGGCTCGTTTCCTCCTTTAAATCCAGCCTCACCGCACTGGATTCCGCCGAAGGTTTCCAAAAAAAATCCGCCACTTTTGCCAGTTCCTCCACCACTTGGTCGGCTACCGCAGATACCGATGCCCCCTCGGGAACCTATGAATTTAATTTTGTTTCCAAAGCGACGGCCTCCAAATTAACTGGGGCGGCGGGCATTGCCACCCAACTCACAGCAGGAACCACCTTGTCCAATCTTCCTGTCGGAAGAACCATCACCGGCGGAACTTTTACCGTCGATGGAGCTCAAATCACTATTGCCACATCGGATACATTGGACGATGTCATGGCTGCAATAACAGCCCAGACCGGTGGAAGCGTGACCGCTTCGTATAACGCCGCCACGGATCAAATCAACCTAGTAAAAGGGGGCGGCGGCTCCATTTCTTTGGGGGCCTCTAACGATACGAGCAATTTTCTGCAAGCCATGAGGCTCTCAAGCGGAACCACTCCGGTTGCGAGCTCAACAACTCTCTCCTCTCCAAAGTTAAGCGGATCGATTGACTCAGCCAATCTCTCCGGATGGTCTGGAACAGGAGTTCAAGATTCGATCTTAATCAATGGGACCGAAATTACTTACGATTCAGCGACAGACAGCCTTCAGTCGCTGATGAACAAAATTAACACATCTTCGGCTGGCGTCACCGCTACCTACGATGTTTCCGCTGGAAAATTTCTTCTCACGAACAAAAGCACCGGGAATGTCGGAATTACAGTTCAAGATGGAATGGGAGTTGGGGGATTGGCTGCCGCCATGGGGCTCACCACGGGAACTCTCACCTCCGGTGCGGATGCGGTTTTTACGGTCAACGGAGGAGGCAATATCACCAGCCGGAGCAATACACTGGATGAATCAGCCCACGGTATCACCGGATTGAGCGTCACCGCCAATAGCATTGGAACAGAAACTGTTACCGTCTCCGGCGACGCCGCCTCCACGAAAGCTGCGCTGAATACCTTCATCGAGAAATACAATGCCGTT
>JBDKIG010000126.1:0-6910 GCA_039797215.1 Verrucomicrobiota bacterium | reverse complement strand
CTGTCGTTTTCTGGTGGGCACTTCTCTCGTGGTGGGCCGCCTCTGGCTGCAACACCGGCTGGACCAAAACCTCCGTTTCCACCATGGAAACCGACCCCATCACCGGCATCAACTATCCCGTTTGGAAAAAACAATTCGTCCCCGGCATCGACCTCCTCGCCGCCGGAACCGGTTGCGCCGTCGTCCTGTTTGGGGTTTCCTTTCTGCCTTTCCTCTCCCGGAACACCAAAAACCAACAACTATGAAAAACACCATCATCCTCCTCGCCGCTGTCTCCGCTCTGGCCACCACAGCCACCGCTGAGGAAATCGCCTTCGATCTCAAAGATCCGAAGGGAGTCAACAACATCGTCTTCAAACTCGACGCCCCGCTCGAGTCGATCAACGGCACCGCCAACGGCATCAGCGGCACGATTGAAGTCGATCCCGCCAATCCCGAGGAAATCGAAGGCAAGATCATCGTGGATACGAAATCCATCACCGTCCCGAATTCCCTCATGCAGGAGCACATGCTCGGTGCCGACTGGCTCGACGCCGCGAAGCATCCCGAGATCACCTTTGAGGTTAAGGAAGTCCTCAACCCCGTGAAAAACGGCAACGAAGGCACCGCCGATGTGAAAGGCATCTTCACCATGAAAGGCGTCTCGAAGGAAATCACCGCTCCGGCCAAAGTCACCTACCTGCCCGGCCGCCTCGCCGACCGCACCAATGGAAAAATGCAGGGCGACCTCCTCGTCATTCGCACGAACTTCCAGATCAAGCGCGGCGACTTCGGCATCAAGGCCGGTGAAAACCTCGACAAGGTCTCCGACACGATCGACATCTCGCTCAGCATCGCTGGCTCGGCCCCGAAAAAATCCTAATCGCCAGCCCTATTTTGTCAGAACACTTCACCGTTGAATCCACCGACGGCGACGCCCGTGCCGCGACTCTCGAGACGCGGCGCGGGCCGGTTCGCACTCCGGTTTTCATGCCGGTCGGCACTCAGGCGACGGTGAAGGCGATGACTCCCGCCGAACTCGAATCCCTCGGCGCGCAGATCATCCTCGGCAATACCTATCACCTCCATGTCCGCCCGGGCGAAAAACTCATCGCCCGGCTCGGCGGCCTCCACCGCTTCATGGGCTGGAACCGCCCGATCCTCACCGACAGCGGCGGGTATCAAGTCTTCTCCCTCGCGAAGCTCCGCAAAATCACCCCCGAAGGCGTCCGTTTCCAAAACCACCTCAACGGCTCTCCGACCTTCATCGGCCCCGAGACCTCGATGGAAATCCAGCGCGACCTCGGCTCGGACATCGTCATGCTTTTCGACGAATGCCCGCCGCATCCCTGCAGCCACGCGGACGCCGACAAGAGCCTCGACCTCACCCTCGCTTGGGCGAAACGCTGCCGCACCTGGTGGGATGCCCAACCCACCGAGGGCCGCCCGCTTGTTTTTGGAATCGTCCAAGGCTCCTCCCACGCCGACCTCCGCGAAAAAAGCGCCCGCGCGCTGGTGGAGATCGGATTCGATGGTTACGCCGTCGGCGGCGTGAGTGTCGGCGAACCCGAACCCGAGATGTTCGCCGCCGTTGAAAATTCCGTCCCCTTCCTGCCAAAAACCCACCCGCGCTACGCCATGGGCCTCGGCACCCCGCCACAGATCCTCGAAATGATCGCCCGCGGCGTCGATATGTTCGACTGCGTCCTCCCCACCCGCCTCGCCCGCAACGGCACCGCCTTCACCGCCGGCGGAACCCTCAATCTCAAAAACGCCCCGTTCGCCGAGGACATCTCCCCGATCGAGGAGGGCTGCCAGTGCTACGCCTGCCAAAATTTCACCCGCGCCTACCTGCGCCATTTGGTGAAAGCCGAGGAAATCCTCGGACTCCGCTTGCTTTCGATACACAACCTTCATTTCTACCTCGGCCTCGCCCGCCAGGCCCGCGAGCACATCCTCGCTGGCACCTTTCAAGAATTCCGCCGCCGCTTCGTAGCCGGCTACAAGACCCGCCCCGACGCCCCATGATCGAGGTCCGGCACGACCGGGCGCTCTATTTGCCGCAAGCAGATCTGTGGCTCGACCCGCGCCTTCCGAAGCCGCTCGCCTTCGTCTCCCACGCCCACAGCGACCACACCGGCCGCCACGAGAAAATCATCGCGACTCCGACCACTCTCCGCCTCATGCAGGCCCGCATGGGCGATTGGGAGGGCGAGAAAATCGCGCTGCCGTTCGGCGAGTCGCGCGACTTTGAAAACTTCCGCCTCCGCCTCCTTCCCGCCGGCCATGTCCTCGGCTCCGCGCAGGCCTTTGTCGAAAACGAGCATGGCTCCCTCCTCTACACCGGCGACTTCAAACTCCGCCAAGGCGCCAGTGCGGAAACCGCCGCCCATTGCCAAGCCGAGACTTTGGTGATGGAAACCACCTACGGCCTCCCGCGTTATGTTTTCCCGCCGTTCGAGGAGGTCATGTCCCAAATCCTCAAGTTCTGCATCGAAACCCTCGAGGAACATTCCGTCCCCGTCCTACTCGGCTACTCGCTGGGAAAAGCCCAGGAAATCCTCGCCAGTCTCTGCGGCGCGGGGCTTCCCGTCATGCTCCACAGCACGATCTCGAAACTCGTCCCCATCTACCGCGAGGAGGGAATCGCCTTCCCCCAATTCACCGAGTGGGACCCCGCCAAATCCTCGGGCCATGTCGTCATCTGCCCGCCGACGATCGCTGGAAGCCGCGCCATGGCGGCTATAAAAAAACGCCGCGTCGCCGCCATCACCGGTTGGGCGCTGGACCCCGGTGCGATCCACCGCATGCGCTGCGACGCCGCCTTTCCCCTCTCCGACCACGCGGGCTACGACGATCTCCTTCGCCATGTCGAAAATGTGAACCCCCGCCGCGTGCTCACCCTCCACGGCTTCGCTTCGGAATTCGCCGCCGACCTCCGCGCCCGGGGCATCGAAGCCTGGGCACTCACCGGCCCGAACCAACTCGACCTCCCCTTATCAACTCGCACCGCAACCACGCGCCAGGAGGGCTCTGCTTGTCAGAGCCGGATCGATGAGACTGCGAATGCCGCCCCGGTCCTGACAAGCAGGACCCTCCTGGGCTTTCCGTCCCAAACCGGTTTTCTGAAATTCTGCGCCGTTGCCGAGCGAATCGCCGCCCTCACCGGCAAGCTCGCCAAAATCCAAATCCTCTCCGACTACTTCCGCTCATTGGGCGAATCCGAACTCCGCCTTGCCGCCCTTTGGCTCTCAGGCCATGCCTTCCCCGCCTCGGACGCCGCCCCGCACCAAGCCGGGCGCGCCGTCATCCGCTCGGCTCTGATGAAAGCCTCCGGCATGACCGAAGCCGAATACCGCCCGCTCTCGCGGGGACTCAACGACTCCGGCCTCACCACCGAAGCCGTCCTCGCCGACTGCGGTGGCACCTCAAATCCCGATCTCCCCGAAATCGCCTTCCTACTCTCCGGCCTCCGCGCCGCCAAGGGGCCTGCCGCCAAATCCTCGCTTCTCGAAACCTTCTTTCGCGAAGTCCCGCCCGTTGCCTCCAAGTTTCTCGTCAAAATCCTGTCTGGAGACCTCCGCATCGGCCTCAAGGAAGGTCTCCTCGAGGAGGCGCTCGCTGCCGCATTTCAGGCAGATCCCACCGCAGTGCGCGAGGCCCACATGCTAGAAGGTGATCTCGGCCAAGTCGCCCTGCTCGCCCGCGATCAACGCCTTCACGAATCCACTCTCCGGGTTTTCCAACCCATCAAATGCATGCTCGCCATCCCCGAGCCGGACGCCGCAGCGATCGTCGCCCGGCTTGGCGAGGGATCGCTGTGGGTCGAACCCAAATTCGACGGCATTCGCGCCCAAATCCACACCGATGGCACCACCTCCCGCATTTTTTCCAGAGACCTGAAATGTATCACCGCCACTTTCCCGGAAATAGCCAACGCCGCTGCCCATCTTGGCCGCGAAGCCGTCTTTGACGCCGAAATCCTCGCCTGGCACGAAGGCCGTCCCCTCCCCTTTTTCGAACTCCAAAAACGCCTCGGCCGCACCGAGCCAGACCTTTTTCTCGGAAGTGAAATTCCCGTTATCGCCGTGGTCTTCGACATCCTGCGCCTCGATGGGGCCACCCTCCTGCGCGAACCGCTCCACCGCCGCCGAGCCCAACTCGCCGCTCTGGATTTCGCTGAACCCCTCCGCCTTGCCGAACTACTCGAAGCCATTGGCGCCGAGGATTTGGACAACCTTTTCAACACCACCCGCAAACGCGGCCACGAGGGATTGATGGTTAAAGACCCCGAAAGCCCCTACTCACCTGGCCGCCGTGGCGGGAGCTGGGTAAAACTCAAAAAACGCCTTGCCACCCTCGATGTCGTCGTCACCGCCGTCGAATACGGCCACGGCAAACGGCGCGGTGTCCTGAGCGACTACACCTTCGCCCTCCGCGATGAATCCAACAGCCAACTCGCGACCCTCGGCAAAGCCTACACCGGCCTCACCGACGCCGAGATCACCGAACTCACCGACGAATTCCTCGCCATGACAATTTCCAAAAAAGGCAACCGCCTCGAAGTCGAGCCCCGCATCGTCCTCGAGATCGCCTTCGACGCCATCCGCGAAAGCCCCCGCCACAATTCCGGCCTCGCCCTGCGTTTCCCGCGAATCGTCCGCCTCCGCCGCGACAAATCCGAAGCCGACATCGACACTCTGGCCACAGCCCGCCGCCTGCTTCCGCCCGCCGAGTGACCTCTCAGGCTAGTTCTTCTACTGGATCGAATCAGGCTCGTCCGGTTTCGGCTCAATGAATTGCTCGCAAAGAACAACGCGAGCTTCCCGGAAAAGCTTCTCGACCTGTCGCCGCTGCGCCGAGCCCAACCCACCCCGCGCGGCGGCGAGGAGTTGGATGCGATAGTTGAATTGCTTGTCGGTTGACTCACCCGCAAACGGAAGCTGGCGCAGGCGATGCTCGATCCGCGAGGCCAGACTACCTTCCTGCAAGGGATTACCCTCCGCGTCGTAGGGCGAGCGCTCGCCGGGCTCCTCCAGCCACACACCGGTTTCGTCGATGGTGCTATAAAAGAGGTCGGCATTCACCCCGTCTTTTCTGGCAAGAGACACCTCCATGCAAGGGATCATGTTGTTCTCCGGAGTCGCGGTTTGGAGCTTGGTCTTCTGGACCTCCCACCCGGAGTTGCCGTAGCAGACCGTGACATCGTGGTAGCCGAAAAATGGATAATCGAGCGAGATCGTCGCCACCACCCCGTCCTTCCGGTATTGCCAGAGGTGCGAGAAAACCCCGTCCTCAAACGCTGCTTTTTTTGGCGCTGGCTTGACCTCGGAGATCAATTCCCAGCCGGCGATCTGCGGCGGCATCCTGAATTTCGCCGAGCCATCCATCCACGCCGGGTTGATGACTTGCGCCCGGTCAGCCCCGAAATGAAAAGCCCAGCCGCGCGCGAGTTGCACGACACCGAGGAGGGCCAGCACGACCGCGAGCGCCTTGATCCCTCCCTCAAGATACAACCCGTCGAGAAGCGGCTCCGAGGATTTGGCCACAGGCTCCTCGTGGTGGTCCTTCCCGTGCAGGGTGAAGATTCTGGCAAGGATCGCATCCGCCGTGATGATGAAGATCAGATAGGTGGCGGTGAGCACCAGGCCAACCGCCTCATGCTTCCATCCAGAAAAGAGATCGATCTGGTGATGGAAAAAAATCCACGCGCCGAAGGTGATTCTCACCAAATTTCCGAAAAGCACACAGCCGATCGTGAGCGCGTAGAGCATCGCCAGAAAGAACACGCCCCGGCGTTGCCACATCGCGTAAAAAACACATGCCGAAGTCATGAACAGGATCGAGTTGATCCCACTGCAGGCCTCCTCCACCAGCAAGCGCTGGCCGGGAATTTCGATCAACAACCCGCTCAGCAAATGCGGAACGCCCAGGAGCGCCAGCAACAGGCTGCTCCCTACCGTAGCCCACTCTTGAAGTTGCAGGGCGAAACGCTGGTCGAGCCTCAGCGGCGGCGGCAACACCGTGATCAACAGAATCCAGGCCGGAAACAACGCCCGCACCAGAGCCCAACCACCGAGCCACCACGCCGTGGCGAGGATCGCCACGAGGAACGCCGCCATCCCCATCCAAGGTGACCACATCACCGCCGCGGCAGCCAACAAACCCAAGAAGAAAAGAACCAACGGCACCGTGATCAACCCGGAACCGTGCTCGAGCGGACGCTCCGTCTCCTGCAAGCCCCGCCAAGCCAGCAGACCCGCACCCGCCAGCGCCAGCGGGAAGAACTGGTAGGTGTCAAAGTTCCAGAGATTCCAAAAAAACTGCGCCAGCAGCGGGCCGAAACCCACCAGTGCCAGCAACCCGATCATGAGCGGAGACAACCGCCGTCCGTCATCCAATGGTTCGTCATGTGTCATAGAAAAGTTATCGCAGAGTGTTTCTCAGGTCGTAGCACAGGCATTACTTCTTCCCGCGCGGTTTTTGCGGGGTAGGCTTGGGCGTTTGCGTTGTCTCCGGCGTTGGCGCGGGAGTTTTAGCCATGCCCAATTTCTCAACCAGAAATGCCGCCTCCTGCTGGGAGACAGCCATCGGCGCGATTTGATAAGCCACTTGGAGGGCCTCATTTTGTTTTCCCGCTGAGGCCATGGCGGCGGCCACAATCGCTTTATGGTGCGGAGGGAGCGTGAGCACATGCACATCCGGTTCGCAGTTCTCCAGCACCTCGAGGGCCTTGCGCCCCTCCCCCGCTTTTAGAAGCGCCAGGGCATGGGTTACTCGGAAGGAAAAGTCTCGTGGGTTCGCCTCGCTCCGCAGGGCAATGGCGCGGGCATCCACCGGACGGCCGAGGATCAACGAGAGGTAATCGATATCGTTTTGCAAGGTTAGGTCGTTTTTCAGCGCCGGCGCCGAGGCGGCGATCTCGTAGACC
>JBDKIG010000125.1:0-6974 GCA_039797215.1 Verrucomicrobiota bacterium | reverse complement strand
AGTTTCAGGCCGTAGGGATTGATGTATTCCCGGAAGGCTCCGTAGAAATTGAAGGCGAGCAAGTCGCCGATCGTGCGGCGGTAATCCCAGAGAAAGCGTTCGGTCTGGTCCACGCTTCCGACAAACCGACCGGTCAGCGCGGGAAGCCACTGGCGCATGTCGTAGCCGCGCCGCTGTTGGAACTCCTCGGGAAACTTCGCCGTCCATGTCTGGCAGCCGGCTTCCCAGCTATCAATGTTCATTTCCTTAAGCACCTTTCCGGTGAGCGGCCCCAAGCGCTCGAGCGCCTTCTTCACCACTCCCTGCTCCATGTGGAATTTGAGCGCTTCCACGCTGAACTTGTCGGTCTCCAGCCCCTTGTTGTGCTCAGAGGAGGGATGGATTTCATTCCCGTTCGAGGTGTGGCCGAAGCGCAGGATCGTCCACTGGCCCTCGGGTAGCGTGTAGTCCAAGGTGCCGTCCGGCTTGAGATACTGGGTGAGGTCGAGGATTTGGTCGGGCTGGATGATCTGATCCTCCGGCACGACTTGCTTGGTGTGGTCCGAAATGGGCGGATGGGTGCGCTGGCGGGCGGCCTTGGCGCGGATCTGATTCAGGCGGGAGGAGAGAAAATTCACCTCGTAGAGCTTCATCCCCACATTCGGAATCGAGGCCGGAAGCTCGACCTTCACAAACCGCGCCTTGTTCTCGCGAAAGCCCTCGATCAATTCCTCCCGCGCGGGATCGAATTGGTTGTGCCAGCGGTCCAAATTTCCCAACCGCTGCCACTGCTTCCCGTCCATGCTGGAAAAGAGATTCACATACCGGCGCTTGCTGTCCTCCTGCACTTCCATGCTGAGCGAGCGAATATCGATGGGCTCCGCGAATTCAAAAACCAAGGCGCGCTCCTTCTCGTCCGGCTTCCATTTCGGAAGTTCCACAAATGTGTCGGGGTTCCCATCCAGCGCAGCTGACCAATCGATCCCGGGAAGATTCGAGGTCACTTTGACATCCAAGGCCGAAAGCGGCTTCGCTTCGCCCGGCAGCGAGGGATAGGCCAACACGGCCACATCGCGGTAGAAGTCCCGTTTTATCGTCGGCTGGGGAAGCTGGATCGGCGACTTGTTTTGCCCCTCGACATACTTGTGCCGCCACACGATGTCCTGCATGGAGAGTTCCGCCGGAACCCATGGCCCCCCGGCGACCCAGCCCACACAACTCCCGAAGCTCAGCTCCAGGCCCAGGCGCTCGCACTCCTTTGCGGCGTGCTCGAGCTTTTCATACCACTGCGGAGAACCGAAGACATCGTCGCCATGCGTTTCCGGAGGGCCACCCTGGGGCAGATTGACGATATGCGCGCCCTTGTAGCCGAGCGCCTTCATGGCCTCGAGGTCCTTGGTGATGCCATTGGTCGAAATGTTTTCGTTCAGCCAATGCCACCAGGTGCGTGGCCCGTATTGGTGCGCGGGGTTGGCGAAGCCCTGCTCGAGGGCATCCGGGCTCGCGGTCGGCCCGGAGTCATTGCCATGGGCCATGAAGACCAAAACGAGAAGAATCAGCGGCGTGAATAAATATTTAGAAAAGAGACATTTGATTAGACTCATGACTTGGTAAACACGACTAAGGACTGTCAGGGGCATTTTCAACACCGGCTATCTAGGGTGTTTCACCGGATTTGCATACCGTTCAAATGAACGGGTGTTCAGGCGGAAGAAATCAAGTAATAATTCACCCATGAAAATAACCATCCCGATCATTGTATTTTCATACGCCTTTCTTGGCAGCCTCTGGGCCGAGGAGTTGCCACCTCAGCCGGGCCGGAAGACTCTCGATCCCACCACGACCATTCTCTTCGACAAGCCGGCCTCGACCTTTCTCGAGTCCTTGCCGCTGGGCAACGGGCGCATCGGGGCGATGGTTTTCGGGGGCGTTTCCGAGGAGCGGATCGTGCTCAATGAAAGCTCCGTGTGGTCCGGTTCGCCGAACGACGACAATCGTCCGAATGCCCATGAGTCGCTGCCGGAAATCCGCCGGTTGCTCGCCGAGGGCAAAAATGTGGAGGCCGAGGACTTGGTGGATAAGACATTCACTTGCCAGGGGGCCGGTTCGGGACGTGGCCGTGGCGCGAATGTGCCGTTCGGTAGCTATCAGGTGCTGGGCAACCTGCATTTGAAGTTTGCCGATTCGGCGGCGCCGCCACAGGACTACACGCGCAGCCTCGATCTGAGCACGGGTGAGGCCAGGATCCACTACAGCCAGAATACGAAAACTTTTACCCGCGAGCATTTTGTGTCTGCGCCTGACGAGGTGTTCGTGACGCGGATCAGCGGTCCGGTCTCGTTCAACATCTCGCTCGACCGTCCCGAGCGCTTTGAAACGAAGGCGGTGGCGGACAATGAACTCCTCATGACCGGCACGCTGAACGACGGCCGTGGAGGAAAGGGCGTGACCTATGCCGGACGCTTGAGGGTCGTGTTGCGGGGCGGTTCGGTGAAGGCCGAGGGAAACACCCTGGCGGTGACGGGTGCCGAGGAGGCTGTGCTGCTTTTCGTCGCCGCCACCGACTACCGCGGATTTGCCGGGCGCCAGTTGAGCGATCCGATCGCGGCGACCACCCTCGATCTCGACCGGGCGGCAAAGAAGACCTACGCCGAATTGCGCGCGGCGCAGAAGGCCGACCATGAGAAGTGGTTCGACCGCGTCGAACTCGACCTGCCAGCGACCCCCAACAGCGCCTTGCCCACCGACCAGCGCCTTATGGGCTTTGAAAAAGGAGCACCCGATCCGGCCCTTGCCGCGCTCTACTTCAATTTCGGCCGCTATTTGCTGATCAGTTCATCGCGCCCGGGCGGCTTGCCGGCGAATTTGCAGGGCATCTGGGCCGAGGAAATCAACGCGCCGTGGAATGCCGATTGGCACCTCAATATCAATGTGCAGATGAATTACTGGCCCGCCCTGATCTGCAACCTTGCGGAGCTGCAGGAACCGCTGAACAAGCTCACCGCCTCCCTGGTGGAACCGGGGCAGAAAACGGCAAAGGCCTATTACAACTCGCGCGGTTGGGTGGCCCATGCCATCACGAATCCCTGGGGGTTCACCGCGCCCGGTGAGAAGGCCAGTTGGGGGGCGACCACGGGAGGCTCGGCTTGGCTGTGCGCCCATCTTTGGGAGCAATATCTCTTCACCCTCGACCTCGAACACCTCAAGCAGGCGTATCCGGTTATGAAAGGCAGCGCGCAATTCTACCTCGACAACATCTGGGAGCATCCCGAGCACAAATGGCTGGTCACCGGACCCTCCAACTCCCCCGAGAACGCCTTCCGACTGCCCGATGGACGGACGGCCAATATTTGCATGGGGCCGACGATCGATATGCAGCAACTCAGGGAACTCTTCGCCAACACCGCCCGGGCCGCGGAGTTGCTCGGGGTGGATCAGGAATTTCAGCAGGAATTGTTGGAAAAGCGCTCCCGGCTTGCGCCTAATCAGATCAGTCCCGATGGCCGCCTGCAGGAATGGCTCGAGCCGTATGCCGAAGCCGAACCGCGACACCGGCATGTCTCGCAATTGTATGGATTGCATCCCTACTACGAGATCACTCCACGCGGCACGCCGGAGTTGGCCGAAGCCAGCCGCAAACTCCTCGGCACGCGCGGTGATGGCGGGACCGGGTGGTCCCTGGCTTGGAAGATCAATTTCTGGGCGCGGCTTGGCGATGGCAATCACGCCTACAAGATCCTGAAAAACCTGCTGCGCAACGCCGGGACTGGCAGCGGTTCGTCGCCGAATCTTTTCTGCATGCATCCCCCGTTCCAGATCGATGGCAACTTCGGCGGTTGCGCCGCGATTGCCGAGATGTTGATGCAATCGCACGCCGGGGAAATCGAACTCCTCGCCGCCCTGCCCGACGCCTGGCCAGAGGGGAAGGTCCGCGGGCTGCGGGCACGCGGAGGATTCGATGTCGATATCGAGTGGAAGGACGGCAAGGTCACGAACTACCGGATCGCCTCAAACAAGTCCCAACCGGTCCAAGTCCGCGTGAACGGCGAAGTGAAGTCGGTGAACAGCGAGGTTTTGAATTAAACGAAAATTTCCATGATTAAAAAACCACACATCCTTGGAATCGTCGGTCTGATGTTTGCCTTGGCCCCCTTTGCCTCAAAAGTTCATGCCGTTTCGTTTTCCCCGGAAGCGGCATCGCCTGCCAGGTATGATGTGGTCTGGAACAGCCCGAGCAAGGATCAGAATGGATCGATGCCCCTGGGCAATGGGTCCACCGGCATTAATGCCTGGATCGAGCCAAATGGGGATTTGGTTTTTTACATCTCGCGCACGGACTCATGGGATGACAATGGACGACTCTTGAAAATTGGCCGGGTCAGGATTTCGCTGAACCCCGCGCCCTCCACGGACGACTTTGTTCAAACCCTGAGCCTTGCCGATGGCACGCTGAAAGCCCGATGCGGAAAGACGGATATCCGCTTGTGGGTGGATGCCAACCACCCGGTGGTTCATGCCGAAATCCATGGCCCGGAGGAAACCGTGGCCACCGCAGCCATCGAACTCTGGCGCACGGAGCAAGTCACAATCCCAAGCTCATGGGAATGCAGTGATGTGAATCTTTTTCGCCCCAGGCCGGGAGAGCCCTGGCCGAAGTCCGACCCCACGGTGACGGAGCCCGACACGCTTCTCCGGAATCAGGAGGGCCGGATCGGTTGGTATCACCGGAACATCAAGTCGGCGGGGCCGACCATGCATTCAAAAATCCAAGGCATGGATGGATTTAAGAGAACTGATCCCCTGCTCCATCGCACATTCGGTGCGGTCATTCAGGCCGAGAATGCCACACGGGTCGATGACACCCACTTGGTTTCCCCCAAATCCAAGACGCACCGTTTTGATATCTATGTGCATACCGAACACCCCGCCACGGAGTCGGAGTGGCTGGCGGCCTTGGATCAGAAGATCGCAGCGACGGAAGCTACTCCCCTCGAGAAAAGGCGGGCGGATCATGAGGCATGGTGGAAAGCCTTCTGGGAGCGGAGTTGGCTTCATGCCGAAGACACGGACAAAAAGAAGGACGATGCCTTTGTGGTGAGTCGTGGGTATGCGCTCCAGCGATTCATCAATGCCTGCGGCGGCAGAGGGGCTTATCCCATCAAATTCAATGGCTCGATATTTACCGTCGAGGGATTTGAAAAAGGAGAAAGCCGTGGTCCAGATTTCCGCAAATGGGGCTCGGGATACTGGTGGCAGAATACCCGCTTGCCCTACATCAGCATGCTGACCTCCGGCGATGTGGAGATGACCGATCCTCTCTACAAGATGTATTGCCAGGACCTCTTCGATTACCACAAACACCGGGCCCAAAGGCATACCGGCCACGGGGGCCTTTATGTTCCGGAATGCATGTATTTCTGGGGCGATATGTTTGCGGAAACCTACGGGAAAACTCCGTTCGAGGAACGCGAAGACAAACTTCAAGACAACCGCTACCACAAATGGGAGTGGGTCTCGGGTCTCGAATTGAGCTTCATGATGCTCGATCGCTTCGCGCACACCCAAGACGAGGTTTTCCTCAAGGAAACAACGATTCCCTTCGCCACCGAAGTCCTGAAATTTTTTGTCGAATTCTACAAGGTCGATGAAATGGGCGTCCTGGTGATGCATCCCTCCCAGGCCTTGGAGACCTGGTGGGAATGCACGAATCCCATGGATCCGGTCGCTGGCATGAATGCCGTGACAGAGAGGCTTCTCGCCTTGCCCGAGCATGTCAGCACCCCGCAACTCCGGGAGTATTGGGCCCAAGTGAAAGCGAAACTCCCTCCGCTTCCCACGCGCGAAGTCGATGGCGAGAAGATTTTCGCTCCCGCGGAGTCTTTCGACATGCTCAAGAATTCAGAAAACCCCGAACTCTACTGCGTATTTCCCTTCCGGCTTTGTTCCTTTGAAAAGCCCAACGCGGAAATCGGACGCAGGACAATGAAACATCGACTTGCAGGGGGCAACGCCGGTTGGCGACAGGATGAGATTTTCATGGCTTACCTCGGGCTTGCCGACGAAGCGCGCACCAATCTGGTCGGCCGCGCACGAAACCATCACAAGGAATCCCGATTCCCGGCTTTTTGGGGGCCGAATTTCGACTGGATTCCCGATCAGGATCACGGCGGGGTTCTGATGAAAGCCTTTCAGTCCATGATCCTGCAAACAGAGGGGCACAAAATCTTCATAGCGCCAGCCTGGCCAAAGGATTGGAATGCCAACTTCAAGCTGCACGCCCCCTATCAAACGGTCGTGGAGGGCCGCGTGGAGGATGGCAAACTCGTTGACCTCAAAGTCACTCCCGAATCAAGACGGGCGGATGTGGTTTGTTTGATAAACCAACAACCCTAATGACCAAAAAATCACGCCTTCTGGCCATCGCCGGTGTGATTTTCGGCATAGCCCAGGCCCATGCCGCCGGACCGGACGACATGGCTGCGCTACTTTTCGGCAAGGCCTCGCCCGGCCCTGCGAATGGCACACAAAAAGACGGCACCTTCACCCTTTCCAACAACAACCTCAAAGCCACTTGGGCTGTCGTCGGCAACACACTCCAGTCGGTGGATTTCACGGAGCTGGCCAATGGCACCGTCCACTCGTTCGCCGGCAGGAACCTGTTTCGCGTGGCTCTAGCCGGGGTTCCGGGCCTCCCTGCCACTTCCGGCTTTGTCCCGGTGAATCTCGCCTCCGGTGACTTCACCCTCGTCGCTCCGCCGACACTCCAGCCCATCCCGGCCAATCCCAAGGCGGTTAAAGCCGCGGATCGCGAGGCCGGATGGCGGATCAGCGCCGGGCAGACAGGCGGTTGGGAGGATCTTTTCGCGGCGGATCTCTCCAATGCCCAATTTCCCGAGGGGGTTTGGACCTTTTCCAATGGGGAACTCACCGCGAGCGAGGATCAGGTCATCTGGACGAAGAATGACTATGAGAATTTCGTTCTCGATTTGGAATTC
>JBDKIG010000124.1:0-6977 GCA_039797215.1 Verrucomicrobiota bacterium | reverse complement strand
TGGCATGGGGGCTTGAAACGCACCGATGAGGAAATCCGCAACACTCATCACCTGGCTCATGAGTTTCTGCCCCCAGCCAGCGGCATCGACGCCGGTCAGCGAAGTCGTGAAAGCATTCAGCGCGGGCAGGGCAGACTCGAGGAATCCTGCCGCGAATTCCATCGTCTTGTTTTTCATGGCTGAAAAGTTGTCACCGAGGGAATCCATGGCGGATGCGCTGCGGTCCATCACGCCCGGCAAGCTGCCGAGTTGGCCTTTGGCTCCATCGATCTCGCCAGCGAAATTGTTGAGCATGGGCAAAAGCTCGCCGCCGGATTTTCCGAAAACTTCCATGGCGGCGCGGGCGCGCTCGGCGGGATCGGAAATGCCAGCGATCTGCTTGGCGAATACCTGCATTTGCTCCGTCGGGGTCTTGCCTTCCAAGTCCTTCATGGAAATCCCAAGGGCGCTCATCGTTGCCGATTGCTCCGCGCCCCCAGCAGCGGCTTCCGCCATGAACTTTTGAAGTTTGTTGATGCTCGTGCCGACCTTGTCGCCGCTGACTCCGGTGTTTTCAAAGGCGCGCTGGAGCACGAGGAGATTCCCGGCAGATTCTCCGGTGCGGGAGGAAAGATCATTGAGCTTGCCGCCGAGATCGATGGCTTGACCGAAACCATCCACGACCGCACGAGCTCCGGCGGTGGCAGCCTCGACGGCCATCATGCCGACTTTCACGGCTGCACCGGCGACAGCGGCGGCCGCGCCGATCTTGCCGAAGGAGAGGTCAAAGCCTTTGGAGGCGTTTTTGGCGGCATCCTGCGTGGCGCCGAGTTCCTTTTTGAGTTTGTCGATTGTGGACCCGAGGTTCAGGTCTTTGGCGGCAAATGTGACTGTTGCGTCGGCCATAGGTCAGGCGGCTTTCTGAAGTTGTTTGCGCTCGTAGCGGAGCATGTTGCCGAGTTGTTTGATCATTTTCTGAACGACGGTAACCACGGCGACATCGCGCTCAGACTCACGGCAAACCTTGTCGGCGTATTTGGTGGTATTCGTGAGCTTGATTCGCGGGTTCTTGAGGTCGTCCGCGTTGTCTTCGACGATGCCGAAATCGTAATCACCGAGGTGACGCGTGACCCAGCGCGGGATACCGCGAGTGGCGCTTCCGCTTGTTGTTTTTTTGAGCTTCTTGGCGCAGGCCGCCCATCCGGATTTTGCAAGGCCCACCTTGGCTTGCTGAAGTGCGACATACTCATTGAGCGTGCTGGCAGGGACGAAATACTTGTCGATGAATTTCCACCTTCCGATGTCTCGGGTGCCTGACCCGGCTGATGACATCCTGCCGTTTTGATAGGCTTTTTTGTGGATGGCGCGCATCGACCCGAGGGTGGCAAATTGGCGGAAGTGCGCTTTATCGGTGCCGTAGACCGTGCCGTCTTTTTTTACAAAAAGCCGAATGTTGCCAGAGCCGTAGGGCTCGGAGTTCTCAGCTAGAAAGTCCGTGATGGGCGCAAAGAGACCATATCTCTTTTTGCCACCCAAGAGGTCTCTGGCAACTGCCGCTTTCCCGACTTTGTCGTCAGTGCCAAAAGGCTGCGTCCGGCGAGCGAGTTCCACGCACAGCAGGCGCGCATGGACGCGAAGCGTGTCAGGGAGAGACTTTTCTTTCACCTCACCATAGAAGCGAAACATGTCTTCAAGACCTGTGCTTTTGATTTCTATGGATGCCGAGCTCATGTGATTTTTGCGAAGGCGCTTTCTATTGCCGCGAGGGAGTCAAAATCCGCGTTGGGATTGCGGCGCAGATATAGGCGAGGCACGCCGTGGCTGAATGAATCGGCGTCCAAGATTTGGAGCCCGGCAGCAAAGGGGACTTCCCACATGATTTGCTGAAACCCCCAACCGGTGATGCTTGCGAGTCGATACACATAGGATGCAAGCCAGTTGGGGGATGCTACTCCCCCGAGGTGGGGGCTCCGGTGGAGGGGTTCTTGGCCTTGGTCTCGGCGGCATTGACTCGATCCCAGGCGGCGGAGACGAGCTTCGAGAGTTCGTTTTGATCGTCCAGGTCGGCGATATTCTCAAGCTGCCAGCGGCGGACGGCGCGGTTGAATTCCTCGGGGTCGCTGTCCACGGCGAGGATGTCCTCGATCGGCGCGGTGTGGACGAATGCGAAGGCTGCGACGAACCAGAATTCATCACGCTTCTCGAGGAGGTTCGAGCGGATGATGGAGATGGTGCCGGGGACGCACGGGCGGAGCTTGAACTTGCCGACGCGTTTCGTGCCGTCGCGCATGGCCTGCTCGCGCAGGACTTCGTCGTCGGTTTCGAGGGTTTCGTTCGTGGTGGATTTGTCGTTTTTGTTTTTCATAGAAATTTGGCGAAGCGCTTTTTGTCGGCCTCGGTGGCGTTCTCGGAGATCGAGACGATCTTGCCGTTTCGCTCGAAGACGAGTTGGCGCGGCGTGGCTTTGACCACCGAAACGAGGATGTCGCGGTTTCGGAGCGCGGCGATGAGGTAGGCCACGGGATGCTCGGGGTTTTTCTCGAGGAAGATGTCGGCGTCGCGGAACCACTCCATCACCTGGTTGGCCTGCTGGCCGCTGGTCGGATGGTTGGCGAGGAAGTGAAAAACGGTCGTCTCGTCGCCGGAATCGCGGCGGATGCGCGTGGCGGGAGCGGCGGGGTTCTCTGGCTCGAAGCCGAGCGTGAGAAGAATCGTGGCGAGCTTGAGGTCGCGGGTGCTGAATACAGCGAGAGGTTTTGTCGTCATTTGTCGTAGGGAGGCCCGGAGCGGTGTGCAGCCGCTCCGGGCGCGGGCGTGGCGTGGGCTTAGGCGGCGGCGGACATTTCTGTCTCGTAGGAGCGCGCGGTCAGGCTGACGGTCTCGAAAGACTCGGCGGCGAAAGTCGTAGTTAATCCTGTGATAATCGTGGTTGCGCCGAGCTCGACGGACTCAGGCATGGTGATGGCCAGCAAACTGCCGACCGACGCGTTGAATGAGCCGGTGCGCATTCCTTCGATGCTGATTTCCTTAACGACTTCGGAGACTGCCACGGCTCGAATCGAGCCTTGGTCATTCTTCACTTCCGAGAGGGAGGCTGTCTCGTTGACCGAGAAATTGGTTGTCATGAAGCCCGAAACGGTCGGGCATCCATACGATGCTGAAGCTAGGTCTGCGTGGCGGTAGAGTGTGGCGGCCATGGTGGTGAGTTGGGTTGGTTGGTGGTTGCGGGTTTCGGAAGGGGGGCGCGTGTCAAATGCCGGACGCGGTGAAGGCCAGCGTCAGGGCGGCGGTGGTGACCCAGCGGCCGTCGGATTGCGTGTCGTCCACGGAGCGGAGGTCGGCTCCGGCGAGGGTCAGTGCGGGCGCGAAGGCGTCGGCGAGATCGGACGCGGCGAGGAGGGAACTGCGGAGGGATTCGGCGAGGGCGGTGTGGGCTTCGAGCGAGCCTTCGAGGACGGCCGGTGTGACGAGGACGATGCTCGCGGTGGCTTTGTAGAATCCACGGGCGACGGCTTCGGTGGATTCGCACCCGGCGAGGAGGACGCTCTGGTCTTGAGGGATCGTCTCGGCGGATTGGCCGGTGTGGACGGGGATGCCGTCAAAGGCGGGCGTGGCGCGGAGCCACGCGGCGAGGGAGGACTCGACGGGGATGTTCACGCGGCACCTCCTGGGGACAGGGTGGCGAGGTATTCGCCGGGGGCGTGGGTCTCGCTGATCTGCGAGAGGAAGTAGGTTTTGGCGCTGAACGAGACGGCTTCGCCTCGGCGGGGTGGCGATTGCAGGTCAGAAGCGAGGAAACGGATCGAGAACTCGCCGCCTTGGCGGAGGCCGCCGGTCTCGAGGTCGAGGCCGATGGAGACGGGAGCGAGGCAGACGCGGATCTCAGCCTGGCGAAACTTGACCGTGGTGCCGTGGGCGCTTTGGCGCAGTTGCGCGGAGCGGATGGCGAGGGCGTTGCGGGATGCGGGCGACACGAACCTCGCGGCGTGTCAAAAGAAAAGCCCCCGCCGGAGTGAGACGGCGAGGGCTTTTGCGGGCGAGGAGCGCGGTGCGGGCGCTTGGTGCGGGAATTAGTTTGGGATGATCAGGGCCATCGTGCCGTCGGTGAGGCCGGCGGATGCGCCGAACATCACTTCGAGCGATGCGATGAGCGAGCGGGTGCTCTTGTCGCTGTAGACATTGTAGCTGACGGTCAGGCCGATCTGATCGAGCGTGACGCTGTCGCTGACGAGGTAGTCGTTGTCCGCGAGGGCAGGAACGCCTGCGGCCATGACGAGCGCTTCGGGCGAGCAAGCGAAGCCTTTGAGGCCGCTCTCTCCGCCGAATGCGGTGGCGTAGTGAACGCCGTTTTCGAACCCGTAGGCTCCATCACCGAGGTTGAGCGCGGTGGTCGAGGTCGGGATGAGGTTCGAGTAGATGACGGGCGAGACCACGAGGCCTTTGCGCATCGACTTGTGAACGCCTGCCCAGAGCAAGGGGAGGTCGCCGGAGGTGGCGTTGATCGAGCCTTCTGCGGCGTCAACAACGGCTGCGCCGAAGTTGGCAACGGTCACGGGCGCTGTGGCGAGGGTCCAGATTTTGTCGGCGATGGCGTCGAGGTTGATCTGGATGAGGCGCTCCAAGCGGTGTGCGGATTGGAGGTCGCTGTAGGCGAGGCCGAATGGCTGGTAGATGTGATCGAGGCTGACGCTGGCTTTGCCGAGGGTCGTGCCGCCGATGCTGTTAAAGGTGGTGGGGTTCACCGATGTGGACGCAGTCGCGGAAGCGATTGGCACATGGATGGTGTCCTTTGGCTTCTTAACTTCCGAAGAGAAGTCGGAGGCGAAGAGGTTCAAAGCGCTGAGGCGCTTGCTGAGGACTGTTTTTGTCTGGGCGGCGATGGAGTCCGCAACCAGGGCTGAATCGATTGTATTGGGCATTTTGGTGGTGGTGGTTTGGTTGGTTTCTCCTTGGCCTTATGCCTTGGAAATTTTGGAACGGTGTTGCCAGATGGCGGCTTTGTGTTTCTCGAAAAGGGCGGATGCGGTTTTGCGGTCTCCGGCTTCCACGGCGGCGATGTATTCGGCGACGGGGTCGGAGGCTTCGGGCGATGCGTTCTCGATGACCGGCACGACGCGTGCGGCGGAGAGGCCGAGGCTGCGCTCGAGGCGTTGCAGAGCTTCGCGCTCGGTGTCGAGTTGAGCCTTGTAGCTGCGGGCTTCGGCGAGGGCGTTGTCGCGCTCGGCGAGTGCGGCGTTGTATTTGGCGAGGATTTGGTCGGCTGCGGCGATCTTGGCGACAGGGCTTTCGATCGGCTCGATGACTTCGGGCTCGGGGGTGGGCTCGGCCTCGAGGACGGTCTCGACGGCGGGCTCATCGGCTGGCTCGGCGACAACTTCGGGGGCGTTTTCGCTGACGACGGTGTCGAGGATTTCGACCTCGGGCTCGGCGACGGGTTGGGTTTCGGCTTGGCTCTGCATAGATTTTGCTTTGGCGAAGGTGTCAAATCGGGCGCGGAGTTGGGCGGGGGTCGCAGTGGCTGCGGCGGCGACGCCTTCCTCGATGGCATCGGCAAATCCGAGGGCCACAGCTTCGACGGCGTCGAGCCAGGTTTCTTGGTCCATCATCTCGGCGATGCGGTCAGCTTCCATGCCGGTCTTGCGGACATAGGCATTGCGGAGGGAGTCTTTGAGTTTGTCGAGGAGGTCGGCTTCGCGGCGGAGCTGGTCGCTGTCGCCCATGCTGACGGTCCACGGATTGTGGATCATGAGGAGAGCGTTGTCGGCGATGTAGACGGGAGCGCCTGCCATGGCGATGACGCTGGCCATTGATGCGGCGAGCGCGTCGATGTGAACGGTCAGCCCGCCTTTGTGTCGACGGAGGGCGTTATAAATGGCCGTTCCCTCAACCACGGACCCACCGGGCGAGTTGATGCGAAGGTGGATGTGCTGGCCGTCGAGCTTGGCGAGGTCGCTGAGGAATTCTTTGCTGCCTGCGCCGAAAGCACCGACCTCATCGTAGAGGTGAATCGTTGCTGTGCCGTCGTTGGATTTTTCCAAAGCATAAAACTTGGTCATGGTGTGGTGGGTTGGGTTGGTTGGGTGATCGTTTCGGCTTGGGCGGGGAAGACATCGCCGAGGTTGAGGCCGAGGGCTTCGCATTTTTCTTTGCGGCGGAGATAGGCGCTGAGGATGTCGTCCTCTTCGGCTTCGGCATCGAGGCCGTGGAGGTTGCAATAGCGCTCCCAAGACATGTAACCGGAATCGAGGAGTTGGGCGTAGAGGCGGCCATCTCGGCCGTTGTCCACGGTAATTTTTCGCGGGGCGACGAACTCGCACCGCCACCAATCATCGCCGGGGTATGGTAAACGGCCGGCTTGGATTTCCTGATAAATCCAGTATTTCCAGAGCGGTCGGCAAAACTGATCGATCAGCATTTGCTGGAGACGCTCGAGGAAGTTTTGGGCGACTTCGAGGAGGCCGCGGAATTCGGTGCCTGCGCTGCCAACGAAGATCATTAGCGCCTCGGGCGGGAGGCCCATGCCGCGGGCGATCTCGCCCATGATGGTGCGGATGAATGGCTCGAAGGCTCCTGCGGGGTGTTCGTTTTTGAATGATTGGATGGACTCGCCGGGCTTGAGGCGCGGGATGAGCGTGCCGTTGTAGAGGGCTTCTGTGCTGATCTCTTCGCCGTTGGGGCCGGTGATCATCTTGCCTGCGCCGAGGCCGATCTTTTGGGCTTCGTTGCTGGTGACGACAAAGCCGACTTGTGCGCCTGCTTTGGCGGAGCCTTTTTCGTAGGCGAGATATTCCACGAGGTCGTGGCAGTTGGTTATCGCATTGTGCAACCATGAGACTCCACGGGGATATCCTGCCCGGCGGATGTGCCGGAAATGCAGCATGTCGGCGGCTGGGACATCTTGAAATTTTCCAGAGGCCCGGTCGGTAATGACGCGATAGCTGACGGGGGCGTTGAAGCGGTCGAGAAGAACGCCGTCGAAAGCGCGCTCGTTGCTGTTG
>JBDKIG010000123.1:0-7007 GCA_039797215.1 Verrucomicrobiota bacterium | reverse complement strand
TGGATGTCGTCGTCTATCCTTGGCTCGATCACATCGAGAGGCTCGAGTGGCATCGCGGTTGGTCGCATTCGTTGTTTCTCCTGATGCTGGCCTCCCCGCTGCTCGGCTGGCTTGTGGCAAAAGTCCACCAAGGTCAGGTGAGCGTGGCGAGGGCCGCTTGCACGGTTTTTGCGATCCTCTCCACGCATGTGCTGATCGATGTTTTCACTGTCTATGGAACGATGGTTTTTGCGCCATTCAGTGATTGCCGCGCGGGTTGGAACAACCTATTCATCATCGACCCCCTCTTCACGGCACCGCTAATCCTCGGAATCCTCCTCGCCATATTTTCAAGAAATTCCCTCCGCCTGCGCGTGTGGGCTAACACCGCCGGACTTCTTCTTGCCTCGCTCTACGCCGCCTGGAGCCTCGGCGCGAAATCCGTCGCCGAATCCCGCATGCGCGAAAACCTCGCATCCGCCGGCATCGAAACCCGCCGGTTCATTTCCACACCGACACCCTTCAACACCCTGCTCTGGCGTGGCCTCGCCGAGCGCGAGAACGATTTCGTCATCACCTACCACTCGCTCTTGAATCCTGATGCCCCGGCCACATTCGACCTCATCCCAAAAAACCACGAAGCCCTTGCCTCAATCGCCAACTCCCCCGCCGCCCAACGACTCGCGTGGTTCTC
Source organism: Verrucomicrobiota bacterium (assembly GCA_039797215.1). Lineage (GTDB taxonomy): Bacteria > Verrucomicrobiota > Verrucomicrobiia > Chthoniobacterales > Terrimicrobiaceae > UBA967. The sequence continues at coordinate 6,334 of JBDKIG010000123.1, read as the reverse complement.
CGATGGATTTTACAGCGTGCAAAAAACCGACCGCGGCTGGCTGATCAGTGACTGGCGTTTCGGCGAATGGCGCACAGCCGACGGTCCCCTCTCGGAAAACAACCCGCCCGTTTCGATTTTTTCCTGGCTGTTGGAACCCGGGAACGACTCCGTGAAAGTCACTCCCCACCGCACCCGTATGAACCCAGCCCCCCACCTTCGCCGCCTCGCCGTTCGCCTGCTACCCGAGTAAAAAATGCGGAGTATCCCGTCCGCCAAAACTGGATGCGGCGGTTTAGCTCTATCCGATGGCGGCGAGCAGAAAGGTCGTTGCCGCGTAGCAGGCCAGCAGAATCGGCCCGCGCCACCTGCCGATCCAGCCTTCACGATTCGGCAGGATGACGATTGTTGTGGCAAGCCCAGCGCCTAGTGAAACGGCGACAACTGCCCGCTTGATTTCCATCGGCGAAATGGAGGCGGCCACCCCGGCGATCAGGAAACCATTGACGATATTGCTGCCGAGGATCGTTCCCAGGCCAAGGGCGGTGTGTTTTCGGGATTTTGCAATCAGTAGGGTTGCCAGTTCGGGCGTGGAAGTGCCGAAGGCGACGAGCGTCGCCCCCACCGAAAACTCGGATATCCCGAGTGTTCCGGCAATGCTGGCAGCGGCCGTGACAATGAATTGCCCCGCCCCGCCGAGCAGGGCGAGGCCACCCAGGGCGGCGGGAATTCCTGTTCCATTCTGCAAGGATTCCGTGTTGGCGGCGTGGCGTTCACGGATGGAAAGCCGGACTGCGGCAGCCATCCACAAGGCGAATGACCCCAGCAGAAAAAATCCATCGTTCCGCGAGATCTGGCCGTCCCATGCCATGAGAAAAAGAACCACCGGAACGAGCATGGCGACAGGGTAGTCGAGCCGCAGGGTTTCCCGTGGAGCATGGACGGGGGAGAAGCAAAGGCCGATGGCGAGGACCAGGGAAATATTCACCACATTGCTCCCGAGGACATCGCCGAGGGAGATTTCCGGTCTGCCTTCGAGCGCGGAGACCAGAGCCACGGAAAGCTCGGGAAACGAGGTCGCCAGTGCACCGAGCGTGGCGCCGAGAAATGCGGTTGAAATGCCGGCTCGAGCCGATATCCGCGCCGCGCCCCTCACAAAGAGGTCACCACCAAGAATCGCGCCGCCAATTCCTGCAGCAAGCAGCAGCCAGTCGAACATGGGTTCCATTTTGTTCCCTGGCTGGCCTTCTGGAATCGGGGAATCACCCCATGGGCTGGTCGGCCGAAATATCATTCGATCGTTTGAATGGAAAACATCGGCGCCAGCGCCCATGCCATGCCTTGCGGTGAGGTGCTCAAGTTCTTGCAGAGCGATTCTGCCAAAGGGTTGGCCTCATCGGAAGTCGAGGCGCGGCTTCTGAAGCACGGGCCAAACATCCTGCCGAGCGGGAAGCCAAGGCCTTTGTGGGCGATTTTTCTCCGGCAGTTTCAAAGTCCCTTGATTTATCTACTGCTTGTGGCGGCTGGAATCGCTCTGTGGATGGGGCGCGCCGAGGATGCGGGGGTGATTCTCGCCGTGGTGTTGCTGAACTCGCTGGTGGGGTCTGTGCAGGAGGGGCGCGCGCGGCGCTCAATGGAATCCTTGCGGCGACTTTCCCGAAACCTCTCTACGGTGCGTCGTGGCGGCGAAAGAATTTCCGTGCCCGCCGCCGGGTTGGTTCCGGGGGATATCGTGGAGTTGCGGGCGGGTGATGCGGTGTCGGCCGATTGCCGCCTTCTCGAAGTTCGTGCATTGGAAGTCGGCGAGGCGGTTTTGACGGGGGAATCACTGCCGGTAAGAAAAATAACGGAGGCTCTCGATGCCGACACGCCGGCGCTGGAGCAATCGAATATGGTTTTTTCGGGTTCGGAGGTAACGGCAGGGCGCGGCGTGGCGGTGGTCGTCTCGACCGGGCTGAAAACCCAGGTCGGGCGAATTGCGGCGCTCACGCGCGAGGCGAGGGATTTGCCCACGCCGCTGGAGTTGAGAATTCGTGAATTCGGGCGCTGGCTCGCTGCCTCGGCTGTGGTGCTTTTTTTTGTGCTCCTAGCGCTTGGTTTGGCCCGTGGCATGGCATGGCACGACATCTTGATGGTGGCGATCAGCCAGATGGTTTCGATGGTTCCCGAGGGTTTGCCGGTGGCGATGACTGTCGCTCTGGCCGTGGGAATGCAGCGAATGGCACGAAGCGGGGCGATTGTTCGTCGGCTTTCCGCCGTGGAAACCTTGGGATCGACCGGCGTGATTTGCACCGACAAGACCGGAACGCTCACCGGCAACGAAATGACCGCCACGAGAATCTGGCTGCCAGGGGTTGGTGCACTCGAGGTCGAGGGCAGCGGATACGCTCCGAAAGGATCCATCCGAGGGCGTCTGGGCGAGATCGAACCAGGGTCCGAAGCGGTGCTGAGGCGATTGCTCGAAGCCGGTGCGTTGTGCAATGACGCCCGTCTGGTTTCGCCGGAGGAAACCCGAGGACATTGGAAAGCGGTCGGAGATCCCACGGAAGCGGCCCTGCTGACGCTGGCCTGGAAGGGGTGTGTGGATGTGGAGGAGTTGCAGGGGGACTGGCCACGGCATGCGGAGATTCCCTTCGATCCGCAGGCCTGCTTGATGGCTACAGGTCATGTCAGAAAAACCGGAGAGCGGCGTTTGCTGCTGAAGGGCGCCCCCGAGGCTGTGATCCAACGCTGCGGCGCTGTCTTCTCGAATGGAGAAGTTCGCTCCATCGGGGCGGCCGGCAAAAAAGAAATCGAAGAGGCTGTGCAGGATCTCGCTACGAGGGCATTGAGGGTTCTGGCTTTTGCCGAATCGGATAAAGCCCTGTGCGGCGACGAGGGATTTTCGTCTCTCGGGGAGGATTTGGTTTTTCTAGGGCTGGTTGGCCAGATGGACCCGCCCCGCCCGGAGACAGCGGAGGCGATCCACGAATGCCGCCTGGCTGGTATCAAGCCCGTGATGGTAACTGGCGACCACAAGGCGACCGGGCTGGAAATCGCGCGCCTCATTGGTCTCGCGCGGGAGGGGGGCCTTGCGCTCGATGGACGCGAGCTCGCGGCGATGGGGGAGCAGGAACTCCAGCGCGAGATCGGGCATGTCGCTGTTTTTGCACGAGTCCAACCCGAGCAAAAACTCCGGATCGTCGAGGCCTTTCGCTCGCGTGGGATGGTCGTAGCCATGACCGGCGATGGAGTGAATGACGCTCCGGCCTTGGCAGCCGCCGATGTGGGGGTGGCGATGGGGCTCAAGGGAACCGATGTCGCCAAGAACGCCTCGGAGATCGTGCTGACGGATGACAACTTCGCCACGATTGTGAAGGCTGTGGAGGAAGGACGGTTGGTTTATGCGAACATCCAGAAACTCCTGTTGTTTCTTTTTGTCACTTCGCTGGACGAGGTGCTGATACTCGTCGGTGCGTTGATTGGCGGGTATCCCCTGCCGCTCGAGGCTGTTCAAATCCTCTGGATCAATGTCGTCACCGAAGGCGTTCTCGGGATCAATCTCGTGATGGAATCCTCCGAGGGTGGTGCGATGCGGCGCCGACCCATTGCCTATGGAGCCCCTCTTTTAACGGCTCAAATGGCAAGGCGAATGGTGTTGATGGTTTCGGCATCGGTCGTCATCACGCTTGGCTATTTCCTTCTAGCCATCGAAAGCGGGATGCCGCTGGATCTCGCGCGGACCTCGACCTTCACCCTGCTGGCGCTGTGCCAGTGGTTCAATGTGATCAACTGCGAGAGTTCAATTCAATCGGCGTTGCGTCTGCGGATTCTTAAAAACAAATGGCTCCTCTGCGGCCTTCTCCTTGGTGGCGCGTTGCAAGCGCTCGTTGTTTATGCCCCGCCGATGAACCGATTTTTCTATACGGTTCCGATTCCGCCCGCAGAACTCTGCGGACTTGTCGCTTTAGCCAGCCTGGTTTTATGGGCGGAGGAAGTTCGGAAATGGCTATTCCGGCGTGCTGCTTCGAAGCGGGAGGCTGATCACAGCCCCTTGTGCGAGCCGTCGCAGTAGGGGGCGTTTTTCGTGTGCTTGCACTGGCAGAGCCAGGCGTCACCGGATTTTTCGGCGGTGAATTTTTTCGGAGCGAAGCCGCTGCCTTTGTGGGAGCCGTCGCAGAAGGGCTGGTTCGCGGAGAGTCCGCAGGTGCAATACCAGTAGTCCTTGCCTTCCTCGAGGGAGACTTTGACGGGGGCTTTTGCGGCGATGTGCGGTGTGTTTTCCATGCAGAGGAGTTTTCCACTCGATTCGCGGGAGGCAATCCCCGAATTTCCCCGCGTGCCGACTGCTGACCCACTTGCTCAAAAACTCAAATCCGTATTCGGCTACGATGCGTTTCGTCCGATGCAGCGCGAGATCATCGAAACCACGCTGGGCGGACGCGACACCTTCGCGCTCCTGCCCACGGGTGGCGGGAAGTCCCTTTGCTTCCAACTTCCCGCGCTGATGGGCGAGGGGTTGACGCTCGTCGTCTCCCCTTTGATCGCGCTCATGAAGGACCAAGTGAGCCAACTCGAGGCGGCCGGTGTGGAGGCGACTTTTCTGAATTCCTCCCTCGGCGTGAAAGAGACGAAGGCCCGCTTGGCGGATTTGCACCAAGGCCGCTACCGCCTTCTCTATGCCGCGCCCGAGCGGCTTATGCTCGACCACTGGAAAGAAAATCTCCTCGCGTGGAATGTCACCCGCATCGCAATCGACGAGGCGCATTGCATCTCCGAGTGGGGTCATGATTTCCGGCCCGAATACCGCCGGATCGCGAGTCTGCGCGGGTTGTTGCCCGATATTCCCGTGATGGCTCTCACCGCCACCGCCACCGAGCGCGTGCGCAAGGACATCATCCACCACCTCCAGCTCCGCGATCCCGCTGTTTTTGTAGCCAGCTTCAACCGGCCGAACCTCTCCTACCGTGTGATCCCGAAGGATCAGCCGATCCGCCAGATCGTCGAGTTCGTCCGCAAGCGCCCGATGGATGGGGGCATCGTCTATTGCGCCACCCGCGCCACCGCCGACCGCGTTGCCGAGAGCCTCTCCGAGCGTGGCTTCCCGGCCGTGCCCTACCACGCCGGGCTCACCAACTCCGAGCGCGCCCAGAACCAGGAACTATTCATTCGCGACGAGACCCGCATCGTTTGCGCCACGATCGCTTTCGGCATGGGCATCAACAAACCCAATGTCCGTTGGGTCATCCACCACGACCTCCCAAAAAATATCGAAGGCTACTACCAGGAAACCGGCCGCGGCGGCCGCGACGGCCTGCCCGCCGATTGCCTCCTGCTCTTCAGCGCGGGTGACGCCGCCAAGCAGACTCATTTCATCGACGAAATCACCAACGACCACGAGCAGCGCGTGGCCCGCGAGCAGTTGCGGTTGATGCTCCACTACGCCGAGTGCTCTGGCTGTCGCCGCCGCGAGCTTTTGGAGTATTTCGCCGAGAGCTATACGGAGCCGAACTGCAATTCCTGCGACAACTGCCTCCAGCCCCGCGAGAGCTACAACGCCACCACCCAAGCCCAAAAGCTCCTCTCCTGCGTTTATCGGGTTCGCCAAGGCGGTCGCTTCGGCGTCGGCATGAACCATCTCATCGAAATCCTCACCGGCGCCGACACCGAAAAAATCCGCCGCTGGGGCCACGACCAACTCAGCACCTACGGCATCGGTAAGGAACTCTCCCGCTCCGAATGGGGCGCGATCGGCCGCGAACTCATGCGCTCCGGCTTGCTCGAGCAGGAGGCAGGTCAATTTCCCGTCATTGCTCTCACGGATGCTGGACTTGAAGCACTGAAAACCCGCCGCGTGATCAGCCTCACGAAGCCCATGGCCTCGAAAAAAACCACCGCCCCCCGTGCCGGCGAGATCGAGTGCGACGAAACGCTCTTCGACCGCCTGCGCAAGCTCCGCAAACGCCTCGCCGACGAGCGCGGCGTGCCGGCCTATGTCATCCTCGGCGACAACGCGCTCCGCCAAATGGCCCGCGAGTATCCCCTACGAGTTTCCGATCTGCACGGCGTCGGCGGCATCGGCGAAAAAAAACTCGCCGAGTTCGGCAATATCTTCACCCGCGAAATCGCCACCTATCTCGAGACCTATCCGAAGTTGGATTTTCGGGATTAAGGAATTGGCCTCGCGCAATGCCACCACGGACTACTGGGTGGGTTTCCGAGAATGTGCCGAGAGGTGAAGCAAATGAACTAGTGCTCAGTAACAGCTACAATTTCGGATAAAGTCTGAGCAGTTTTATGCGGGCGTCTTCGGTTGTGAAGCGCCAGTTGATGGGGGCGCCACGGTTGTTGCGGTGGTTTTGCCAAGCGGAAGTTT
>JBDKIG010000122.1:0-7011 GCA_039797215.1 Verrucomicrobiota bacterium | reverse complement strand
AACGCTCCTCGAGTTCAGCGCTTAAATCAGGCCTTCCGAGCTTGAAATGTTGTTTTCTCACTCATCCAGTTTACCCGGCTTAATTTATTGTATCCAGCTATTTTGTATAAATGGTATTAAAAACGCGCGGGATGGGATTGGATGAGTTCCGGAGGCTCCGGAAAGGGCATCCGGACAAGATTGCGATCGCGGCGGAGTTGAGAAAGAGCACCACGATGACGATGGCCTGGATCGCGGAGGAATTGAATGCTGGAGTGCCTCAAACTCTCTGGAGGGCGCTCTGGAAAAATGGAAAAAAGCGATGATACGCGGGACTGACCCCTCTCCTTAAAATTTACATCTCTCCGTCACATCGCTTTCCGCAGGTATCCCGGACCCAATAATTCCGTTGAACCACACATCTGAAAGTGTGAGGTTTTGTGTGTAATCATCATGGCAACAAATCTTCAATTGGACGATCGGCTCATCGCAGAGGCTGCCTCGCTCGGTAAACACCGCACCAAGAAGGAGGCGGTGACTCAGGCCCTGACCGACTACATCCGCCATCTGCGGCAGGACCGCATTTTGGACCTTTTCGGGAAGGTCGAATTTGACCCTCAATACGACTACAAACGCCAACGAACCCGTTCATGAGGGTGCTAGTTGATACGGGCGTCTGGTCATTGGCGTTGCGACGCACAGACGGTTATCTCCATCCGGAGACGGAGGAGTTGCTGCGTCTTGTCATGGCCCATGTTGCCGAAATCATCGGACCGGTTCGGCAGGAGATTCTCTCCGCTGTGCGGGATCGTCCTCACTTCGCGCGTCTGGAAAACCACCTCGACGCATTCCCTGATGTTCCACTATTGAGCGAGGATTTTGTAACCGCTGCGAAGTTTTTCAACCTGTGTCGACCCCAGGGAATTCAGGGCTCGAACATCGACTTCCTGCTTTGTGCCGTCGCCGTCCGATGTGACTTGGCCATCTTCAAAACGGACGGGGACTTCCGCCACTTCGCAAAATGCCTGCCCATTGCCCTGTGCGAGTTCAAAAAAACGGGCGAGTTCCCCTCTCTGAGACCTCGTCGCTCAAGCTCGAAACAAAGAAAGTGACAGCGACCAAACTCGGCGGCCCGATCGATTTGGATCAAACGCTCCTGAGCGGTCAGGTTTTTCATTGGACTCGCCGCGCCGACGGCTCTTGGAGCGGGCTTTTGGGTAACGAGGCGGTTGTTGTTTCGGAAAAAAACGCCCAGCTCGTCTTGCATCAAGGCCCAGCCGATCGGGTGGCGCACCACTTCGCTCTCGACCATCCGCTGGAGGAAATTTACGCAGCGTTTCCGGACGAGTCGCTCAGCCAAGCCGCGCTCGCCGCTTGCCGTGGACTCCGCATCCTTCGCCAGCCACGGTGGGAGTGCACGGCGGCCTTCATCACCAGTTCCATGAAACAAGTCGCCCACATCCGCTCGATGTCGCTGGCGATCCGGTCGCGATTCGGCGAGTCAGTCGAGGATTCGGAGATCAACGCGTATCCCACATTTGAGGTTTTGGCGAAAGCTACGGAACCCTCCCTGCGCGCCTGTGGCCTGGGCTACCGGGCGGAGAATCTTTTAAAAACCGCCCGTCTTCTCGCGGATGGCACGATCGACCTCGAGGCCATTGCGAAACAGCCTACGGCGCGTCTCCGCCAAACTCTCCAAATGCTCCCGGGCGTCGGCGTGAAAGTCGCCAACTGCATTCTCCTTTTTGCCTACGAACGCCTCGACGCCGTGCCGATCGACACCTGGATCCACCGGATTCTTCTGACCATGCGCAAGGGGAGGGATGGTTCTCCCGCTACGCTGGCCGCCTATGCGCGGCGGCGATTAGGGCCGTATGCTGGCTATGTTCAGCAATACCTCTTCCACCACGCCCGGATGTCAAAGAAGGCAGGCAGGAGGCAGCCTATCTAACGAGAGTTTTGCTTGCGCCACCCTCTGTGTCCTTTGACTCGCTCGCTCCCGCTCATCTCGCCCTTCGGGCCAACCTTCGGTTGCTCCATCTCGCGTTTCCCAAACGCTCGATTGTGGTCAAATCCGCTGGATGAGGCGCTACTTCACCTCAAGCAGCTCAACATCAAAAATGAGCGTCTCGTCGGGGCCGATGAGGCCGCCCGCGCCGCGAGGGCCGTAAGCTAGATTAGAGGGAATGAAGAGGCGGATTTTGCCGCCGGGCTTGATGAGTTGCAGTCCCTCGGTCCAGCCGCGGATGACAGCGTTGAGGGGGAATTCGATCGGTTCGTTGCGCATGTAGGAGCTGTCGAATTCGGTGCCGTCGAGCAGAGTGCCGCGGTAGTTCACTTTCACCGTGTTGTTGGCTTTAGGGGCCTTGCCCTCGCCGGGTTTTTCGATGAGGTATTGCAGGCCGCTCGCGGTCTGTTGGATTCCGGGTTTCGTTGCGTTGTCTGCCAAGAATGCCTGGCCTTTTTCGAGTGCGGTTTGCGCCATAGTTGTGTGTGTGAAAGTGATCGCAGCGAGTGCAGCGAGGGAGAGGTTTTTGAGCATGGGCGTAACGCTAAGGGTGCGCCTCCCTCATGGCAAACGCATTCGCGGGCATGTCAAAAAACACGCGCGAGGTTTTTTACTACCACGGCGGCGACGGTTTCGAGGTCTGCGGGGGTGTGGGCGGTGCTGAGGAACCCCGCCTCGAATTGCGACGGCGCGAAATAAACTCCGTCCTCGAGACAGCCATGGAAAAATTTCGCAAACCGTGCGCGGTCGCTGCCCATCGCCTCGGCAAGGTGGCGCACCGGCCCCTCTTGAAAATAGAGGCAAAACATCGAGCCAATCCGCTGGAAGGTGAGGGGACGGTTCGCGCAGGCCGCCCGTGTGGCCGCCTCAAAAGCCGCGCCGGTTTTTTCCAAGTGCGCCCAGCCGTCGAGGCGCTCGAGTTCGCGCAGTTGAGCGAGGCCCGCAGCCATCGCCAGGGGGTTTCCCGAGAGAGTGCCAGCTTGGTAAACGGGGCCGTCTGGCGAGAGGTGATCCATGATCTCGGCGCGTCCCCCAAAGGCTCCCACGGGCAGGCCGCCGCCGATCACTTTGCCCATGGCGGTGAGGTCAGGTGTGATTTGGAAAATCTCCTGCGCTCCGCCGCGTGCGAGGCGAAAGCCGGTCATCACCTCATCGAAAATCAACACAGCGCCCTCACGGGTGCAGAGTTCGCGCAGGCCCTGCAAGAATCCTGGCTCGGGCAAATACAAACCAGCATTCGCGGGGACTGGCTCGAGAATGATGGCGGCGATTTCGCCGGGGTTTGCTTGGAATGCCGCCGTGACAGCCTCGAGGTGGTTGAAGGGAATCGTAATCGTGAGTCGAGCCAAGTCCTCGGGCACGCCGGCGCTGTCGGGGTGGCCGTGGGTGAGGGCACCGCTGCCGGCTTTCACCAAAAGCGAATCGACATGGCCGTGGTAGCACCCCTCGAACTTGATGATCTTATTTCGGCCGGTGAAGCCTCGGGCGAGGCGGATGCAACTCATCGTCGCCTCGGTGCCGCTGTTAACCATCCGGACTTTTTCCACCGAGGGCACCATGCGGCAGATTGTTTCGGCCATTTCCACCTCAAAGGGATTCGGGGTTCCAAAACTCAAGCCTCCTTTTGCAGCCTCGCGCACGGCTTCGATCACCGGCTCTGCTGCGTGGCCGAGAATCGCCGGGCCCCAGGTGCCAACGAAATCGATGAGTTCGCGTCCCTCCACCGTGGTCAGGCGACAGCCTCGGGCGGACTTGACGAAAAATGGTTCGCCACCCACGCCGCGAAACGCCCTCACTGGCGAATTGACGCCGCCGGGGATTCGTTTCTTGGCCGCCTCGAAAAGCTCACGGGAATTTTTCATCGCAGCATATTCCATGGAGCCGCGTCGCGTGGCAATTCACGATGGCGTGGTGATTTTATTTTCCTGCCGTTCGTGAACTTGACTCGCTCGGGGTTTGGCATTTGATAACTCCGTTTTTATGAAATCGACCCGCCTATTTGCTCTTGCCGCGCTCGCGCTCGGCCTCACCGCTTGTCAGACCCCGAAGGTCGCCCACGGCCCGCATTCGTTCTCGTTCGACCCACCTGCGAAGCAACCCAAGAATCCCTCTGCCGTGAAGGTGAAGCTCAGCACCGGCGCGCAACGACTTTATGTCGTCGAGGGCAATGATGTTCTCCTTGCTACGCCGGTCACGGTTGGCAAGTCCTCGACGCCCACGCCGATGGGGGATTTCTCCATTTACTCGAAACAAGAGCGCCGCCGCCGCGTGAGCCAGCCCGGCGCGGGATATCCGATGACTTACTGGATGGAGTTCAAGCCCGCCTACGGCATGCACTGGGGGTTTGTGAAACCCGTTCCCGCGACGCACGGATGCGTCCGTATACCGCTCAAAGCTGCTCAAAAGGTCTTCGGCCTCGTCCGCACCGGGACGCCGCTTCACATCGCCACAAGCCAGCCTTGGGATCAGACATACGGCAAAAACCTGCCCCATCTCGACGACTCCCGCCTGCCCGATCCGCCGGATTCCTACATGATGAGCCCGCAGGTATTCGCCGACGCCGCGAAGGGTAAGATGTGGAATTACTGATCGGAACTTTTTCCTAGCTTCGATGGACGCCCGCGAAAAGCCCGAGGAGTCCCTCGAAGAAACAACGCGCTCGATCGCGGAGCACTCGGGTGTCGTCAGCGCCCACCCGGTTCCCGGCAAGACGGCGATCGAGATCGAATACGATCCGGCCAAGCTTTCCCAACAAGACCTCCGCCGCATCGTTGGAAGCCACACGCCCCGCGTTCCTCTTCAAAAACGAACCCTGCGTTTGGAGGGCGATGCCTGTGAGGCCTGCGCCATCAAGCTCGAGAATAAGGTCAAAAAAATTCCCGGTGTTCGCAAGGCCACCGCCACCTACATCGGGAAAATCCTCTGCCTGACCTTCGACGAAAACATCGCCGATGAGAAATCGGTTATGGATTCCCTCCGTGATCTCGGTGCGCGGATCAGTGCCTACCAACCGGTATGGAGGGAAGGGGAGGAGAGCCTTTGGACTCGGATCAAGTCCGGTTCGCTGAACGAGGAGATTTCCTGCGTCCTCGGCTTTTTGTTTTTGATCGCCTCGCTTATCGCTGACCACTCGATCGGCAAAAGTGCGGTGGCGACTTGGTGCCTCTATGCCGGTGCGTATTTTTTCTGCGGTCAGCAGGGGGTCCGCTCCGCCATCGCCTCGCTTCGCGAGCGGGTGCTCGATGTCGATGTGCTCATGGTCCTCGCGGCGATTGGCGCGGGAATTGTCGGTCAACCCTTCGAAGGGGCGTTGTTGTTGTTCCTCTTCTGCTTCTCGAATGTCCTCCAAAGCTATGCGCTCCAGCGGACGCAAAAGGCCATTCACTCGCTGCTGAAACTTCGCCCCGACAAGGCGCTCGTGAAGCGTTCCAGTGGCAATGAACTGGTAAAAGTCGAGGAACTCGCCATCGGCGATATCGTGATCCTTCGCCCCGGCGAGCATGTGCCGGTGGATGGCACGGTGGTCGAGGGCTCAGGCCACATTGATGAGTCCAGCCTCACTGGTGAATCCATGCCGGTCGCCAAGTCCTCGGGAAGCCCGATTTTTGCTGGAACTCTGAACCAAAGCGGTGGGCTGGAATTTTCGGTCACCAAGCGAGCCGAGGATTCCACGCTGGCGCGGATGGTGAAGCTCGTCGAGGAGGCACAGGCCGAAAAATCTGGAACTCAGCGGTTTCTCGAGCAGGCCGAGCAATACTATGCCACCGGGGTGATCGTTTTCACCGCTCTGGTTTTCGTCGTGCCGTTTTTCTTTTTCGGGGCGGCCTTCGCGGAGGCATTCTATCGTGCGATGACGGTGATGGTCGTCGCCTCGCCGTGCGCCTTGGTTATTAGCACGCCGGCGACTGTCCTTTCCGCCATCGGTGGTGCGGCCCGGCGCGGGATTTTGGTGAAAGGCGGCTCGCACCTCGAGCGCACCTCCCGCATCGACATCGTTGCCTTTGATAAAACCGGAACGCTCACCCGCGGCCAGCCGATGGTGACAGAGGTCGTGGATGTCGCTGCTACCTACAAGCCCGATTTGAATTTGCCCGCCCAGCTTCTGGAAGTCCTCGCCGCGGCGGCCGCCCTGGAGTCGAAATCCGAGCATCCTCTCGCCCATGCCATCGTTCGAAGCGCTTCGATGCTTGGAATGTCACTCCCTGCTGCCACGGACTTTCAAGCCACGCCTGGCAAGGGAGCCGAAGCCACGATTGGAGGGAAACGCCTCGTGGTAGGGAGCGAAAGGCTCTTCCGCGAACTCGGCGCGGCGGGTATGGATGCCATCTCGATCAACGCTGCTCCACTCGCTCGAAAGGGAAAGACCTGCGTTTGGATTGGTTCGCGCGAGGGCGATGCCGTTTCCGCACTCGCGGTTGTGGCCCTAGCCGACACACTCCGACCCGAGTCTCTGCGCATTGTGGAAAGTCTCCACAAGCTTGGGGTCAAAAAAGTCGTCATGCTTACGGGTGACCAAAAAGCCGTTGCCGACGCCATTGCCGAGGAGGCGGGTCTTGATGAGGTTCATGCGGGTCTCCTCCCCGAAGCCAAAGTCTCCGCCATCCAAGAACTCAAGAAGCACGGCCGCGTCATGATGGTCGGCGATGGCGTGAATGACGCCCCCGCGCTCGCGACGGCCGATATTGGGGTAGCCATGGGCGCGGCGGGCACTGATATCGCCATGGAGACAGCCGATGTTGTTCTCATGGGCGATAAACTCGAAAACATCCCGATCCTCCTCGGCATCGCGCGCCACGCCAAAAAAGTCCTCTGGCAAAACCTCGCATTCGCCTCTGCCGTGATCGTCGTGCTTTTGATCGCAGCCTTCGGCATCAATCTCCCGCTGCCCATGGGCGTCGTCGGTCACGAGGGCAGCACGGTGCTGGTCTGCCTGAACGGCCTGCGCCTTCTGATCTACAGGCCGCTCGTTTGAGCTGATCGGCAATTCCCCTCGCGGAGGCACCGGGACGCAGAGGAAAAATTTT
>JBDKIG010000121.1:0-7044 GCA_039797215.1 Verrucomicrobiota bacterium | reverse complement strand
CTGTCACGCGGTCATCGAAACGCACGCCGATGGCGAGCAAAAGGTCGGCTTCGTTCACAGCATTGTTCGCGTAAACCGTGCCGTGCATGCCGAGCCATTTCAGGGAGAGTGGGTGAGACTCGGGGAATGATCCGATGCCCATGAGCGTGGTGGCCACGGGCACTTGGGTGCGCTCGGCGAACTCGAGGAGCTCCTTCGAGGCTGATCCGGAAATCACGCCGCCGCCGCAATAGATCATCGGAGCCTTCGCCGACTTGAGCATGCCGATGATTTCATTCAGCGCTACATCGTCCGCCTTGCGCTCGGGCTTGTAGCCGCGGAGTTCGACAGTCTTTGGGAAAATCGGCTGCATCGTCTGGTTCTGGATATTCTTGGGAATATCAATCAGCACCGGGCCCGGGCGACCGGACTGCGCGATGTAAAAGGCTTCCTTCACGATGCGCGGCAACTCGGCAATGTCCCACACGAGGTAGCTGTGCTTCACCATCGGAAGCGTCATTCCAAAAACATCGGTCTCTTGGAACGCCCCGCGGCCAATCATTTCCTGCGGCACTTGGCCGGTGATGGCGACCATCGGGATGGAATCCATGAACGCATCGGCGATGCCAGTGACGAGATTCGTAGCGCCAGGACCGGAGGTGGCCATGCACACGCCGGCTTTTCCCGACACGCGGGCATAACCCTCGGCAGCGAAAACCCCGCCCTGCTCGTGGCGAGGAAGGATCGTGCGAATTTTTTTCGTTTTGGTGAGCGCTTGATGGATTGGCATCGAGCAACCACCGGGATAGGCGAAAATGACATCCACACCCTCGCGCTCCAGGCACTCGACGAGAATTTCCGCGCCATTCATAACCTTCCCGCGGTCGGGTGAGGCGTCGGATTTTTTGGATGTGGATTTTTTGGTCTTCATAAGGCGGTGTAAAGAGGGCGCAAGCTAGCCAAGCCTTGCGGGTCTTGGCGAGTTGAAAACTTGGGCACGGCGTGTTTTTACAGGTTTTGTCGGTCAGGGTTTGAGTTACTCGCTGGACTCCCCACCTGTGAGGCTTTGGATTTTTTCCTCGGTTTTCAGCTTCAGCCAAGCCGCATCGATTTCTCGGAGTTTGGCTTCGAACATTTGACCACGGGCAGGATCCAGCATCTCGGAGGCTTCGATGATTTTTTTGAGAATTTCGCGATATTCCGTGCGACCTCCATTGAGCGATAGCAAAGAAGCGGACTCCTTGGCCGCCCGCTTCCAACGCGGTTCGAGCGTGCGCACAAACCGGCCAAAATCCGAAGCCGAGGCGTTTTTCATGCTACGGAATTCGTCAATAGTCGACAAAAGCTTCACATCGTCGAGAACGGAGGTGACTTTTTCGAAGTTCAACTCCACGGATTTTTTTGCGGAATCGGAATGAGGTTTCAAGGGCTCCACCTTGGGCATGGCCACCGGGGGCTTGGGGGCGCTATGGACCACTGGAGCTTTGGTTGGACCCGGTTCCTGATGGTTTTTAGCCGCCTCCGCCTCAGCCACAAGAGCCTCGGCGAAATTCGTGTGATCTTTGGGGATCTTCTGGTGGGCATTGCCAAACTCCACCACCACGAACTCGCCCTCGGCTCCGACGGCCGGTAACTCGAGGCCCTCGGGCAAAACTGCGCTGCCAGAAACCTGGCCATCCACGAGCAGCGAGACATTCGTTTTTTTGGTAATGATGATTTTCGAGGGGTAGCCCGAAAGCGTTTCCGCCTTGGCCGAAATCTCGTTGTGCGCGATCTCGGGGGCGGATGGCGCAATCTCGGTGGCTGACGGGGCTGTGACGGACTCGATCGAGCTTTTAGTCTCATTCAACCGATCGAGCATCTTTTGGGTTACAGCGAGCCGCTTGGTCAATCTCTCGTTGTCCAAAAGGGCTTTCTGCAACTCTTGAGTCGTATTCGCCATTGTGACATGGAGCGCATCGACTTGCTGGCGGGCTTCCTCCAAGGTCTCGGCGCGCTCATGGACGAGTTGCCGTTTTTCCGCTTGCAGACGACTTTTATCCTCATTCTCCATCAGGAAAAAAACCGCCGCCGCGAGGATCGCCACCACGGCGATTGCGGCAAAAAGGGGCGTGAACCGCGAGCGCCGCGCTGGTGGCGGCTCGGGACGGGCTGCGATCGCTTGCTCCATCCCCTCGGTGGACTGGCGGATTCGTCGGCCCAAGGTTGCCGCGAGGGCGATTAAAATCGCACTACCGGTGGAGCGAGACTCGTTGATAAATTTCTCGAACGCTTCGCGCGTAATTTCCCAATACTCCGAGGGCTCCACCGCCACCACCGAACACATCGCTCCAGAAGGATCGAAAATACTCACCTCCCCCACCCAGTCGCCAGGCTGAATCTGGCCGAGGACGGTCTTGGTTGCCAATTTGCAGGCCTCCCATTTTCCAGAGATTAAAAGAAAAAGCCGATCGGGATTTTGCCCCTCATGGATCAAAATTTCCCCGTCCCTCGCGTAGCGGTAGATACCGCGGAGGGAGAGATCTTGCCTAGACTGCAGGCTTAGTTTCGAAAGGAACCCGGTGGGTGGCAAAGGGAGCGGCAGGGTCTTCGGGGTATCCGTCATCACCACATGCAGCGTGCCGGTATTTTCTCCCCCGACGATTTGCTCAAGTTCCACTTTCCTCGTGTAGGAGTGCCCCGAGCGCTGGAGCGCCACATCGTTCTCGGTGGTCGATGTCGTCACAGGGATCGGGTTTTTCAGGTCGACCTTAAAAGAATATGGCCCGAACTGAATGATGTCGTCGTGTAAGAGCTTGTGTTCGGTGACCCTGACGCCATTGACGAAACTTCCGCTCGATGAACCATTGTCCTTGAGCGTGTAATTTTCGTTGGAAAACACTATAGATGCGTGATTTTTAGAAATACCCGAATCATCCAAGTAAAGATTCGAGTCCGCATCTCGTCCGATCAAGATCACCGCCTTGCCCAACGGCAAAATCACAGATTTCACTCCCTCGTTTACCTGAATCAAAAAAGCCATCTTGACCCAATATCACCCACCCGCCGAAACGACCAGCATGGGATTGTAAAATTTTACCTCGGTTCGTGCCCGAGAACTCGCGAATCAATGGATTTTATTGCAGCACGCCAAGCGAACGCAACTGACCGCCCTCCCAAGCGAAAATCTCGCGACTGACCGGTTGGTTCGAGGAGAGGTAATTTCCTATGATCGTCTCGGCGAGACGAAGGTGTGTGTCGTCCTGGCGGGAAAAAACGAGGACTTGGTTGTGAGTTGGCATCGCCACGAGGAGGTCGGGGCCGAGAGTGTCCCGGAATTTCTCGCCGAACTCCGGCGCGAGCACACACGAGGCGGTCAGCGGATCCTTCGACTCGATCGCCGCATGGCGGATGACACCGTTTTTGTCGCGAAGGAATTCCGGCTTCATCTGCGAGAGCGTGGCGGAGGCGGTTTTCAAAGCCTCCGCGCGGATTTGGTCAAAGGTCATGTGCACCGATTTCTTCTGCTCGCGCGTGAGCGGTTCGATCTCCCCGTCCACCACCCGGGCGATCGCGAGAGTGGTGCGCTGCGAGCCTTCGATGGGCCGCCGCATCTTGTGATCCATGAAGGACGGCTCGACCGCGAGAATCCATTGGTCGGCTCGCGCGAAGGTCGACCCCAGAAGCAAAACCGCCCAAACGCACAAGGCGCTTGGGGTTTTTGCAAAAGCTCTGGTAAGCATGTCGACAATCATGATCGCGTTTTTAGAAGGAATCCTGGCCGAGTCGTTGCCGACCCAGATTGTGGTGAATGTCCACGGCGTCGGGTATCAAGTGCTCATCCCGATATCAAGTTTCGAGCGCCTGCCACAGCTCGGGGCATCCGTCAAAATCCTCACCCACCTCGCCGTGCGCGAGGATGCCCATGTGCTTTACGGATTTTGCACCGCGGGCGAGCGCGACCTTTTTCGACTTCTACTTAATCATGTAACGGGCGTGGGCCCGAAAATCGCACTGGCTGTGCTGAGCGGATTGTCGGTGGAAATGTTCAAATCCGCTGTCGTGGCGGGCGACACGGGGACGATTTCCAAGATCAGCGGGTTGGGAAAAAAAACCGCCGAGCGAATCGTGCTGGAGTTGAAAGACAAGGTGGGCGTCGCCGCCGAGTGGGAGGCCTCGAGCTCTAAGAACGCCCCGAGCGAGGACGACATTCGACTCCACGACGCCGTGCTGGCCTTGATCTCCCTCGGCTACAAACAAGTCGATGCACACAAGGCGATCCGCGCCGTGCTCAAGACCGGCGATGGAACTCCCACCTCCGAGGAACTCATCCGCCAAGCGCTCAAGGTGCTTTCATGAGTCCTTTGGAAACGGCCCGCGCCGTCCAAGCCGCCATGCCCGCAGGCGGGCTTTTTCATGAAAAGGAATGGCGCATCGCGCCAGCACCGTTCCGCCTGCCAGCCGGGTTGACGGACGAACTCGAGAAACTCGGATACCGCCTCACCCTCTTCCTGCGCGCCTGCGACCAACTTTATCGCCAGAGTGTGAAAGGCCGTCAACCCGCCTGGGTGGCCGATCTGCTGGACTCCGGCAAGCCCGCCGAGCTCATCGCTTTCCAGCGCGAACATGGAATCGCCGGCGACATTCCGAAAGTCATCCGACCCGACCTCGTGCTCACCGAAGACGGATTCACCATCGCCGAAATCGACAGCGTGCCCGGAGGTATCGGCCTCACCGATTGGCTTAACAAAACCTACTCCGATCTAGGCAGCGAGGTTTTGGGCGGGGCGGATGGGATGTTGCAGGGATTCGCTAGAGTTTTCCCCGGCGGCGACATCGTGGTTTCCGAGGAAGCCGAAACCTACCGACCCGAAATGGAATGGCTCGCAGCCCGTCTGAATGCGACTTTCCCCGATCAGGGCCCGTGGAGATCCACTGACGCCGAGGCCCGCTCGGAGTGGCCCCAGAGGGTCTATCGGTTTTTCGAACTCTTCGACCTAGCCAATGTCCCCGCCGCACCGGGCTTGATGGAGGCTCTTCGCACGAAATCACTCCAAGTCACGCCACCCTTCAAGCCCGCGTTGGAGGAAAAGCTCTGGTTCGCGCTCTTCTGGCTCAAGCCGCTCGAGGAATTCTGGCGCCGGGAAATGGGCGAGCGCGCATTTTTGGCCCTGCAAAAATCGATCCCCTACACCTGGCTCGTCGATCCGACTCCCCTGCCCCGCCACGCGGTGCTGCCTAGACTCGAAGCGCATTCGTGGAGCGAGGTCGCGGGGTTCAGCCAAAAGCGCCGGGATTTTGTGCTAAAAATCAGCGGCTTCTCCGAGCGCGCCTGGGGCTCGCGAGGCGTCAAGATCGGCTCCGATATGCCGCAGGGAGAATGGAAGGCCGCTCTCGAGCAAGCCCTCGCCGAATTCCCCTCCCACCCCCACATCTTTCAAGTCTTCCACCACGGCAAACTCTTCGACACCGAGTATTGGCTCCCCGGCTCGGACCATCTGCAACCGATGCGCGGCCGCGTGCGCCTCTGCCCGTATTTTTTCGTCGGCGAAAAATCCACCGCCCTCGGCGGCGCACTCGCCACGATTTGCCGGGACGACAAAAAACTCCTCCACGGAATGCGCGACGCCATCCTCGCCCCCTGCTCTCCCGCCTTGGCGTAACGCCCCATCTTGTTTTTTTGGGCCCCGCAGTTAATTTGGCCGCGCATGAAAAACCCATCGATCCTGATTCGTTCCACGGTTCTTCCTCTCGCCGCCTGCGTGGCCATGTCTGGTTGCTCGAACCTCACCCCCGGTGAAAACGCCGCCCTCGCCGCCGGCGCCACTGGACTCGCCGTCGGCCTGCCTCTCGCGCTCACGGGGGTCAACCCCGCCGTCACTATCCCCGTCACCGCCGGAGCTGCTCTGCTCGCGGGTGGTGGCTCTTATTTGATTTCAAAAAACCAAGCCTCCGCCCGCCAACGCCAAGTCGCCGAGGACCGCGCCAGAAATTACGCCGCCCGCACTGGCGAATTTTCCAAACGCTCGACCCGCTACATCGCCGTTCGCACGGAAGACGGCGGCCGGGCCCAAGGCAAAGCGCAGGTGATGATCTACGACATCCACTCCGGCATGATCGTCGGCAATGCCGTTTACGACATGCACTCGGTGCCGCCCGTCGGCGAAATGGGCGACTTCGCCGGCTACCACGCCCGCTACATCGGCACTGGGAGCTAAGGCACCCTGATTGCAACTCCTCAGCGGGCGCTCGGCTTTTTGGCCTTTTGTTTTGAAGGAAAGAAATCTAAGTAGGCGGCTCTTACTCTGTGGCCTCCTCTAAGAAAAAATCCAAAACGCCGCCCTCGCCAACCGAGCCCGTCGTCCAATCCCGTTCCGGCGCCTCGACCGGAGAAATCCTTTCCTGGTGCGGCTTCACGGCCATCCTGATCGCCTGCATCGGCTATGTGCTTTTCCATGCCTTCCTGATCGACCGCGTCACCGTGCGCCTCTGCAAGGAACTCGACGGACCCAACGCCAAGCCCGCCGAAGTCCTCCCCGTGCCACTGCTCGAAATTGCCTTCGACGGCTATGTCTGGAACCGCCACGCCGAAAAGCTCGGCGAGAATGGCGAATGGCGCGTTCGCTACACCGACATGGACAACGCCCCCTATGGCCGCGAAGTGCATTGGAGTTCCGGCTTCGCATGGTATCTCCGCGGGCTTGGGGAAATCTACCGCCACTATACCGGCGACACGCTTCGCAACAGCATCTACCGGATGTCTATCTGGGCGAATCCGATCCTGCTTGTCCTCGCTCTGGGGCTCTTCTCCACTCTCTCCGCACGGCGATTCGGCCCACTGTGCGGTTCGGTTTTGGCAATCGGCATGGTTACGACGGCCTCCTTCTACGAAGGCTTCCTACCGGGATACCCGGACCACCATGGCATCACGGCCTTCGCGCTTCTCGGCCTGATCTTCGGCATCGCATGGGCTGGCGCAGGTTGGGTGCAAAAACCCGGCGCGAATGCCTTTTTGCCTCCTCGTTCGTATGATCAAGCCAAGCGCGGGATGATTTTCTCCGCGGTTTGCGGCGCGGCGGGTCTCTG
>JBDKIG010000120.1:0-7056 GCA_039797215.1 Verrucomicrobiota bacterium | reverse complement strand
GAGCGCATCGGTGCTGAGGTCGGAGCCAAAAATACGGCTGACTCCGCCCAGGCGTGCACGCTCGATGAGTTCCAGTCCTGATCCGCAAAAAGGATCCCAGACGAGATCGGTGCCGGAATTTCCTGCAAGCCGGGCGAGGCACGCGGCCAGCGGAGGATGGGAAGCGGCGGGCACATCGCGCCTGCGGTAAGCAAAGCGCGGATCGGGGGACAAGCGAGGCCGAAGCTCCACGGAAAACCTCCCCGCCGCAGGGTAAACTTCGATCGCCCACGGAGCGTGCCGGGCATCATTCAAAATCTCGGGGCACAACTCGAAAGCGCGGTGAGCGACCTCCCTGATCCAGCCTCGTCGGTGGCCTTGACCAATCCATTCCAGCCGGTAGCGGCTCGCTCCGTGCGTGAGGGTGTGGAGAAGATCTCGGGTGCGCGGAGCAGCCACAAGAGCGGCGACGGCTTCCGGTTCGGCATCGGAGAGAGTTCCCAAGACCAAAGAAAATGTGGCGAAGCAGCGCAGGGAAAGAATGTCTCGGAATCGAAAGGCCGAACGGGGAAGGAGCTTCACCAGGCCCGGGTGTGTGGACTGGATGGAAAACAAGGCGAAGGCTTGCGGGGAAGACTCGAGTTCGTTTCGCACAAACACTTCGAGCCCTCGGCGGCAGCGCAGATGGATCGGAAGCTCGGTGAAGTCTGGAACGAAGGATTCCAAAAGAATTTCCGCCGGGGATTCCTCTCGGGCGATGCCGGCTTTGACCTTCATGGCGGTCTGCGAGGAAAGTTTGTCGATCACCTCCAGCGTGGCCTTGCCGCCGATTTTATCCAGGGCGCGGGAGAGATATTTTTTTTCGCGTTCGGGTGGTTTGGAGTTTTCGAGAAGACCGATCAACGCCTCCTCATCGGACTGGTCGGCTCCTATTTTCGGCAAGGCCGCCATGGCATAGCGGCGGATTTTTTCATCCGGATCACGGAGTTGATCTCGTAGCCAAGCCGTCACTTCAGCGCGGAGGCCTGGAGGTCCCGACTCGAAAAAAACCACGCCCACAGCGCGAACGAGGGCGGCTTGGCTCGCACGGGTCACGGCATCTGCGGCGTTGTAGGCGGGAACTCTGCCGCTCCAAAGTTCATTCCAGGAAAGATGTCGGAGCTGTTTGTAGAGCTCTTTTGCGGCGTTGATTTTGTCTTTTTTCAATTTCCTACAGGCTTCTGTTTTTTAGGTCGGTGCAGAGTTCAACAACCCAGCGAAAAGCGTGATGCCGATGAGCGGTCTCGGAGGAATTGCCGTTTCGGCTCTCTGCCGAGTCGGAAATCTGGCGGATGGGGAGGGATTCGAACCCCCGTTGCCTTGCGGCAAACACGCTTTCCAGGCGTGCGCATTAGACCACTCTGCCACCCATCCTAAGCTGGCGGGAGAGTTGTGATAGTCGAGAATCCCGCCGATGGCAATGGCAGGCTCTGAGTTTTGACATCAGTGGCCGAGAGCGTAGGCGAGGTGCGGGGTGTAGAGCTTCGGCTCGAGAAGGAAACTGTCGTGGCCTTTTTCGGAATGAACGGTGAGCCGGAGGTGAGGCACATCGGCTTTTTTCAGCTCGGAGCAAATCTCCGACTGGTAGTCGGGGTAGAAGCAGCAGTCGCTATCAATCGTGAAGACGAGATATTGCTGGTCGCGGCAGCGGGAGAAAAGCGGATGCACGCCCGAGGTTTTGGCGTCCTTGAAGAGGTCGAACTGCTGCCAGGCGTCGATGATTCGCAGGTAGCTATTCGCATCGAAGCGGCGGACGAATTTCTGTCCCTGATAGAGCATGTAGCTCTCGAGAACACTGGAGATTCGATACCAGGGGATGTCGGTCTCGGGTTGGACGATGGCCACCTTTGCGCGCTCCTCAATCGCATCGGCGTAGAAGAAGGTCTTGTGGCTGATCATGCGGGCGAGCGCAAGGCCGTGGACCGGGCCGGTGGTGCCGTAGTAGTCGCCGCTGCCAAAAGCGGGATCGCGCGTGATGGCGATGATCTGCTCGAGGTTGTGCATCTGCTGGAGTCCGTGGGATCGGAGGCCGGTGGCAATCGGGATGACATTCGTGACGCGCTCGGGGAAGTGGAATGCGAAGTCGAGTGCGCACATTCCGCCGAGCGAGGCTCCGACGACGGCGTGGAGTTTTTCGATCCCGTAATTCTTAAGAATCGGGAGTTGCGAGCGAACGATGTCGTGGACTGTGACGCGCGGGAAGCTGGAGCCGTAGGGCTTGCCGGTGGCTGGGTTGGTCGAGGCGGGGCCGGTGGAGCCGTAGCAACTGCCGAGGTAGTTCGCGCAGATGATGAAAAACTTGTCGGTGTCGAGCGCGCGGCCGTGGCCGATGAAGCTGTCCCACCAACCCGTATGCATTTCCTCGGTCCAGCGGTCGTCGGTGCCGGGGACGGATTTGTTGGTGCCGGCGGCGTGCTGGGCGCCGCTCAGGGCGTGGAAAAGCAGGATCGCGTTGCTGCGGTCGGCATTGAGTTTTCCATAGGTCTCGTAGGCGATTGTGACCGATGGCAACACGCCGCCGTCCGCGGTGACGAAGGGCTCGCCCGCGCTGCCAAAAGTCAAAAACTGGGTTTCAACCGATCCGACGCCTTTGGACATTTTGGGAAAAAATTATTGAGCCGCGGTGGCGAGGGCCTGGTCGAGATCGGCGAGGATATCGTCGATGTGCTCGATGCCGACGGAGAGGCGAACGAGTTCGGGTGTGATGCCGCCGGCGGCCTGCTGCTCGGGGGTGAGTTGCGAGTGAGTGGTGGTGGCGGGGTGAATGGCGAGGCTCTTGGCGTCGCCTACATTCGCCAGGTGCGAGAAGAGTTTGAGGCTCTCGATGAATTTCGTGCCCGCCGCGTTGCCGCCCTTGATGCCGAAGACGACCATCGAGCCGCCCTTGCCCCGGAGGTATTTTTTGTTGAGTTCGAAATTCGGATCGTCCGGCAGGCCGGGGAAGCGGACCCACTCGACCTTCGGGTGGTTTTTGAGGTGCTTGGCGACGGCGAGCGCGTTCTCGCAATGGCGCTCCATGCGGAGCGGGAGGGTTTCGATGCCTTGCAGAAACATCCAGGCGTTGTCGGGCGAGATGCAGGCGCCAAGATTACGGAGCGGGATGACGCGCATGCGGATCGCGAAGGCAACGGGGCAAAGTGGCCCGATGTCTGTGGCCCAGCGGACGCCGTGATAGCTGGCGTCGGGCTGGGTCATGAGCGGGAATTTTTCGGATTTCCAGTTGAACTTGCCGGAATCGACGACGATGCCGCCGATCGCGGTGCCGTGGCCGCCCATCCATTTCGTGAGCGAATGGACGACGATGTCCGCGCCGTGGTCAAGCGGGCGGGTGAGGTAGGGTGTGCTGAAGGTCGCGTCTACCACGAGCGGGAGGCCGTTTTTATGCGCGATGGCGGCGATGGCCTCGAGGTCGGCGACATCCAGGCCGGGGTTGCTGACCGTTTCGCAGAAGAGGAGCTTGGTTTTCGGCGTGATCGCCTTGGTGAAATTCTCGGGGTTCTTGGGATCGACGAAATGAACCTTGATCCCGAACTGCGGGAGGATGTCGTGGAACTGCGTGAAAGTGCCGCCGTAGAGGTTGTTCGCCGAAACAATCTCATCGCCCGCCGCGCAGAGGTTGATGACGGTGTAGAAAATCGCGCTCGTCCCGGAAGCCAGTGCCAGAGCGGCAGCGCCACCCTCGAGTTCCGCCACACGCTTCTCAAGCACATCGTGGGTGGGGTTCATCAGGCGCGTATAGATGTTCCCGAGTTCACGCAGGCCAAAGAGGTTCGCCGCGTGCTCGGTGTCGCGGAAAACAAACGAACTCGTGCGGTGGAGCGGCACCGCGCGGGAAAGGGTGACGGGATCGGGAGCGGCGCCTCCGTGGAGGCAGATGGTTTCGAGTTTCATAATAAACTGGGAAAGGCCAAGAGCCTAGAAAAGGGGAGTGTCCCGCGCAAGCATCGTGCGTGTCATGCGGCGGACAACAAAAACGCCGGGCCCTGTTTCCAAGGTCCGGCGTTTGTTGAGTTAGACTTTGGTTAGGCCTTTTGCTCGAGGATGGCGGCCTTCACCTGCGAGGGCACTTCCTCGAAGTGCGAGGGTTCCATCGAGTAGGAGGAACGGCCTTTCGAGAGCGAGCGGATCGCGGTGGCGTAACCGAACATTTCCGCGAGCGGAACTTCGGCGTTGATGGTGCAAAGGTTGCCTTTGGTTTCCATGCCTTGAATGCGGGCGCGGCGGCGATTGAGGTCGCCCATGATGTCGCCTTGGAACTCGTCTGGAGTAACATTTTCCACCTTCATGATTGGCTCCAAAAGGATCGGCTTGGCTTTTTTCATGCCGTCCTTGAGTGCGAAAATAGCGGCCATTTTGAAGGCCATTTCGTTCGAGTCCACATCGTGGTAGGAGCCATCGGTGATGTCCACATGGACATCGATGACGGGGTAGCCCGCGACGACGCCGTTGAGGATGGCTTCTTTAAAGCCTTTTTCGACAGCGGGGATGAATTCCTTGGGAATGGTTCCGCCGACGACTTTGTTTTCGATCGTAAGGCCCTTGCCGCGCTCGTTGGGGCGGACATTGCAAACGACATGACCGTATTGACCGCGACCGCCGGATTGCTTGACGAGTTTTCCTTCGCCTTCGGCGGGGGTGAGGATGGTTTCCTTGTAGGCGATTTGAGGTTTTCCGGAGTTCGCCTCGACCTTGAACTCGCGCATCATGCGGTCGCGAATGATCTCGAGGTGGAGTTCGCCCATGCCAGCGATGATGGTCTGGCCGGTTTCCTCGTTGGTGAAGACGCGGAAGGTCGGATCTTCTTCAGCGAGGCGCTGGAGCGCATTGCCCATCTTTTCTTGGTCGATCTTGGTCTTTGGTTCGACAGCCATCGAGATGACGGGGTCGGGGAAGGATGGTGGCTCGAGGAGGATGGCGTGATCCTCGTCGCAGAGCGTGTCACCGGTCGTGATGTTTTTGATACCGACGATGGCGGCGATGTCGCCAGAGTAGCAGGTATCGATATCTTCGCGCTTGTCGGCTTGGATCTGGATGAGGCGGCTGATGCGTTCGCGCTTGTTGGTGCGGGGATTGTAAACGGTATCGCCCTTGGAGAGCTTGCCGGAGTAAACGCGGAAGAAAACGAGTTTTCCGACGAAGGGATCGCTCCAGAGTTTGAAGGCGAGGGAGCAGAATTTCCCATTATCATTCGAAACGACTTCGATGGGCTCGGCGGTGTCGGGGTTTTGTCCTTTCGCAGGCGCGATGTCGAGCGGGCCGGGGAGGTAGTCGATGACGGCATCGACGAGGTATTGGACGCCTTTGTTTTTAAAGGCGGATCCACCGGCGACTGGCACGAAGCGGTTGGCGATGGTCTGGCGACGGATGGCGGCCTTGAGCTGCTCGATGGAGATGGGTTTTTCCTCCAAGTAGAGCATGCCGATTTCCTCATCGAGGTCGCACATTTGGGAAACAAGGTCGTCGTAGGCGGCTTTGGCCATGTCCTTCATTTCCTCGGGAATCTCTTCGACGGTGTAGGTGGAGCCCATCGCGTCGTTATCATGATAGATAACGGCTTTTTGGTTGATGACATCGATCTGTCCCTTGAGGTAGTCCTCGCGGCCAAGAGGGATGAGGATCGGCCAGGCATTGGCACCGAGTTTTTGGCGCATCGAGTTGACGGCATTGTCAAAATCCGCGCCGGTGCGATCCATTTTATTAACGAACGCGATGCGGGGAACTCCGTATTTGGTAGCTTGGCGCCAGACGGTTTCGGATTGGGGTTGGACGCCGGCGACGCCGCAGAACACGGCGATTGCACCATCAAGAACGCGCAAGGAGCGCTCGACCTCGGCCGTGAAGTCCACGTGGCCTGGAGTGTCGATGATGTTCACTCGCATTTTAATTCCCTCGTAGGCTTTGTAGATGCCTTCTTCCTTGCGTTGCATCCACGAGCAAGTGGTGGCGGCGGAGGTGATCGTGATGCCGCGCTCGCGTTCTTGCTCCATCCAGTCGGTGACGGTTGTGCCCTCGTGCACCTCACCGATCTTGTGGATCATGCCGGTGTAGAAAAGGATTCGCTCGGTGAGAGTGGTTTTGCCAGCGTCGATGTGAGCGGCAATACCGATGTTGCGTGTGCGCTCGAGAGGGAAAGCGCGGTTGGGGGAGTTTGGGTTCGAGGTGTCTGTCGTGGCTGCCATGGTGTTTTGTGTTTCTTTTAAAAAATCGGGACTCGTGGATAAAAAAGAGGGCGGTTTTTCCTGTGGGGAAAAAACCGCCCGCTTGGGAAAATCATGCTACCAGCGGAAGTGTGCGAAAGCCCGATTGGCCTGAGCCATCTTGTGCATGTCGTCACGCTTCTTGATCGCGTTGCCTTGTCCGGCGGCAGCGTCTTTGAGTTCGTAGGCGAGGGCATTCTCCATCGGAACTCCCTTGCGTTTGTTTGCGAAGGTCACCAGCCAACGCATGGCGAGGGAGACCTGACGGGCGGCGGGAACTTCCATCGGCACTTGATAGGTGGCTCCACCGACTCGGCGGGATTTCACCTCGAGGCGGGGCTTCACATTCTCGAGGGCCTTATTGAGGGTCTCGAGGGGATCGATGGTGTCGGTGCCTTCGCGGGTTTTCTCGATGGCGGTGTAAACGATGCGCTCGGCTGTCGACTTCTTGCCCTCGCGCATGACGGTGCTGATGAGGCTAGCGACGACGGGGCTCGCGTAGCGGGCGTCTTTTTTGACTTCTTTATGAATGACTCTGCGGCGGCGTGACATGATGAATGAAAATTCTGTTGATTATTTCTTTTTGCCCTTGGTTGCCTTGTCTTCTTGGCCGGGCTTAGGACGCTTGGCTCCGTATTTCGAACGACCGCGGCGGCGACCATCAACCCCAAGGCTGTCGAGTGTTCCGCGCACGATGTGGTAGCGGACGCCGGGGAGGTCTTTCACCTTGCCGCCGCGAACGAGGACGATCGAGTGCTCTTGGAGATTGTGGCCTTCGCCAGGAATGTAGGCGATGACTTCTTGTCCATTTGTGAGTCGAACCTTGGCAACCTTGCGGAGA
>JBDKIG010000119.1:0-7177 GCA_039797215.1 Verrucomicrobiota bacterium | reverse complement strand
CACGGCGTAGGCGATCTTTCTTGCGATTTCGAGTCGCGCCTTGTCAGAGAACAGGGCTCCATCCACGCCACCAACACTAAAAATATAGGCGGGCCTTTGTAAAATGTGTGTGGGAGCACATTCAAAATCTGCCCCGGAAAGCAATGCAACTTCTGCGTCACCAGTGGTATCGATGCAAAGTGCCGCTTCGAGATTTTGCATTTTTCCTCGGGAGCGAATCCGAAGTCCCCCAATTTTCCTCGGGCCATCCATCTCGATTTCCACCAATTCAGAATGAAGGCACACCTCCAAACCCGCCTCCGTATGGACCAAAAGATCAGCTAAATACGCAAAGCCAGCCGGTTGATGCAATAGGATATCCAGTTGACCGGCTCGAACCGGCCCGCGCGCACCGCCGATTTTCAAAAGCCTTTGCGCAAACTCCATTGGGAATCCGGAATTTGTTGGCAGCAAGGGGTCTTCCTCCGTTTTTCTTAATCGATAAAGCCCGCAAATGGAATGGACATGCGCGGACGAGGCCATTCCGCCGAGCATCCCTTGGCGCTCTAAGAGAAGAACTTTCGCCCCAAGCCTCGCTGCGGCAATGGCAGCGGAAACACCGGCAGACCCCCCTCCAACAACAATCACATCGACCTTCATAAGTCTTCTGATCCCAGAAGGTCGCGGTTCACTTGCTGCAGAATGGCATCGACCTCCTTTTCATTAACTGACCCGTCTCTCCAAGAAAATGTGGCCGTGATGCGGCCGCCGAACTCCCCGAAAAAAAGCCCCGATCCCGGTGGCGCGGAGACAGATGGCACATGGTAAGCATCCAAGATACGAGCTCCCCCAAACTCCTCGAGGCCACCTAAGAACGAGCCCGTGGCGGAGTGGAAAAACGATGTAATTTCCTCAGAAAATTGGGCCCCCAGAAACTTCTGATAGAGGTTTGTGGGAAGCCTTCGCATCAACCCCAAAACCATCTCAAAAGAGCCTCCCAAGTCCTGTCTGGTCATTTCCTCGAACTGGGCCTGCACCACCTGCACAGCGGTTTCCAGGGTTTCCAAGTCCTCTTTTTTCATCGAGAAAAACAACACGGTGACTTGGTTCTGAAAGGGATTTTGGCGTGCGCTCTTTCGTCGCAACTGCACGGGCACGGTGCACACGTAGTGAGAGGGATCTTGCCCCCTAGCGAGGAAGGCCGCCCGGTGGCCTCTTGCCGCGCATGCTAAGAAAAAACTGATCGAGAAAAGACCAGAAAAACTTTCCGCTCGACGGAGGATGGTCGCCGTTTTTTCGCGGTCGTATTTTATAATTTTATATCGTAGCAACCCTTTGGTAGGAAGCATTCCGGAAAGGTTTTGAAATTTGTTTTTTGCAAGCTCAAAAAAACGATGGACTGAAGGCTTGGTCTTTTGAAATTTTGCCCGAAGAGAAAGCGGATTTTCGGATGGGATTGGAAGCAAGGGGCGTTGTCTTCCCTGCATAGCCGCAAGAAATCGCTCCACTAGTAATTCGGCCCCCTTGCCGTCGAATAGCAAATGATTCCAAGTAAATAATAAGACGCTTTTACCATCCTTTCCCAAAAAAAGGTCGATCCGCAAATTTCGGAGCCCGCCCCGGAAAGCCAGCGGGTTATTTAAAAGTTGCTCGGCAAGTTTTTGGCAGGAATCAATTTCCTTGGTTTCTCGGGATTCCAAATTCGGGAGTCCTGTTTCCCGCCAAATGATTGGTGATAGGTTTTTCACCGATAGGCTATTGCTCCACCAAGCCGGAAGCAGAGTCCAAGGGCTCCGATGCACATTGGCATCAAGGAAGGGATGGTCATTTCCAAAATCCCGACCTGTTTTTTCAAGGGCCAGCAGGTCGGGAATGCCTTCCAAAATCAATTGAGTCTGGCCAACTAATTCATGTTGGCCATTTTTTCGCATCATGCTGCTGAGAGACAGAATAAAGCAATCTGCTCCCGTCAAATCCCCCAACTTTTGCGCCCTTTTGTTGAACATGGATGAGAGACGCTAATCAGCAGTGGTCAGGCTATAACGATCCAAACAAATGAGTCCGTATTTTTTCGAGATCAAATAATTTTGGCCAAGCTCGCAACGGATGCCGTATTTTCTTTTGTCAGCTTGGTGGCTGGTAATTGAACGCCAAAGACCTGCTCAATCTTAATCAGGAGTTGCATCGTGGCCAAAGAATCCAGACCGGCCTCGTGGAGGCTCGAATGCTCATCAAAATCGCTTCCAACCTCGAGAATTTCATTGGAAATTAGTTCAAGAAGCCGCGCCTTTTTTTGGGATTCATTCAAGGGATCATTCATTTTTACCTGAGCAAATTCTGCGTTTTTGAAATCTGAATAAGATTCTTGACCCCGCGTCAAGCCGTCACTTTTCTACGGACATTCCATGCCCGATGCAATCACTCCTTTAGCCAATCGGCGACTTGCCGTCACCTTGGCCTCTTCCAAGTTGGGCTTCAAGAGATGAGGAAATATTGGTTTGGAATTCTGCAGGGCCTTTGTTCTGTGTTTTTGATTTGGCGAATTTTCAGCAGTCCCGAACTCCGCGATGATGCTGAAAAGGTTTTTTTAGAGGCAGATGTCGTCTGGCTTTTTGCAGGACTAGCTACAGCGCTTGTCACCGAGTTGCTATGCGCCGTTCGATGGTGGCTCATGTTGCGTTTATTTGGGACGCCCGTGGGATTGGGCAAAGTTTTCGCTTTTTGCGGAGCAGGTCTTTTCTTTTCATTAGGGCTACCTGGCTCGGCTGGCGGCGATGCGTTTCGGATTCTTTATGTGATCCAGTTGTATCCCGAGCGGAAATTGATGGCCACATTGAGCGTGCTAGCAGATCGATTGTGTGGACTCGTCGCCTTGATTGTCGCTTTTGCCATTTCTTTTCTGCCTCAAAGGGAGATTTTTAACAGTGATCCAGCGACCAATAAGCTGGCCATGCTGGCGCTCCTGCTTTTGTCCGGCGTCATGGTCCTTATTTTTCTCTGGTGGCTAACATCCTTTAATTTTTTTGGAAAATCCCAACTGCCCTTTAAGAACATACGCGAAAAAACAGAACCACTCGGAAAAATCTTCGTCAACTTATCACGGCAACCGAAGCTGGTGGTTTACGGTATCTTGATCTCGTATGTTGCTTTAATATTTCATTTCACAACATATTACTGGAGCTGTAGGTCCTATGAAATTCCCGTTTCGTTTTTTAACATTCTGACCATCATGCCGATCATCGATACCATCACCATGCTGCCGATTACACTCTATGGTATCGGCTTACGCGAAACTTTGTTCAAGCATCTCCTTGGAGGGCTCTACGGCATTCCTAATGGATCCGTAGTCATGGCCTCCTTAACAGGGTTTGCCCTTCAGGCCGCCGTTGCGCTTCTGGGTGGAATGGCGATTCCGTGGTGCGCCATCAAAAAGCCCTCGAAACCCGAAGACAAGCCCGGGAGGTAAGCGGCACCCTCGGCTGATTCAGCTTTTGGGAGATGGCCGGAGGTTCATGAAGTTCTTGATTATCCCCCGAAAACTGATCCAGAAGTTATGAGTCAACAGCTATAAAAACCAAGGCCGCCTGGTTATCATTGATCGAGAAAAAATAGGTCACTTTGTTTTTGTCCCATTACTGCACGGTTGCGACTTAGGCGCGCCAACGTCCCCGTTGGCTCATCGAAAATAAAACCGTGAAGAAAGACATCGGCGAATTTCTCGATTCGGACAAGGCAACCCAACTTGGCTCCGCGTATTAACGCATTTGATAGTATCGTAACGACTATTTTGGTTTAAAAAGAAATTTTTGTCGTTACAATGCGCGCTTCCAGCGTTCAATCTCGTGACAAGTCCAGACCAATGCCGGGCAAGCCTTTTCAATCCAAGCTGCAGCCTTACGAGAACGAGTTGAGGGAAATCCTCGCATCGGGTGTCGGCTTTCGTGGCGCCGCGCAGGAAATCAATCGCCGGCACGGGTTGGATGTCAGCCACAACGCGGTTTTTTCCTTTCTGAAAAGCCGGCCGGCGCCGTGCGCTGGGCGGGGGCTTTTTTACGAGGGTCTTCCGCAGGATATCTGCGATCAACTCCTCAAGCGCCTCGCTGCGGAGTGGACGCACGAATCGACAGCCATCGAGGGCAACACGCTGACGCTTGGCGAAACCGTCAAAATTCTGGAATTCGGGCTCACCATCGGCGGCAAGCCGCTTCGGGATCATCAGGAGGTTTACGGGCATGCAAGAGCGATCGATTTGATCTACGAAATGGTCGGCCGTGCGCTCACCCGTGAGGATCTCCTCGCACTTCACAGGGCTGTCATGCCGCTTTCTGCGGTGGACTCACTCCGTCCCGTGGGCGACTGGAAAAAAGATTTCAATGGCACCACCGGCGTGGTGGACGGCAAGAGTGTTTACATGGAATACGCGGCCCCGACCGATGTGCCGCGATTGATGGAGCGCTGGCTGACCGATTTCAACAAAACACGCCCGATCCATCGCCCCGCGCAGGCCGTTGCCGCCTATCTCCGCGCGCACCTGGTTTTCGTTCGCATCCATCCGTTTTTTGACGGCAATGGCCGCATGGCTCGGCTGATTGCCAATCTGCCGGTTCTTGCCGCAGGCTTTCCACCGATCCTCGTGCCGATGTCACGGCGAAGCGACTATATCGACCTCCTCTGGCGTTACCAAAACGCCGTCGACCGCATCGGTCGCGGAAGCCGTCTCTTGCCGCCTCATCCTGCCCTTCGCGAGTTTGAATCCCTGCTGCTGGAGGAATGGCAAAAATCGACATCCCTCGTCGAAGAAGCCCGCCAACTGGCATGGCAACGCCCGCACTACGCAAAGCCGCAAAAAAATCTGGCCAGCCGGTCCCGGTAAGGAAAATCTTGGCTGCATGACCGCCGAGTTCCCTCATATCGATGAAAAAGACCGTGATGCCGTCGCTGTGGTGCGCCGCTGGGTGGAGTTTGTGAATTCAGGCGATGCCGATGGCGTCGAGAATCTCTATGCCGACCACGCGGTGTTGCTGCCGACTTTCTCGCCTCACACGATCAATACGCGGCAACAGCGCGCGGATTACTTTCGATCCCTCGCCAGCAGGAAAGGGCTCCAAGTTTCCATCCACGAGAAAACCGTCCGCATCCGGGCGCTCTCACCAACGATCAAGGTGGCGAGCGGGATTTACCGGTTTTGCTTCGAGGTGGACGACGAACCACTGACCTTCGAGGCGCGGTTCTCGTATACGATGGATTTGTCGAAGCCGCACCCGATCAAGCAGCACCACTCCTCGCAGGTGCCGCGAACGCTCGGCTGACGGATTTCGGCTTTCCAGCGCACGGCGTTTTTCCGTTACTCTCTCGGGATGTCGCGCATTCCTGTTACGATTCTGACCGGCTTCCTAGGAGCCGGAAAAACCACACTCCTCAACCGCATCCTCACCGAAAAACACGGCCTCCGAATCGCCGTGATCGAAAATGAATTTGGCGAGGTGGGCATCGACCATGAGCTGGTGATCAGCACCGACGAGGAGCTTTTTGAAATGAACAACGGCTGCATCTGCTGCACCGTGCGGGGAGACCTGATCCGGATCCTCGGCAACCTTCTCAAGCGCCGTGACAAGTTCGACCACATCCTCGTTGAGACGACCGGCCTCGCCGATCCCGGGCCGGTTGTGCAGACCTTTTTCGTGGACGAGGACATTCGGGAAAAAACCTTCGTCAACGGCGTGGTCACGGTAGTCGATGCCCACCACATCGCGTGGCACATGGAGGACACGCACGAGGCCGAGGAGCAAATCGCCTTCGCCGATGTGATCCTCCTCAACAAATGCGATCTCGTCCCCGCAGAAAAACTCGAGGGATTGGAGAGAATCGTCCGCGAGGTGAACGCGCTGGCGACGATCCATCGCACGACGCGCGCCGAAATCGACATCGCCAGAATCCTCGAGGTCGGCGGCTTCAACCTCGACCGCGCCACCGAGCTGAATCCCCATTTCCTCGAACCCGACGCGCACCATCATCATCACCACCACTCGGACATCTCGAGCGTAGGCATCGAGGCGGAGGGCGATTGCGATGGGAAAAAACTCAACGACTGGCTCTCGAAACTCGTGCAAGAGCAGGGGCAGGACATTTTCCGAATGAAGGGCGTTTTTGCCGTCAAAAACCAAGCCGACCGCGTGGTTTTCCAAGGCGTCCATATGCTCATCGACGCCGCCAGTGGCGGGCCGTGGGCCGGGCGTCCGCGCAAGAACAGTCTCGTTTTCATCGGACGCAATCTCGACCGCGAGGCGCTCAACAGCGGCTTCCGCGCCTGCCTCGCTTGAAAAATCTCGGCACCTTCTCGGCAGAGGATCACATCCTCCATCTGGCTTGGAATGGCGATGGCACGCGACTTCTCGCCACGCCGACATCGGGTTCCATTTTGGTCGCCGGAGCCGATGCCCAAATCCTCGAAACGCTTCCCAGCCACGGCATGGGAAATGGCGAATCGGCTTGGTTCCTTGATCAGCCGGTGACCTGTGGATTCGATGGCAAAGTGCGGACCGGTTCCCGCGAATGGAATCTCGGGCGCGGCTTGATTGAACGGGTGAAAGCCAGCGCGGACGGGAAGTTCCTCGCCGCCGCGCAAGGCAAGTGGCTCCACATTTTCGATGCCGAGGAAAACGACGCTCTCAGCCTGCGCGACCTCGAAGCCTCGGTGGTGGATTTCGCCTGGAATCCCTCGCGCTCCCGGGAAGTCGCCACCGTTGGCGCTGGCGGGGCGACGCTTTGGCGGCTTGGGCAGAAAAAGCCGTTTGCGCGTTTCGACTGGGGTGGTGCCAGCCTTCGCGTCGGCTGGAGTGCCGATGGACGCTGGCTAGCCACGGGCGACCAGACGCCGAGCGTGCATGTCTACGACATCCCGCGCGACCACCCACTGCACATCCAAGGCTTCGAGGGAAAAGTCCAGGCGCTCGCATTTTCTAAAGACTCCCGCCAACTCGCGACTGCTGGCAGTGCCGTGGTGACCGTGTGGCCGATGACGGGAAAGAAAGGCCCGGACGGCGCGACGCCGATTCAGATCGATGGCTGTGAGGCTCCCGCGCAGGCGTTGGATTTTTCCTCAACGGGATTGCTGGCGATCGGTGATGGAGCCGGAACCCTGCTCGTGATCACTTTTGAAAAAGGCCAGTTCCGCCGCAAACGCTCGAAACTCGAAATC
>JBDKIG010000118.1:0-7251 GCA_039797215.1 Verrucomicrobiota bacterium | reverse complement strand
AGGATTTTCCACCGCCGCCGCCGTCAGCGACATCTCCGGACGAGGTGTCGGCATGGATGTCGTCAGAACCAATATCGAAAAACTCGGAGGGCATGTGGACCTCGACAGCCAGTTGGGCAAGGGAACACGCATCACCATCCGCCTGCCGCTCACCCTCGCCATCGTGCCGGCGTTGATCGTCGGATGCCGCGGCTCCGGCTACGCCCTGCCACAGATCAATGTCGAAGAAATCGTCCGCCCAAGTCCCGAGTGTCCGATCAAGACGATCGGCGGCGCGCGCGTGCTCGAGCTTCGCGGGGAACTCATCCCGGTCGTCGATCTCGCCAGCCTCCTCAACGAGCCATCCAAGGGCCGCGACGAGTTTGTCGTCCTCCTTCAACTCGATCACTCGATTTTCGGCCTCATCGTGGATGAAATCCGTAGCAACGAGGAAATCGTTGTGAAGCCCCTCGGCCGTCACTTGCGCACCGTGCCCTACTACAGCGGCGCCACGCTGCTCGGCCAAGGCGAGATCGCCCTTATCCTCGATCCCACCGCCATGGCCCAGGGCCGCATCCAGGCCACCCAAAAAGCCCTTGGTTCGACCAAAGCTCTTGAGGCCACCGAGCATGCGAAATCCTCGCGCGTCCTGGTCTTTCAAGCCGGCGGCGCGGAACCTCTTGCCGTGCCTTTGGGCAAGGTCCTGCGCGTCGAGTCCGTGGACGCCGAAGACATCGAGCGGATTGGCGCGGTCGATTGCCTCCGGAAGAAACACGACTCCACCATCCGCCTCGTTCAATTCTCCGATCTCCTGCCCCTCTCGGCCCCCGAGGCGCGCGGCGAACGCTTTTTCATCATCGTGCCGCGGCCGCCGTATGACACCGTCGGCTTCATCGCCACGAAAATCCTCGATTCCATCGACCTTCCCGACTCTCAGATCGAGCAGGGTGCGCTCTCCACACAGGGCCTCCTCGGCAGCGCCGTCATTCTCGGCCGCCTTACACTCGTGATCGACATGCCCGCGATCCTCGAGATGCTGGCTGGCGCAGGCCTCGAGCCGACCTCGCTCGTCGCCGAAGGGCGCTTCCTTCTCACCACGAATCCTTCGCAAAATCACCCGATCAAACAACTCCCGGCAGATCCCGGACAAAACAACCCAACATGAAAATCAACCTCTCCTTACGAATCATCCTCAGCATGGCCATCGCGGGCCTGATTCCCATCCTCGGCCTGGTGGTGCTGGCAATCAACACCGCGAACACCATTCAGAAAATGGCCTCGGATGAAATGAATATCCTCGCCGTGGAGTCTCTCGACACGATCGAGAGGAACCTTTTCGAGCGCTACGGCGATGTCCAGGCCTTCGCCTCAAATGCTGTTCTCAATACGGAAAATTGGAGCGACCCGGCGGCAAACAAAGCCATCGTCGATGCCATCAACAACTACATCCGCCTCTATGGGGTCTACACCCTCAGCTTGGTATTGGATCAGAATGGTCGCTGCGTCGCCGTGAACACGGTTAATGCCAAGAATGCCCCGCTGAACACCTCCGCGCTGATCGGAAAGGATTTTTCCAAGACTGATTGGTTTCAAAACTGCCGAGATGGGCACTTCACCGCAAGCGAGAGCCTTTCGGGCACTTATGTCACCGATGTTTCCCGTGATCCCGATGCCGTGGCCGTCGCCGGTCCGGAAACCCTTGTCATTGGCTACTCCGCCCCGATCCTTGGACCGAACGGCGAGTTCCGCGGTGTCTGGCGGAATCTGGCGGATTTCACCTTGGTCGAGGAAATCATCCGATCGGCGAGCAATTCTCTTGAGAAACGAGGAATCAAATCGGGGGAAGTCGCCTTGGCTTCCAGCAAAGGAATGCTGCTCGCCTTCCTCGAGCCAAGTTTGAAAGGCACCAGCGAGTTCGACCGCTCGCCCGGGAATGTCCTGGCCAAGGATCTCGAGGCGATCGATACCGACTCGATGCGTCAGGCCCATGCCGGAAAGACAGGCCACCTCCGCGAAATGTGCCCCGACAAACATGTGTGGCAGATCAGCGGCTTCGCCAAATCCCAAGGCGCTCTCGGCTATCCTGGCCTGGGCTGGCTCTTGACCGTCAGCGTCACCGAGCAGGATCTCCTGCATTATGTTCACGAGATCGCCTACGGCATGGGGGCGGCCTCGATTCTGATACTTCTGGTTTCGGCATTCTTCATCGGTCGCTCGATCAGTCGCCCGGTCGTCGCTTGCGCCAAGTCTGTCGAGCAACTCGCCAATGGTGACCTCACCGCGAAAGTCGATGTCCAGCGCAGCGACGAGGTGGGCGTTCTCGCCGACTCCGTAAACAAGTGCGTGGAGAACCTCCGCAAGATGGTCACCGAGATCAAAAACACCTCCGAATCCCTCACCGACGCCTCAGGCATGCTCACCGAGACAGCCAACCAACAGGCCGCCGGCGCCGAGGAAACCAATGTGCAGGCCCACACCGTGGCCGCCGCTGGCGAGCAACTTGCCGCCAACTCGAAGGTGATGTCCTCCTCGGCGAACGAAATCACCCAGTCCGCCACGAGCGTTTCCACCGCGCTCGAGGAAATGTCCTCCTCGATCAGCGAGGTGGCCCGGAATTGCGCGCAGGA
The DNA here is from genome assembly GCA_039797215.1 of Verrucomicrobiota bacterium. Taxonomy (GTDB): domain Bacteria; phylum Verrucomicrobiota; class Verrucomicrobiia; order Chthoniobacterales; family Terrimicrobiaceae; genus UBA967. The sequence continues at coordinate 4,645 of JBDKIG010000118.1, read as the reverse complement.
ATCCGAGATCGCCCGCAAAGCCGACCAGCAGGCGCGCCAGACTCGTGACCTCATGGTGAAGTTGGACGAATCCGCCCGCCAAATCGGCAAGATCGTCGAACTCATCAACCAAATCGCCGAGCAAACCAACCTCCTCGCCCTCAATGCCACGATCGAGGCCGCAAGCGCCGGCGAGGCTGGACGCGGATTCGCCGTCGTCGCCAATGAGGTCAAGGAACTCGCACGCCAGTCCGCCGCCGCGACCGAGGACATCCGCCGTCAGGTTTCCCTCATTCAGGAAAACACCGCGAACTCCATGGAAGCCATCGATGATGTCGCCTCCGTGATCGAGCAGGTCAGCCAGATCGCCAGCAGCATCGCCGCTGCGGTCGAGGAGCAATCCGCGACGACCTCGGAGATTGTCCGCTCGCTCCATGGCGTGACCTCATCGACCAAGACCCTCTCGGAAAATGTGCAGAGCGCCTCCTCCGGAGCGTCCGAGGTGTCGCGCAACATCCACGGCGTTTCGCAGGCTGCCAGCGACGCCGCCAAGGGAGCCGCCCGCATCACGGGCAGCGCCGGCGAACTCACCCTCCTCGCCGGATCGCTCCGCGAGATCGTGACCCGCTTCAAGCTCTAAGGGGAGCCGCACCACTCCGATGCGCCTGCTGATTATCGATGATTCGGCTCTCTACCGAAAAATTCTCTCCGAGGCGGCATCGGCCCTGCCCGATGTCGAGACCGTTACGGCCTCCAACGGCGAGATCGCGCTCTCGCGCCTGAAGGCTGAGCCTATCGATCTCGTCCTGCTCGATGTATTCATGCCGGACCGCACCGGCCCCGAGGTGTTGCAGGACATCCGGCGCGAGCATCCCGGCGTGCCGGTGGTGATGGTCAGCGGCGCCACCGGGCGCGATGCCGAGATCACGCTCGGTGCTCTTTCGCAGGGCGCCATGGATTTTATTCCGAAACCGGCATCGACCTCTGTCGAGTCGAGCGTCGCCGCGATCCGATCCGACATCCGCCGTGTGGTAGATGCCGCGAGGTTGCGGGCAACCAACCGCTCCGGGGCCTCCCAACCGGCTCCTTCGCCTGCCGCCTCTTCGCCCGCTGCGCCGAAGCCCGGCGTGGTCCGCCGCCTCTCGCCGCCGCCATTCCTCGACATTCTCCTGATCGGCGTTTCCACCGGGGGCCCCCGCGCGCTCGGGGAGATTTTGCCCGGCCTCGCGAAGAATTTCCCCGTGCCGATCGTGATCGTTCAGCACATGCCGCCGGTTTTTACCCAATCCCTCGCCACCCAACTCGACCGCACCTGCCCGCTGAAGGTGATCGAAGCTCCGTCAGGCCATACTCCCGTCGCCGGGGAGGTCTTGATTGCCCCGGGCGGGCAGCATTTGGAGTTGGTGAGAGATCCTAGCGGTCTCGTGCGGACGAGGTTTTCGGATGCGCCGCCTGTCCACTCCTGCCGACCCTCCGTGGATGTTCTTTTTCAATCAGCCGCTCGCTGTGGATTTCGCGGCGCCGTTTCTCTCATTCTGACCGGTATGGGATCGGACGGCGCGGATGGCGTCCGCACACTCAAGGACTCGATTCCGCTCTGGAGCATCGCCCAGAATGCCGCCACTTGCGCGGTGTATGGCATGCCTCAAGCAGTCGTTCAGGCTGGTCTTGATGACGAATGTCTCGCCCTTGGCGACATCGCGACGAGGCTCAATAAACTTTTCCGAGTGCCTTAACCGATGTTTGATATTTCCCAAAGCCTCGGGGATTTCCCTTTGCTGTCGAAGTATGTGGCGGAGGCCTGCTGCATCCACCTCGGAGAGGAGAAACTCTACCTCTTCCAGGCGCGGCTGGGGAGCATCATCGCGGAGACACACTCGCAATCGATCCGCGAGTTCATCACCAAGGCGAAGGCCGACACGACCGGGCGGTTGCGCGACAAGATCATCGACGCGATGACCACGCACGAGACCTATTGGTTCCGCGACGCCACGCCGTGGACAGCTATAGAGGAGGAGGTTTTGCCCGCGCTTGCCAAGAAGGTGGCCACTGGAGAGAAGGGCCGGATTCGCATCCTCTGCGCGGCCTGCTCTACTGGTCAGGAGCCCTACTCGATCGCTCTCCTACTGCACAAACTCTCCGAGTCGAACCGCCTTCACGGCGTGTTGCCGTCGGCCTTCGAGATCATCGCCTTCGATGTCTCGCCGGGCTCACTCTTCCTCGCCTCCGCCGGCCGATACAGCCAGCTTGAGATTCAACGCGGGCTCCCCGAGTTCTGGCGCGACCGGTATTTCGACCAGACTCCGGGAAACACCTGGACGCTCCGCGATCCGGTCAGGCGTCTTGTGACCTACAAGCGCCGCAACCTGCAGGACAGCCTCGCGTCGCTGGGGATGTTCGATCTCGTTCTCTGCCGGAATGTCGCGATCTATTTTCAAGAGGACTTCAAAAAAGACCTCTTCACGCGCATCGCGCAGATCATTTTCCCCGGCGGACACCTCCTGCTCGGCGGCTCGGAAACCCTTTTCACCCATCAGGAGGTTTTCCAACTTGAACGCATCCAAAACGCCATTTTCTTCCGACGACTTCCATGAACACGCCCGCCACCCGAGACGAAAATCAAAATACCGAGAGTCGGTTTGAAACCATTTGCCGCCTGACCAAAAGCATCGCCGCGAACATGAACAACTCGCTGCGGCAGATTGACGACATCAACATGCAGGTCCGCCTGCTCTCCTTCAACGCCCAGGTCCAGGCCGCCAAGGCCGGCGAGGCGGGGCGGACCTTTTCTGTCGTGGCGAACGAAATCGGCAACCTCTCGACCAAGACCGCCGGCGTGGCGGAAAGCCTCGCAGCCCAGACCAGCCAGGACATCAAGCAACTCGCCGAGATCAGCGAGCAACTTGCCTCCGAGGTTTCCGGCAACCGCCTCGTCGATCTCGCCCTCACCAATATCGACCTGATCGACCGCAATCTCTACGAGCGCTCCTGCGATGTGCGTTGGTGGGCGACCGATGCCAGCGCAGTCGATGCCCTGTCGAATCCCACCCCGGAAAAACGCGCCCACGCCAGCAAGCGGCTCGGCGTGATCCTCGACGCCTACACGGTTTATTACGACATCGTTCTCTGCGACATCCACGGCAATGTCGTGGCCAACGGCCGCCCGGACCGCTTCCGCTCCGCCGGACTCAATATCTCCGCCTCCGCGTGGTTCCAAGAGGCCGTCGGCTCGACTTCGGGCAACCAATTCGGCTTCCAGTCCGTCCATGCCTCGCAGCTTGTCTCGGGCAAACACATCCTCGCCTACTCCTGCAGCGTCCGCGAACAAGGCGCCGCCGATGGCAAAGTCCTCGGCGTGCTTGGCATCCTCTTCAATTGGGAATCACTCGCGCAGACGATCGTCGATGCCACCCCGCTGGCACCGGAGGAAAAATCCGCTACACGCGTCTGCATCGTGGACCGCACCGGCACCGTCCTCGCTGACACCCGCCGCGAAATCCTCACCGGCCGCGTGCCCCTCGAACCGCTCCAACCAATCATCCGCGACCGCAAGGGCTACCGCCTACTCGACACCCCCGAAGGGCCCCAAATCGCGGCCCTCGCCGTCGCACCGGGATTCGAGACCTACTCGACCGGTTGGTATGGCTTGATCATCCAAAACGCCGCCTCGACCAGAAAATCGTCTTGATTCCCGGCGCCCGTCATTATCTATGAAGCCGCTCTACCGAGCCATCAACCGCCCCATTCCCTTGATTCCCGAATGAAAATCCTCGCTGTGGATGATTCCATGCTGGTCCGCCGCCTTGTGGCTTCAGCCTCCTCTGTTCTCAGCGCGGAGTGCATTGGCGCGGCAGATGGCCTGCTGGCCTTGGCGGAACTCGAGCGCGACCCGACCGGTTTTTCCCTGATCTGCCTGGACTGGAACATGCCGAACATGAACGGCCTCGATTTTCTCACCCACATCCGCGCCGACGCCCGCTTCAAGGAAATCCCCGTGCTTATGCTGACCACCGAGGGTAGCCAGCACTCTATCGTCACTGCCATCAAGGCCGGCGCGACCTCCTACATGACAAAGCCTTTTTTCGAAAAAGACCTCCAGACTCGCATGCTCGACTGCCTCGGTCTCGGATTCGAATAATCTCCAGACCCTTTTTTAAATTTCGTTGGTCATATTAAAAGCGCCGAGCGCTTGGCGCACCACGGCGCGACCGCTCTCCGCCTCGTCGAGAATCGCCAAGTCCGCGCCCATGGAAACGAGTTTGTCTGCTTCGGCGCTGAACTTCGTGCGCACCAGAATCGCGATGGAGGGGTTTCTCTCGCGAGCGAATTGGATAGCGGGGGCGATTTCCATCGTGGCGGGAAAGGTGAACGCCACAAGCCGCGCTCGCTGCACCCCGGCGAGGTCCCACACTTCCTGCTGACGCGAGTCGGCAAAGAGCGCCGGCTGCTTCTCCTCGTGGAGTTGATGCACCGTATCGGCATTCAATTCGATCACGAGGGAGGGGATGCCATGATCCGCCAGCGCCGAGGCCAAGTCGCGACCGACCGGGCCGTAGCCGCAAATAATCGCGTGGTTTTCGAGTTCCTTCACTCGCTGGGAAGGAATGGCTGCCACGGATGGCACACCCGTCCACTTTTGGGTGTGGCTCTCGAGCCATCCGCCAAC
>JBDKIG010000117.1:0-7281 GCA_039797215.1 Verrucomicrobiota bacterium | reverse complement strand
CGCGCTCGGCCTTGAGGCCATCGGTGAGAAGCGCGAGGTTGACCACGGCATCTCCGCGACGGCGGGAGCTTTCCTCCATGGCGAGGAGTTGGTCCTCGAAAATGCTTTTGGAATCGTAGAGCAAACGGCCGATGAGAGTGGATTTGCCGTCATCGACGGAACCAGCGGTGGCGAAGCGAAGAAGGTCCATTTTAAGAAATTGAATTAACCACGGAGGACACGGAGATCACGGAGGAAGAAGCAGAGTGGGAAGGGAGAAAATTTGGAATGCAATAATCCTGAGGCGTCAACCCTCCGGGCACTCCGTGTCCTCCGTGGTGAAAAAATTGGGCAATCATCAGAAATACCCCTCGCGTTTGCGGTCCTCCATGGCGGTCTCGGAGCGTTTGTCGTCGGAGCGGGTGCCGCGCTCGGTCTGGCGGGCGGCGGCGACTTCGGCGATGACTTCTTCGAGGTTCGAGGCGGTGGAGGCAACGGCGCCGGTGCAGGTGATGTCGCCGATCGTGCGGAAGCGGACGATTTTTCGTTCCGGCTTTTCGTTTTCCAACATGGGGATGAACTCGGAGACGGCAAGGAGTGATCCGTTGCGCTCGAAAACCTCGCGCTCGTGAGAGAAGTAGAGCGAGGGCAACTCGATTTGCTCGCGCTGGATATACATCCACACATCCATCTCGGTGAAGTTCGAGAGCGGGAAGACGCGGAAATGCTCGCCGGGGTGGTATCTCCCGTTGAAGAGATTCCAGAGTTCGGGGCGTTGGTTTTTGGGATCCCACTGGCCGAACTCGTCGCGGTGCGAAAAGAAGCGCTCCTTGGCGCGAGCCTTTTCCTCGTCGCGACGACCGCCACCGAGGCAGGCGTCGAATTTGTTCTCCTCGATGGAGTCGAGAAGGGTAACTGTTTGGAGTTTGTTGCGGGAAGCGAAGGGGCCTTTTTCTTCTTTCACGCGGCCCTTATCGATCGAGTCCTGCACGAGCCCAACCACAAGCCGGGCTCCGAGTTTTTCGGCAAAGGCATCTCGGTAGTCGAGCGTCTCCTGGAAATTATGTCCGGTGTCCACATGAAGGAGCAGGAACGGGATTTTCGCAGGCCAGAAGGCCTTCGCCGCGAGGTGGGCCATGACGATGGAGTCCTTGCCGCCAGAGAAAAGCAGGGCAGGATTTTGGAACTGGGCCGCCGTCTCACGCAGGATGTGAACGGCTTCGGCTTCGAGGTGGTCGAGATGGTCGAGTTGGTAGTTCGGCATTTGGAAAATCAGGGCTCCGGCGGAAACAATCCGACCGAGTTATTTGGCGGCGGAGGGTCTCCCCGCCACGATGGGACGGAGATGTTCCAGCAAAAGCGAGGCACATTCCTCCGCCGAAGCTGCCTCGGTGTCAAGAATCAGGCACCCATTGTCGGGTTCCTCGAACCCACTGTCCTTGCCGGTGAACTGCTTGATCGCACCATCCCGCGCCTTGGCGTAGAGCCCCTTGGGATCGCGCTGCGCGCAAGTCTCAAACGCCGCGCGGACATAGACCTCATGAAAATCCGGCCCGACAAGGCGCGATGCCAGCGCCCGCAATTCCCGGCGCGGCGTGATGACGGAAACGAGAACGATCACGCCGAGGCTGGCAAGGAGTTTCGCGGTTTCGGCGACGCGGCGGACATTCTCGGCGCGGTCTTCGTCCGAGAAGCCGAGGTTGGAATTCAGACCCGTGCGGAGATTGTCGCCGTCGAGGATCACGGTGAACCGCCCCTCGGCATGAAGCGCGCGCTCCACCGCATTCGCGATGGTGGATTTTCCCGAGCCCGAAAGCCCGTAGAGCCAGAGCACGACGCCGTGCTGGCCGAGCAGCGCCTCCTTCTCCGCACGCCCTAAAAAACGCCCCGTCTCCGGGTGAATGTTCCGATCCTTGTGATCCTGCATGGGCCCGACTCTCTCAATCACGAGAGCGGCTTGAAACTCAAAACTTCGATCACATTTTGCTCGCCCCGATTTCCGCCAGCGGGCTGCGCTCGCCTTTCGTGAGGGCGATGTGGGCGACAAGGGATTGCCCGCGGAGGCGGTTTCGCGTGTAGACGAGGCCGTTCGAGCGGCTATCCACATACGGGTTGTCGATCTGGGCGGGGTCGCCGACCATCACGAGTTTGGATCCGCGAGACATCCGGGTAACGACTGTCTTCGCCTCGAGCGGCGTGAGTTGCTGGGCCTCGTCGAGGACGAAAAAGCGTTGAGGAATCGAGCGGCCGCGAATGTAGCAAAGCGCCTCGATCTCGAGCAGACCGCGCTCGATGAGTTGCTCGTAGGGTTTCACCACCGGGTGGTTCGGCGTGGGCTGGGGCTTGGGCATTTCCTGTTTGCGGTTCTTACCCTGGTTAGGCGGGCGAAGCGGCATGAGGACTTCGCAGGCATCGTAGATCGATTGGAGCCACGGGTGCATTTTTTCATTCAAGGTGCCGGGCAAAAATCCCAGCGTGTCACCCATCGCAACCACCGGGCGACTGACGGTCATTCCATTGAAATCATGCCGGCCCGTGAGATACAGCCCGGCGGCAACCGCGAGCAGGGTTTTGCCTGTTCCCGCCTGGCCGTAGCAGGTGACGAGCGAGATTGAGGGATCGAGCAGCGCGTCGAGAAAACATTGCTGGCCGGGGTTCGCGGGGCGGAGCTCGATACCCCTCGGAATTTGGATCGAGGCGGGAATATTGAGACGAACGAAAACCCCGCCGCCGGTGTGGCGCGCGGGGAGGTGCTTGCCGCCTCCGGTTTGGAAAAGAATATACTCGTTCACTTGCAGACGACCGGTCCGCTCGGCGGGCATATCGATTTCGCCGGCACTCCCGAAGCGCTGGAGTTCATGCGGCTCGACAACAATCTCGCGCAACCCACCCTCCTCGACATCCCGCTCGGCGACCTTGTCGCTCAGGTAGTCCTCGCATTGCACCCCGATGGCCATGGCGCGGAGCTGCATGTTGATATCCTTGGTCACGAGGATCGTCGGAGCGTCCGCCCGCTGCTGGAGGGCGAGACAAGCCCCGATGATGCGGGTGTCCATGCGACTCTGGTCGGGGAAGATTTTGTGGAAACGCTTCATCGCCGCCGACTGGCGTTTCGTGTCCGAACTATCACCTACGAGAACCCGCACCGAACCGCCACCGACCGTGGCCGCGCCCTCGGTGACGGTTTTCGAATCCTGCCCGAAAATCTGGCTCAAAAACCGGTGCGCCCTCCGTGCGTTCGCGCCGCGCTCGCTTTGCTCGTTCTTGAAATTATCCAACTCCGTGAGCACCTCCACCGGGATGAAGACATGGTTGTTCTGAAAGCGATTTAAACAATGCGGGTCGTGAAGAAGGACATTGGTGTCTAGGACGAAATTCTTCGCGAGTCCCTTGGTCTTGGGATCGGTTTTTTCGTCGAGTTCCGGAAAGAAAATTCCTTGTTCCTGGTCGGGTTGGAGGATGGCAGGTCGGAGCATCAGATGATGGTTGAAGGGTGGAAAAAAAAGGCCGCCGCGGAGCGACCGGGTTGGAGTGAACTGAAAAGCGAAAAACCTCTCAAAACAGAACGCTCCGTAATCCCCCACTCGACCGTCAGCAAGCACAAATTGTGGTCGTTTTTGTGACAAACCACAATCCATTGGGGCTTCCGCCCAAAAACTCACCCCTCGGCTAGAAAACCCTTCAATCTCTCCCGCAAATCCTCCCGAGCCCGAAAGAGCAGGCTTTTTACCGCCGGAACCGAGGTTTTCAGCACCACCGCAATATCCTCGTAAGGCATGGCCTCGAACCGCCGCAAAACGATGGCCATCCGCTGAGCTTCGGGCAGCGCAGTGATCGCCGCGTCCACCGCCTGTTGCGTTTCACGCTCGCAGAGTGCCGCCGCGGCGTCTCGCCCCGAATCGTCACGAATATCCATCACCGAGCCATCGTCATTTTCAAACGGCTGGAAAAACCCTCGTCGACGCCGTCGCGATTCATTGAAAACCAAATTCCGCGCAATCGTGAGCAACCAAGTCGTAAATTTCGCCTCGGGCCGGTAGCGCGAGGCGCTTTGCCAGACGCGCACGAAGACCTGTTGCGCGATGTCCTCCGCGCCCTCCGGGCCGCCGAGCATTTTCGCCACCGTGCCGATGACGAGGTTTTGGTGACGTTCGATCAATTGCTCGAACGCCCGCTCGTCCCCCCGCCCGGCGAGCCGCATCAATTCGACATCGTCGGGCTCGGACATCAGGCAGCAATCCGGCAGCGCCACACGGAAAAACTTTTGCCGAATTCCTCGCGAACCCGCCCGCCCAAATCCTCCCCGGCTCCGTCCAGAACAGCGAAAACCGTCGAACCCGAGCCAGACATCATCGCTGCGACCACGCCGGGCTGCGCAGCGAGCCAGCGCTTGAGCACCGGGAGCTGGAGGTGCTTCGAAAAAACAGGGGCCTCGAGATCATTCACCATGGCGATAGAACCCAGCATCGCGGGAAAAGTTTCGCGCCCCTTCGGAGCATCGGCCCAAGCGCCGTAGGCCCAGGCGGTAGAAACGGGAAAGGGAGGTTTGACCAAAAGAATCTCCGCCGCGCGAATTCCCTCCACCGGCTCAATCCGCTCGCCGCGTCCCCGGCAGATCGCTGGAACGCATTGAATAAAAAACGGCACATCCGAGCCAATGGAGGCGGCGAGGTTTTCCAATTCCTCGACCGAAAATCCCACGCCCAAAAGCTCGTTCAGCGCCTTCAGCACGGCCGCCGCATCACTACTTCCGCCGCCGAGCCCCGCGCCGTGAGGGATGTTTTTTTCGAGATGGATTCGAACGCCGAACTCCCGTCCGATTGCTTGAGAAAAAGCCGCCACTGCTCGGCACGCGAGATTTGACCCATCAGTCGGCAAAGACGAGTCGGAACAGGAAAAATCAACGCCCGGCGAATCTTTCAACTCCACCTCCAAGCGGTCCGCAAGGTCGAGTGGCACCATGAGCGTCTCGATATCGTGGAACCCATCGGGACGCCGCCCCAGAACCCGGAGCGTGAGGTTGACTTTGGCTGGGGCGTCAATTGTCATGCGCCGCAAAAGATGACCGCCACGCCCAGCACCGCGAAGGAAAAAATCATTGTTGCCATCGATGCTCCAGACGCCGAAGCCGCCAAACGGCTCGCCGATCCGCTGCTCGGCGAGGGCTGCCTTTTCAAGATCGGCCTCCAGCTTTTCACCGCCGAAGGCCCCTCAATCGTGCGGGAGTTTAAAAAACTCGGCGCCCGCGTTTTTCTCGATCTTAAATTCCACGACATCCCGAACACTGCAAAGGAGGCGATCCACTCGGCAGCCGCTCTGGGAGTCGAAATGACGACGATCCATCTCTGTGGCGGACCACGCATGGTTGCGGATTCTGTCGCCGCTGCGGCCGGATCGGAAATGCTCGTTCTGGGCGTCACCGTCCTGACCAGCATGGATGCTGAATCACTCGGGGCCGTGGGCGTTTCCGCCTCGCCCGAGCAGCAAGTCGTCCACCTCGCCGGAATGGGACGAAAACAGGGACTCCAAGGCGTCGTGGCCAGCCCCCGCGAAATCCTCCCTCTGCGTGAAAATTTCGGGAACGACCTCGTGATTGTCACCCCTGGCGTGCGTCCGGCGGGTAGCGATATCGGCGATCAAAAACGCGTTATGACGCCCGCCGAGGCGGTGCGTGCCGGCGCGGATTTCCTCGTGATTGGCCGTCCGATCACCTCGGCCCCATCGCCGGTCGAGGCCCTCCGCGCCATTGCAGCGGAGATGGACGGCGCGCGATGAGCGATATCAAGCCAGTGGTGATGCCGGAGGAATTTCCCGCCCGGCTGCGAGATTCGCTGTTACTGCTCACTGGTGCAATTGTCGTCGGCACGGCGACGGGATTTGTGGGGGTCGCTTTTCTCAAACTTTTGGAACTGGGAAATAGCTGGAGGATCGAACTGACCGGGTTTCTCAAAAACTGGCCCACCGGCTTAGGCTTGGCGGTTCTTGCGGTCGGAACCGGGCTTTGCGCCTGCTTCGCGGCGTGGTTGGTGAAACGCTTTTCGCCTAATGCCATCGGCAGCGGGATTCCCTATCTCGAAAAAATCCTTCGCGGTCCGGGCGAACCAAATCATGAGTTCGTGTTGCCTGTGAAATTTGTCGGGGGCTTCATCGCCCTCTCGGCGGGAATGGTTCTCGGGCGCGAAGGCCCACTGGTTCAAATCGGAGCCGTGATCGGTGAGCGGGTCGGCCGGCTTTTCAAAGTCCTCGAGAACGCCTGGAAACCGCTCATGGCGGCGGGTGCGGGAGCTGGTCTTGCCACCGCCTTCAATGCCCCGGTCGGGGGAACGCTTTTCATCCTTGAGGAGGTTTTTCGGAAGGTCACTCCGGTGGGATTCACGCTGGCGGCAGTGGCGGCGATTTCCTCGGCGTTCGTCCAGCGCGGGATTTTCGGAATGGGCCTGGTTTTTCATGTGGCGGATATCACCGCCGGGCCGGTGGCGAATTTGCCGGTTTATTTGGTTTTCGGGCTACTCCTCGGAGTGCTCGGCGTTTTTTACAACAAGCTGCTCCTCGGGTTGGTTTCGCCCAAATGCTCGCTTCAAAAAATCTCCGCGCCGCTGCGTGCCTTGGGGATCGGAGTGGTCGTGGGGGTGGTGGCATGGTTTCTGCCTGATGACGCCGGCGGCGGCGATCCCCTCACCCAAAAGCTCCTCCAAGGCTATGGCTCGATCGGCCTCCTCCTGACGATTGCCTTGGCGAGATTTTTCATGGGGCCGCTGAGCTACGCCGCCGGAACGCCTGGTGGATTGTTCGCGCCAGTCGTCGCGCTCGGCGCCTTGCTCGGAGCGGCTTGGGGGCTTGGTTTCCACAGCTTCGCGCCGGGGCTCATCCCTTCCCCTCTCGCCTTTGCCGTCGCGGGAATGGCGGCGTTTTTCACCGCCTCGGTCCGCGCCCCGCTCACCGGGATCGTGATCTGCCTGGAGATGACCGGCTGCTACGAGTTGTTCCTGCCTATGCTGGCGGCCTGCACCGGCTCGTATCTCGCGGCGACTCTTCTTCGCAGCGAACCGATCTACGATGCGCTGGCCAAGCCAGTGACCACTTGACGCCAGGAGCGCCGGTCGATTTATTCCCGACAACCTTAATGAACCTCTTCGTCCTGATCCCACTCGCTCTTGCCGCCCTTTTTGCCGGAGGCTGTGCGAACTACGACACCCGACTCACTGATGCCAAAACGAGCTACCTAGGCACGGACGGATCGATCATTTCTCGCTCCAGCGCCTCGACGCTCGCGGATAAAAATTCCTATTGGGATGGCGATGG
>JBDKIG010000116.1:0-7361 GCA_039797215.1 Verrucomicrobiota bacterium | reverse complement strand
GCGGCAATCAAGCGCACATCGGCGGTGAGCGTTTCGCTGCCGCCCACCCGCTCGAAGGTTCTCTCTCCCAGGACGCGGAGGATTTTGACTTGGGTGGTGAGATCGATCTCGCCGATTTCATCGAGAAAGAGCGTGCCGCCCTTGGCTTGCTCAAAGCGGCCAATACGACGCTCGAACGCGCCGGTGAACGCTCCTTTTTCATGGCCGAAGAGTTCGCTGGCGAGTAGCTCTGGGGTCAGCGAAGCGCAGTGGACGGCGAGAAATTTCCCCTTGGCCCGGGGGCTGAGGTGGTGGATGGCATGGGCGGCGAGTTCCTTTCCGGTGCCGCTCTCGCCTTGGATCAAAACGGTCGCCCGGGAGGGGGCGACTTGTTTGATTGTGTCAAAAATCTCCACCATCGCGGGTGAGCGGCCGATCATTCCCTCGAGGGTGATTTGGCGCTCGACCTTGGTGCGGAGTTCCTTGTTTTCCCGGGAGGTGTTGCGCTCACGGATGGATCTTTTGATGAGAATTTCCAGCCGATCGATATTCACCGGCTTGGTTACAAAATCATACACCCCCCGCTTCATCGCCTCCACGGCGGTATCCACCGAGCCGTAGGCGGTCATCATGATGCAAATCGGGGGATTGGCGCGGCGCGAGATTTCTTCCACCAGTTCCATCCCATTCCTGGCCCCGAGTTGAAGGTCGGTAAGGACCACATCCGCGCGGATGCTCTCGAGGATTTTCAGGGCGCCATCGACATCCGGCGCGACATAGACTTCGAATTCCTCCCCTAGCGCATTGCGCAGCCCGTCCCGGGTGTTTTTTTCATCATCAACAATCAGCAGCGTGGGTGACATTTTGTCTCTTCATCCAGCACGCGAGGGCCGGGAAATTAAAAAGCGGTTAGTAATCGAGCGAAGCAGGTTCCGGCGGAATGTAGATGCCGGGAAGCGGTTCGCAAATCCGCAATTTCGAGTTCCATTGACCGCCAGACTCCACGCATTTGTTGATTTGCAGAAAGTCTGGATCGAAGCCGTGGATCGCAAACAGGGAAAAATAGTAGCCAATGGTAAGCAATACGACGGTTCCGATGAGCATGAGGACTGGTTTGACCGGGAACAGTTCGCTCAAGTTTTCCAAGATATTAGAACGCGGGAAAGCGTCTTTATTCTTCTCGGGGGGATTGATCATTCGGGGATTGCGTAACACCTTTCCCTAGGGTGGGCAATGGTTTCAATGCAAGCGCATGAAATATTTTTCAAGGGGATCATACCGCTTGCCACGTCATTGCATTCGCTCAACGATTGTCCCATGAATCAGGTCAAGGATACCCTGCGCGCCACGGTGAGGATCGGCTATGACGGGCGAGTGCACAAACAGTTCCGTGGCCCCAAGGCCGAGGAGAGGTTTGCGAACGAGGTGAGGCTCCTGCAATATCTCGAACGACGGAAGTGCCCGTTTGTTCCCCGGTTGCTCGAGCACGACCCGCAAACTTTGCAGATGGTGACAACCAATTGCGGGATTAGGGTGGACCACCTCGACGAGGATCGCATGAAGGAGTTGTTTGCCGAATTGGAAAAATTCGGAGTCCGGCATGACGATCCTGAGATGCGGAATGTGACTTATCGGCGAGCCGATGGTCGGTTTTGCCTGATTGATTTTGAATTCGCCACGATCCTGGATTCCAAAGAAGCCTGATGAAAAAACAGAAAAAGCCACTTGCGGCCGCCCTGTCTTGGAGCGGACACACGGATTGCGGAAAGGTCCGCAAAAACAACGAGGATTCCTTTCTTGGTCTCTTAATTGACGCCAGCGGGGTGCGTTACCTTGGGAAAATCGGGGAGTCGGATTCGGCCGGGGCGGATTTTGTTTTTGCCGTGAGTGACGGGATGGGCGGCGCCATGGCGGGTGAGTTCGCGAGTAAAATCGCGGTGGAGAAAATCACCAAATTCCTGCCAGCTTATTTTGAACGCACTTCCGACGAGTGCTCCTCCACTTTTGAAACCGTCTTGCGCAATATTTTTGCCGAGATCCACCGGGCCCTCGAGTATTTGGGGTCGAGCTATGAGGAGTGCCGCGACATGGGGGCCACGCTCAGCCTTTGTTGGTTTACTCCGCATTGGATGTATTTCGCCCATGTTGGCGACAGCCGGATTTATCGGCTTCCGAAAAATGGGCCGATGACGCAGATCACGGAGGATGACACCTATGTCGCCTGGCTTCAACGAAGCGGGAAAATCAACGAGCGGGAGGCGAAAACCCACCCGCGTCGCAATGTGCTGCAGAAATCGCTGGGTGGAGGGCACCAATTTGCGGAGCCGCAGGTCGGGGCCGTGGCCTTGCAGCCGGGCGACCGCTTTTTCCTTTGTTCCGATGGCGTAACCGATGGTCTCTACGACGACCGTCTGGAGGAATTTCTAAGAGAAGCTGGTGACGAGCCGGCAAAAGCGATGGTGAACCTTGCGGTTGCGGCCTCGGGTCGTGACAATGCCACAGCGGTGGTGGTGGATGTGTTGGATTCGCCGACCGTTTGATGGCGGGCCGTGTGCCCGCCATTCATAAGCGGTCTGCGAGAATCAGGCTTTTTTGAGAGCCTCGGTTTCGAGCACTTCGCGGCGAACGCTCTTTCCACGAATCCGCGAGGCCCAGAGAACCACAGGGGCGGCGACGAAGATCGAGGAGTAGGTGCCGATCGCAATGCCCATGAGAATCGCAAACGAGAAGTCGCGTAGCACCGCGCCGCCGAAGAAATACAATGCTCCCACGGAGAGAAGCGTGGTTCCTCCAGTCAGGATCGTGCGGCTCAGCGTTTCATTGATGCTCGTGTTCATGAGCGACTGAATGCTCCCGCGCTCACCGTGCTTGAGGCCTTCGCGGATTCGGTCGAAGACCACAATCGTGTCGTTGATGGAATAGCCGGCAATCGTGAGAATCGCGCCCGCCATGACGAGGGAAAGCTCGCCACCGATCAGGGAGAAAATTCCCAGTGTGATGACGACATCGTGAACGAGCGCCACAACCGCGCCTATGGCGAAGGAAAACTCAAAGCGAAGCGTGACATAGAAAAGAATGCCGATCATGCCGAGGCCGAGGGCCAGCATCGCGCTTTTGGCAAATTCCATTCCGATCTGTGGGCCCACCGTGTCTTGGCCAATGACCGAGATTCCCTTGTCGGGATAGGCCGTTTGGAGTTCCTGGACGAGATTGGCCGAGGAGCCTTGCGGGCCACGCAGGGTGAGGAGTTCCCGGGTTCCCTCGCGTTCGTATTGAATGACCACGCTGGAGTCTTTGATCGCGCTCCGGGCTTCAGAAATCGAGAGCGGTTGAGCGGTGTCGAGGATCACCAGATCGCCGCCGCGAAAGTCGATGCCGAGGTTTTTCTCTCCGCGCATGGCGAAGACGGCCACGGACCCGACAATCAAAAGAATCGAGAGGCCTGCGGCCAGGTGGCGCTTGCCGAGGAAGTCGAATTTTTTCGAAGGAACGAGATTCAGCATCGAGACCTTGGCGAGGCTGAATTTATCAACAAGCCAGCGGAAGGCGGTGCGGGTGAAGAGCAGCGCCGAGAACATCGAGGCAATGATGCCGACAATCAGTGTGACGGCGAAACCCTTCACGGATCCCGTAGCCTGCCAGAAGAGAATGAGTGCCGTGATGAGCGTGGTGATATTGGCGTCGAAAATGGCACTGAAGGCCTTGTCGTAGGCCCCAGTGAGCGCGGCGGTGAGGGATTTTCCGGCTTGGAGTTCCTCGCGGAGGCGTTCGTAGATGAGCACATTCGCGTCCACCGCCATGCCAATCGTGAGAATGATGCCGGCGATACCGGGGAGGGTCAGCGTGAAGTTGAACATCGCCATCGCTCCGAAAAGCAAAACCATGTTCAACAAAAGCCCGACCACGGCGACTAGGCCGACGAAGCGATAATAAATCATGGTGAAGATCATCACCAGCACGAGACCGGAAATGCCCGCCAGCACGCCGCTCTTGATCGAGTCGGCTCCGAGCGTGGGCGACACGCTGCGGGTTTCTTCGATTTGAACTGGCACCCGAAGCGGATTTTCAAGGGCGCTGGAAAGGTCGCGGGCCTCCTTGTCATCGAAATTTCCGGTGATCTGTGCGCGCCCGCCGTAGTGGTCGCTTTGGAGCACTGGAGCCGAGATGACCTCGCCGTCGAGAATGATGGCCATCTGGCGGCCTTTGTTTTGCCGGGCCACCTCGTCGAAAATCGTAGCCCCCTCGGAATCGAGTTCGAGCGAGACTCCGTAGCCCTGTTGGTCGAAATAAGCGAAGGCGCGTGTGACGGATTCCCCGGTGAGGGCTGGGCGGCGCTTCACGAGAATATCCACGGTCTCGGTTTTGTTTTTTCCGGCCGTCATCGGCATGATGACCAGCGAAGGATCCATGATTTCCTCGCCGTTTTTGATGCGGTCGAGTCGGGCGGAGCCCCCGTCATCCACGATGGCGAACTCGAGTTTCGCCACGCGTTGGAGTTGGTTTTTGGCGTCCTCGGTCTGCTTCGTGTCGAGGCCGGCGATTTGCACCAAAATCCGGTCACGCCCTTGCGGGGTGATGACAGGTTCGCTGACTCCGTATTGATCCACGCGCTTGCGGATGACTTCCACGGCCTGCTCCAGAAGGTCTGGCGTGATGCCATTTTCTGTCTGAGGCACCAATCGGATCAGGAACGAAGTGCCGCCCTGCAAATCCAATCCCAAACGGATTTTTTTGTCTGGAGGAACGATCTGCTCGATGCAAAACGCCGCGAGCAACAACGTTAGCACCAAGCCGAGCCAGCGTTTCCGTGCCGGGAGGTCGCTGGCAAAATACCAGCCGAAAAGGACGAGCAAAAGCAGGCCGAAAGCAAAGGTCAGCACAGGAGACATGGTGGGATTGGGTGGATTTTAAAAAAATGCCAGTCCCGAAATCAGGCGGCGTTTTCGCTGGAGGAAGCCTCGATCGTGACGATCGCCGCACGGTCGAACTCGACCTTCACATTGTCGGCGATTTTCACGATGACGGTCTTGTCCTTCACATTGGAAATCACGCCGTGGATGCCGGCGTTGGTCACGACCGAGTCGCCGGTTTTAAGCGCCGAGACGAGCTTGGCGTGCTCCTTGGCTTTCCTCTGTTGTGGGCGAATGAGGAGGAAGTAGAAGATGATGAAGATGAAAATCAACGGCATCATCGACATGAAGATGTTCGGTTGCTGTGGAGCACCTGCAGGAGCGGCGGCTTGGGCTAAAAGAAGGAGATTGGCTGTGTTCATAAATGAGCCGTGGAGACTATCGGCGGCGAACCTCTTGGCAAGACCGATCGCCGCGCTTTCAGCTTGCCCTTCGGCCCACCGTGTCGATTGATGACGGCATGAAATTATGGTTCGTCGCGGTTTTTCTCTTAGGGGCTTCAGTCGTCCGGGCGGAGGTTGAGCGGGAGTATATTCTGCTGAGTGGAGGCCCCTCACTGGAGGAGTGGGAGAAATTCAAAGCCGAGCCCCATGACCGCTGGTGGGGGAATTTTATCCGGTCGGCCCGAGTTCGCATTCAGGAAATTCAAAAACAAAAACCCGGCGCCAAGATCACTTGGCTCGTTCATCGACCCAGCTACCAGCGCCGGGGCGTGCGCCAAGACAAGAGCGACATCCTCGGAAACATCACCTCCGTCCGCGACAAATACGGGGTGAATCTGATCTGGTTCGATCAAGGTCAAGAGGTCATCGACTACCTCAACCAAGGAAAACCCCGCGACCGCGTGAAGATCGCGAATTTTGAATTCTACGGGCACTCGAACCGGGCGTGCTTTATGTTTGATTACAGCAATGAGATCGATAGCGGGTCCAAAAGCTGGCTCCACGAAAACGAACTTTCCCGTATCCAGCGCGGGATTTTTACACGCGACGCCTTCATCAAAAGCTGGGGCTGCCACTCCGGCGAGAGCATGACCAAAAAATGGCGCCGTGCCACTGGCAAGAAAATGATCGGAGCCATTGGGAAAACCGATTACTCGAACGGCCACCTCCGCAACTGGGTCCCCGGCCTCTCTCAAGGCGGACGCTGGGGCGGCTAGGGGAGGGAAATCTTCCCTTGTAGCAACGGCAGTCCTCTGCCGTTTTGGGAGCGAACCGCGAATGGCGTGAATACTCGCGAATCGAAAGGCTTAGGGTAGGGGCGGGTCGCTCTCCGATCCGTAGGCTCCACGAGCTGGAGGCACGAGCGGACCCAAGACTCAGGCACGAAGCGCCGAATCCCACAAACCAAATCCTCCCGCAGAGGCGCTGGGACGCAGAGGAGGGAGTTATTGAAACACCCAGGATTTTGGCAAACTGAGTGGCATCCAGTCATAAGGCTTTCCTGAAAATATGATAATATGTGGGACTGACCCAGCTCCGCCGCTCTCGGTCATGAATTTGCCCCTGTGAGTTCGGCGACGAGGGCGGTGAGGAGTTTTTCGGCAGCGGCGTGGGAGGCGGCGAGTTGGGTTTCCAATTCGTCACAAAGGTCATCAGTTCAGAAACTTTGGCTACGATCCGGCGTTATTCAGCGAGGGGTGGGACTGGGACGGCAATCGCATTTAGTTCCATCTGATTGATCTTGGGCATTGCGACTCGCGTGTCCGATTTCACCGCCTGCACAAGGAACGACTCCGAGAGCATGTAACGCTGTAGGTAGAACGAGTCGATGAGCGCATCGATCACACGGCCCTTCGTAAAATAGGTCTCCTCATGAATCTGCGACATCACATCCCACTTGCTGCCGACGATGGCAGGGAGGATGAACTTTGTGCGGATGTCGGCTTCGGTGAGGGATTTTTTGTTCATGCCGGTTCGGTGCGATGGCTTTCACTCATGGAAGTTTGATATCACCTTTTTTGGAGTTGGCGGGCAAATTGAATCACTTGCCAATCTCCGCGTTGTCTCCGACCAAAGCGCATTTTTTGGAAAACAGAGCCAAACTCTCAAACGACTGAGGGCGGCCGCAGGCACTCTTATTTTCAATCATATTTCACGCCGGGGTTCATTTCCGGCGGGCTATACCAGATGATGTCATAGTCGTCCTTGAGGATTTGTTTCATTCGCTTCCACCTGCGGCGGCAGTCGCCCAATCGATATTCCTGCCCCATCTCTGCCTCGACGCGATCACTCACCTCACGGAAAACCCAAGCCAACGCCGGGTCTTTTCCAACGGGATCGACCAGGCTGATCCCCATCTTGTCGCGCATCCCGATCGCCCTACGGCGCTCCAGTTCTGGATCAATAGGCCGTGGCGGCCGCAGCGGAACAGGGGCAAGCAGGGCCTCCCGAGACCGCTTCCATGCCGCATATTTTTCCCGGATGAGGAAGGGCGAAAATACAATCAACACCGGAATCCAAAGCGGGCTCA
>JBDKIG010000115.1:0-7367 GCA_039797215.1 Verrucomicrobiota bacterium | reverse complement strand
GAGTAAAATTTCGTTAGAGAGTGCGCTCCAGCAGGTAAGCCTTCAGGTCCGCGATGGCGATACGCTCCTGCACCATCGAGTCGCGGTGCCGGAGCGTGACGGTGTCCTGTTTTTCAGGGCCGTTCTCCCCGATCGTGTCGAAGTCGATCGTGACGCAGAATGGCGTGCCGGCTTCGTCTTGGCGGCGGTAGCGGCGGCCGATGGCGCCGGCCTCGTCGTAGAAGACATTCATGAACGGCTTGAGCGAGGCAGCGACGGCGCGGGCTTTTTCGACCAGCGGCGGCTTGTTTTTCAAAAGCGGCAGGATCGCGCACTTGATCGGAGCCATGCGGGGATGGAAACGCAGCACGGTGCGCGTCTCGGAGTTTCCCTTCTCGTCAGTGACCGTCTCCTCGTCGAAGGCCTCGCAAAGAAGCGCGAGCGTTGTGCGATCCACCCCGGCACTTGGCTCGACGACATGCGGCACGAGGCGTTCCTTCGTGGCTTCGTCGAAATAGTCGAGTGGCTTGCCGGAGTGCTCGATGTGCTTCCCGAGGTCGTAGTCGGTGCGGTAGGCGATGCCTTCGAGCTCGCTTACGCCAAAGGGAAACTCGTATTCGAGGTCGTAAGTTTTCTTCGAGTAGAAGGCGCGCTCGCCGTCCGGGATATCTTTGATGTGGATTTTCGCGCGCGGAATGCCGATGTCCTCATAAAATTTCAGGCGCTCCTCGAGCCAGTAGTCAGTGAGCTGCATGCCATCCTCGGGGCGGCAGAAATATTCGATCTCCATCTGCTCGAATTCGCGGGAACGGAAGATGTAGTTCCGCGGGTTGATCTCGTTGCGAAACGCCTTCCCGATTTGCGCGATGCCGAACGGGAGCTTTTGGCGCGAGGTGTCGAGGACATTGCGAAAATTCACAAAGATCGCCTGCGCAGTCTCGGGGCGGAGGTAGACGAGGTTGTCGTCGCTCTCGAGCGGACCCGCGTGGGATTTGAACATCAGATTGAAATCGCGAGGTTCGGTAAGATTTCGGCTGCCACATTGCGGGCAGTATTTTTCGCCATTCTTTTCAGGTAATTGATCGGCACGGTTCCGGGATTTGCACTCTTTGCAGTCCACCATCGGATCGCTGAAAGTCTCCTCGTGGCCCGAGGCCTTCCACACGGCGCGGTTCATGATGATCGAACCATCCATGCCCTCCATGTCATCGCGCTCACGCACATTGCGACGCCACCAGAAGTCCTTCAGGTTTTTCTTCAACTCCACCCCGAGCGGACCGTAATCCCAGAATCCATTGATGCCGCCGTAGATTTCGGAGGATTGAAAAATGAACCCGCGCCGCTTGCAGAGGCTGACGATTTTTTCCATTCGGGTGGATGTGGCGTCCTTCGACATAGGGGCGGAATGAAAGCCGACCTCGGCAGGGGCGTCAATCCGCGCGCCAATCACGACACCAAATTAAATCCGCAACTTTTCCCCGCCGCCACTGTTCAACCTCCCGAAATGAATACCTATCGACCTCTCCTCCTCGCCGCCGCGCTCTTCGGAGCCACCCTCACCACCCAAGCCCAAAATCCCCCTCCTCCTCCAAGCGACAAGCCCGGTGGAAAATGGCGCGACAAATTCTCGGAAGGCATGCCCGAGGAAATGAATGTGAAATTCCAAGCCGCCCGAGACGAGTTGCTCCAGGACCCCAAGATGAAAGCCCTGAAGGAAAAGGCCGATCAAGCCGGCAAGGAATTCCGCGAGGCCATGCGGGAGGCCATGATGAATCGCGACCCCGAACTTTCCAAGCAGGTCGGGGAATTTTTCGAAAGCCGCAAAAAGCAGTTCGAGGACCGCAAGAAAAATGACGGCAATCATCCAAAAAAACACAAAGATAAAGGCGAAGCCTCCAAACCCGCGATCCCGCCCGAGCAACGCGACCGGATGGAAAAAGCCCGCGAGATCGCCAAGCAAGCCCCTGCCGTGCAATCCGCCGAGGCGAAACTCAAAGCCGCGCAATCCCCCGAAGAACGGGCCGCCGCCGGGAAAGAATTCCGCGAGGCCATGCGGGCCGCCATGCTCACCGCCGACCCATCCCTAGTTGATGTTCTCGAACAAAAAGCTGCCCCTACCCCACCCGAGCCAATGCCGGCGGAATAAAAGCAAGCCACGCGCCAGCGGCGCCGCTCAATCGTTGTAGGCGCTCTCGCCGTGCTCGGAAATGTCGAGGCCGGTATCTTCTTCCTCGCGCGAGACCCGAAGCGGCGTAATCAGGCCGACAAACCACAAGATCAACAAGGTGGCCAATCCCGAAAAAAGAATCGTGAAACCGACGCCGATCAATTGATTCACAAACTGTCCGGCGCTTCCTGCTAGAGAAACGACCGCCCCGTCGCGAGTGAAGGTCGTGGCAATCGCCGGATTCACCGCGGAATCCGCCAGAAAGCCGAGCATAAGAATCCCTACCGTGCTCCCCATGCAATGGACGCCGAATACATCGAGCGAGTCATCGTATTTGAGAGCGCGCTTGAGTTTGGAAACCGCAAAGTAGCACGCCGTGCCGCCCGCAAGCCCGATGCAAAATGCAGCCGGGATTCCAACAAAACCGGACGCTGGAGTGATGGTGGCCAACCCAGCAACCATCCCGGAGGCCGCGCCAAGCACACTCGGGCGCCCCGTGAGATACCATTCCATACCCACCCAAGCCAGCGTGGCCCCGACAGCCGAAAAATGCGTGGCCGAGAACGCCGATGTCGCCAGGCCGCCAGCGCCCAGCGCACTGCCCGCGTTGAATCCGAACCACCCCACCCACAAAAGCCCCGTGCCAATCAGGGACAGCACGACATTGTGCGGAATCATCGGCTCGGAGGGGTATCCGCTCCGTTTCCCGAGATATACCGCCGCTACCAGCGCCGCGAACCCCGAGGAAATATGCACCACGATACCACCGGCAAAATCCATCACGGGAATCTGCCCACCCAACGCCCAATTGAAGAGCCCGCCATTCCCCCAAACCATGTGGGCCAGCGGGCAGTAAACCACCAAAATCCACAGCGACATGAAGAGCAGATAGGCTCCGAAACGCATCCGCTCAGCCACTGCGCCGCTGATTAGCGCCGGGGTGATAATGGCGAACATCATCTGGAAAAGCATGAAGGTCTGGTGCGGAATCGTTGCCGCATAGGTCGGGTTCGGCTCCACCCCCACCCCGCTGAGGAAGAAATACTTTAGCGGATTTCCAAAGAACGCATTTCCATCCGCAAAAGCAGTGCTGTAGCCCACCGCCATCCAAAGAAACGAGGCCAACGCCATCAGAATCAGGCTGTGCATCATCGTTGCCAGGACATTCTTCCGGCGAACCAGCCCTCCGTAGAATAAAATCAACCCCGGCGCGGTCATCATCAGGACAAGGGCCGTGCTGATCAGCATCCAAGCATTGTCACCCGAGTTGATCGCCGAAGCCGGGCTTTCCGTAGCCATCGCGCTTCCACAGGTGAGCAGCAAAAATAAAGCAGGAAACTGCCGGCGATTCCGGCCCAATGAAAAGGGAGAGGTTTGCATCAGAAACGTTCACTTTTTGTTGAGCAAGCCCGCCCGGTCAATTGCCAAAAGCCTTTTCGCCAAACCTTGTTGGGGCCCAAGAAAACATTGCGGCTGGAGACGGCTCATTCACCCCTGAAGCTTGGATCGATTGCCTCGGAACGACCCTCCCTAGGTTTTTTCGTTCGCGGGGATTTTTACTTGCCCGTCAGCAGAGTGCCATGGCTACAACTCGTTTTCTCTGCTGCTGCTCTGCGCAAGGTTTTGGCCGGCGGTCCAGCTGGTGGTCCAGGCAGCTTGGAAATTGAAGCCGCCGGTGATGCCGTCGATGTCGAGTGATTCGCCGGCCAGGAACAGGCCGGGAACGAGGCGGCTTTGCATGGTTTTGAAATCGACTTCGGGGAGCGGGATGCCGCCGCAGGTGACGAATTCCTCTTTGTTCATGCTTTTTCCGGTGACGGGGAGTTCGGTGCCGGTGAGGAGCATGACCAATTTCTGCGCTTCGGGCTTGGCGAGGCGGGACCATTTGGTGTCGGGGGTAATGCCGGCTTGCAGGACGAGTTGTTCCCAAAGTCTCGTAGGGAGTGGATTCCAGCGGGCGCGCAGGACGGTCTGTCCGCCTTGGGTCTCGCGGCGGCGCTGGATTTCCTCAACCAAATCCTCGGGCTTCGCATCGGGAAGCCAGGCGATGCGGAGAGGGAAGCGGTAGTCGAGATCGTGGAGTTCGCGTGCGCCCCAGGCCGAGAGGCGCAGGATGGCAGGGCCGCTCACACCTGCGTGGGTGATGAGCAGCGGGCCGCGTTGTTTGAGGGAGGTTTTGGGAACGGTGACTTGGACATCCTCGACAGAAACGCCGGGGAGTTCGCGCAGCCAAGGAGAGTCGATGTGGAAAGTGAACAGCGAGGGAACGGGCGGGACGAGCGTGTGGCCGAGGGGAACGAGCGGATGGTTTTCGGCGCGGCAACCGCCGGCGGCCCAGAGAAGGCGGTCGCATGGGAGGATTTCGCCATTCGTGAGGCGGAGCGTGAATCCCCCACCCTCGCGGAGGGTGATCGTTTCCACGCCGGTGTGGGTGCGAATGCGGACTCCGGCGTTTGTGGCCGAGTCGGTGAGGCAATCGATGATCGTCTGCGAGGAATCGGTGACGGGAAACATTCGGCCGTCGGCTTCGGTTTTGAGATTCACGGCGCGCAGGCGGAACCACTCGATCGTCTCGCGCGGGCCAAAGCGCGTAAAGGGGCCGATGAGCGCGCGGCCGCCTCGCGGGTAGCGCAGGGAAAGCTCGCGCGGCTCGAAGCAGGCGTGGGTGACATTGCAGCGTCCACCCCCCGAGATGCGGACTTTGGAAAGAACACGCGGGCCTTTTTCCAAAATCGTGACGCTGGCGCGGGGATTCGCCTCGGCCGCCGCGATGGCGCCGAAGAAGCCTGCCGCGCCGCCGCCGACCACGAGGATTTGGGTGGGCTGGCTCACAGGTGGACGCTCCGGAGGCGGAGGGCGTTGGTGATCACGGAAACCGAGCTGAGGCTCATGGCGAGGGCGGCGATCATGGGGTTGAGGTGGGTCGCGGCGGCGAGAGGAATGCCGAGCGCGTTGTAGGCGAAGGCGAAGACGAGGTTTTGGCGGATGTTGCGCATCATGGCGCGGGAGAGTTTGACGGCGCGGGCGATGGCGCGGAGGTCGCCCTTCACGAGCGTGACGCTGGCGCTTTCGATGGCGACATCGGTGCCAGTGCCCATGGCGATTCCCACATCAGCGGCGGCGAGTGCTGGGGCGTCATTGATGCCATCGCCCGCCATGCCGACAAGGCGGCCGGGGGATTTCAAGCCGACGACGAGGCGGTGTTTTTCCTCGGGGGTTATGCCGGCGTGGACCTCGTCGATGCCGAGTTGCGAAGCCACAGCGTGGGCCGTGCGGGGGTGGTCTCCGGTGAGCAGGACGATGCGGATGCCCATTTGGCGGAGCGAATCCAAGGCAGCGGGTGTCGTGGATTTGATCGAATCGGCGATTTCGAGAAATCCCGCGAGACGGCCGTCAATGGCCACGCCGAGCGAGGTGGCATGTGATTCGGGGAGGTTTTGGACGGGGATGCCGAGGGAGGCGATTTTTCCAACGGCGACGCGGCGGCCCTCGACCACGCCAGTGATGCCGAGGGAGGTTTTGGTTTGAACCTCGGAGGGAGGTTTTGTGGCGAGGCCGCGCTCGGTGGCGGCGTTCACCACAGCGCGGGCCAGGGGATGCTCGCTAGCGGATTCGAGGCTCGCGGCGAGGCGCAGGAGGTCGTTCTCCGAAAACCCAGGCTCGGCGATGCAGCGGACGAGGCGCGGTTTTCCCTCGGTGAGCGTGCCGGTTTTATCGATGGCGAGGATGTTGAGTCGGGCGAGATTTTGCATCGCGGCAGCGTTGCGAAAAAGAATGCCCATCGAGGCTCCGCGCCCCATGCCGACCATCACACTCATCGGCGTGGCGAGGCCCAGCGCACACGGGCAGGCGATGATGAGAATAGCGACAGAGTTGGTGATCGCTTGGGCGAGGTTTTGGGCAAGAAGGAGCCACGCCAAAAAGGTGAAAGCGGAAATGCCGAGCACGGCCGGGACGAACCACGCGGAGACTTTGTCGGCGAGGTTTTGCACAGGCGCGCGGCTGCGCTGGGAGTCGGCGACGAGGGCGATGATGCGGGCGAGGACGGTTTCGGAGCCGGTGTGCGCGGCGCGGAGGAGGAACGAGCCGGTGGTGTTGACGGTGCCGCCGGTGAGCGAATCGCCGGTGGTTTTTTCGACAGGCATCGCCTCCCCGGTGAGCATCGATTCGTCAATCGTGCTGGCGCCCTCGGCGAGGATGCCATCGACGGGGATTTTCTCGCCGGGGCGAACGCGCAGGAGGTCCCCGGGTTTGACCTCGGAGAGCGGAATGTCGCGCTCGGTGTCGCCATCGACGAGGCGGGCGGTTTTGGGAGAAAGGGCGAGGAGGGATTTGATGGCACCGGCTGTTTTTTCGCGCGCGCGGAGTTCGAGTATTTGGCCGAGAAGGACGAGGACGGTAATCACGGCTGCCGATTCGAAGTAGAGGCCGCCGCCGAAGAAGAGCGCGGCGATGCTGAAAATCCACGCTGCGCCGACGCCGAGGAGAACGAGCGTGAACATGTTCGGCGAGGCGTTGCGGATCGATTGCAGGCCGGCTTTCCAAAGCGGCCAGCCGCACCAAAGCACGACCGGGAGGCTGAGGAGGAATTGGGCGTAGCGCGCGGTGTCGCCATTCAACCACGCGGCGTGCGCCGAACCCGGCAACATGTGGGCCATCGCCAAAACAAAAATTGGGAGCGTGAAAACCACACCAATCGCCAGGCGGCGCGAGAAGTCGCGTAGAAGCGGGTCGGCTTCGTCAGCGGCGAAGAGAGGATTTCGCTCCAGCGCCATGCCGCATTTCGGGCAGCTTCCGGGGGAATCGCTTTCGACCCCTGGGCACATCGGGCAGAAGTATTTTGCGGTGGTGGCTGGCGGGGGATTTTCCGCTCCGTGTCCGCAGCAGCAGGGTTTTTGTTTCAAGGGCGGTTGAGGATGCCGGTCGAGGCGCGCGGGAGAAGTTGGTCGAGGGTGAATTCCTCGGTTTTTCCATCAATTGTGGCGGAGAGGATTTTCAGTGAGGGATGGAATTCCGCCAAGACCTGGCGGCACGCGCCACAGGGGCTGATCGGAACATCGGTGGCCGCGACCACAGCGATGCGGCGATACGCCAGCTGGCCTGCTGCCACAGCGGTTCCAATCGCCACGCGCTCGGCGCACATGGTCAGACCGAAGCTGAGATTTTCGACATTGCAGCCGGTGAAAACCGTGCCGTCCTCGCACTCGAGCGCCGCGCCGAC
>JBDKIG010000114.1:0-7440 GCA_039797215.1 Verrucomicrobiota bacterium | reverse complement strand
AAAGACGGGGCGCCGACGGACGAGCACATAAAAAACAGCTAAAACCAATGCCGCTGATAGTGTAAAAGCAAAGCGCTTGGGCGGGAGGGATAGCCATTGATCTGAAGGTATCTTTATCGCATTGCTATGTATGAGATTAGGAACTCGAAAGACACTTAATGCCAAGCAGGATATCTCCAAAGTGAGGTCATAAATCGCGGACAGGGCCTTATCGGTGACATGCAAAATCGGTGTCGAGAAGATGAGGGCCATGATGGCGCCGGGGATACTTTGGAAAAAAAACCGCCATCCTCCGATATGCAAGAACAAGAGACCAATGCCAAAGATCATCACTCCATATCCAAGCCCTAATCGGCCCTCCTGTATCGCAATCATCAGGAGATAAAAGCCACATGCAGAGCCTGGTATGGTAATCCAAGCTGATCCCTTGGTCGGAGGTCTTTCCGCCTCGCGCCAAGCGCGCCAGTAGAGATAAAGAGAACCAGCCATGGCCAATGGAAAGACTCGGAACTCCCATTGGCTCCAAAATTGATAGGCATAAACCAAGATCAAGGGACCGCCCCCGATAAGACCAACTGCAATTATAGTAAATATCCTGATCAGACCGCCTCGCGGGTCGCCCTCGATTCCTTCCAATTCCTCGTTCCGGTGCCTCATGGCCGATGTCTTTGTTTGTTAGCAGTTACCAGAAAGCTATCGAGGACTGCTTGCTCCTGAAAAGATAGTGCTTGAGGAGGAATGAGCGCTGCAAATTCAAGCGCTTCCTCGCTGCGAGCGTTCTTGGTAAAAATCCAAACCAGGATCGCTTGCTGCCATGCGGCGAGCGATCGCGCATCAAGATCTGGCTTTGCTTTTTTTAACTCGGCAAGGGCCTCTTCTGCATTTCCAGAAGCCACAAGTCCAGCGAGATAAGAAAAAAGACACTCGGGAATGGCTCGGTTGTTTTTAGCCAGTTTTTTTAATTCATCTCTGTCTACCTTTCTGGCTAGCAAGATATTGGAATACTCCAACTCGCTGCGTATCGCGGGGTCGCTCGATAAAGTAGGATTTGATGCCGCCACAAGAAGAACATCCGCAAGTCGCCTTATGTTCCTGCTTTCGCGCACGGCGCTGATAATTGAGCGAAGCATTTCGCTGGCATGAGCTTTGTTTTTTGCGGCTTCTTTAAGACATCCAGCCAGTGTTTCCTTATCTCCCGCCATGGCGGATTGAATCGCCAACTGGTTCAACAGAGTTTGATTTTTTTTTGCATTTTTCAGGGCAGAGAATCTTTCCGCTTCGGCCTCTTCTTGTTGACCTGCAAGTTCCATAACCAATGAACTGCGAAATAACCACATGGACTCTGGCATTTTATTTTGAACCGCCTGCAGAGCGCTTTGAAGTTTTTCGACCTGCTTGGTTTCGGCATGAGCATCAAACCAAATCGGGAATGCCTGGGATACAAGCACGGCCTCCTTATCAGTAATGAGACTGGCCGCCAAATCGGGCTCGTGCTCTTTCATGAGCCAGTTTGCTGCCAGAATCCGGTCTTGGATGGTCGCATATCTGCACCCCTCTAGGATTTCAGCCATGATCGTTTGCTTCGACGCAGGATTCCTACGAAGCAAAATGGCATTCGCAAACAGCCTCATTTCCATGTCACAAGCTGGGTGTTGTTTCAATCGAAGGGCATATTCCGGCTGCGATTCGAAGGGCACACAGGCTTTATTCAATCCCAAATAAATTGGAAAAGCGCTTCGATCTCCAAATTTTCTGGAGAGTGATTCGAGGGTATCCCTGACATTGGCTGCGTTGGCGAATGGTAGAGCTTTTTTTTGCGTTTGCTCACGAATTCCAACCACTAGACCTGTATTGGAATCAGGCCGTCCCGCCTTTTTAAGATCCTCCAAAGCAGTGTCATCATCACCAAGAGAGACCCTTGCCTCGGCAAGGAAAAGCAAAGGCAAGAAATCGCTTCCGGCACGAACCTGGAGGAAATTATAAATATGCCGTGTTGTAACTGGTTCCTTGAGACTGATGGTAAGAGTAAGCATTTCCTGCCCTGTTATGAAATCCAGGTTTCTTTTGCGTAATAACATACGATAAACCACCCGCGCTTCTTGAGAGAGGCCTATGGAAGCGCAATTCCGACCAAGGCGACCAAGAAAATCGACCGATCCATTGGACTGCACCAAGCGGGATGCTGTCTCCAGCGCCAGCTTAGCATCATCATTTCTTCCACTTGCTTGGTAAGCCAAGGCCATCTCCAGAAGTTTTTCCGATTGGTGATTCAGCCCTAGGCGGACGGTTGTCCATAGGACAGTGCCGAAGATGAGAATCGCCAACAGAAGGGTGGTTTTTTTAAAGAAGCCACTACGCGTCTGCCACCAAGTCGAGCTCTCTGGCTCAGGTGGTGGCGGCGTGGGATTCTGGCGGCTCATGGCATCAGGGAAATTGCAGGGCTACGCGTTCGTGGTAAACACCAAATTCCTGCAGATTTTTTGAAAAAATCCACAATGTCTTGGCAAGCCAATTGACAATTGCAGAGAAGCCGAAGTCCAATCTTTGGCGGCTTTCCAACAATTGGGCTTGAATGCTGCATTCTAGTTGCAAGAGATGGGGTTTTTATGAGCGCCATTCTTTTGCGGTCTCGGATGATTGCCATTCTAGCGATCGCGCTGGCATTAGGATCTCTGGCTTACACCACCAAAGGCTTGTCTGTAGCATGGGCAGGTGGCGACAGCGATCTTCGCATCCGCGAGCGGGAGTGGGCGGATTTTTCCCAAGGCATCTATCCCAACCTGCGCCATACGGCGGTGGATCGACCACCTGCCTCAGCCCACTCGGTGTATCCCGCCTACGCGCTGGTGAAGTTCGCGCCGTTTTTCGCGAGCGGAGATTTCGTGGTTGCGCGCGTGGTGTTGCAGGTGTCGAGCCTCGCGGCGCTCGCCGTGATGTCATGGCTCGGTTGGCGTTTGCTCCAGGAATGCGGACGGGAGGCCGGCATGCTGGGCATGGCGCTGGGGCCGGCGATCTCGGGCAACTGCACCGCCCTTGCGCTGGGGCAGTTCTCGATCCTGAGCGCGGGATTGGTGGCTGCACAAATTCTCGCATTGCTCGCAAATCGGAACGCCCTGGCGGGCATCTTTTGGGCAATGGCCATGATCAAGCCACAGTGCGCGCTGCCATTTGCGCTTCTGTTTTTGGTGCAAGGTCGTTGGAGAGGACTCCTCGTTGGTGGCGCGGTGCTGGGGATTCTCACGCTGGGTGCCTTGGAATGGACCGGTTGGTCTATGCGCGAATATGTGTTTCACACATTCGGCACGGAGCGTCTCCATTTTGCAAAGCAAGGGACTTCCTTACCGGCATTTTTTCCAGAGATTCCCCCGCGTGTTTTAACGGGTCTTGGAATCGCTTTTGTGGCCGTGCTCGCCCTCGGCCTAGCTTGGATTGGCAGGCGTGTGCGTTTCGAAACCATGCCGGCGCTGGCCGGTGTGTGTGCCATGCTGGGTTGGGTGTTTTTTTATCACCGGCAATACGACAACCAGATGCTTTTCCCTTTGGTGCTCGCAGCTTCGATTGCGGCCTTCCGCACCAAAAATATTCCGCATATCGCCATCGCCCTCATGCTCGCAGCCACCCTGTATTTGCCCGCCGGAATCGTTGCCAAAACACCGGCGCTCTTTGCGATGTCGCTCTATTTCCCGTTCCTCGCAGCCGTTTTCATTATTTTCTTCGAAATAAAAAGAATGGGAACTGGTGAAGTCAACGCCCGACAAAAAGCACACCTGCATTGACATCCTCGTCTCCGTTCTACTGGAGGAATTGAAGTCCTTTGGATCGACTCTCTAGCGCCGTCTGTTCCATGGTGGTCTGCCGCCAGCCCTGTTGGCGGATGAAAAAAAACCGGCCTTCTACCGCGAGTGGATGGATTCCTTTTTCGCCCGCTACATCCAACGCCTTTTCGGGTTCCGGGATATGAATCGTTTCACCGCCTTTCTCGAATATGTTTTGCGGCAAAGCGGTGGTCAGTTCGATGTTTCCAAGGCCGCCTCGGAACTCGGCATCGCCCGCGCCACGGTCGAAAGCCACTTGCGCGCCCTCGAAACCACCCATGCCGCCACCAGCGTGCGCCCCTTCCACCGGGGTTCACGAACGGAAATCGTCAAGCAGCCGAAGGTCTATGCCTTCGACACGGGCTTTGTTTCTTTCGTCCGAGGCTGGAATCCCCTTCGCCCCGACGACTTCGGCCCGCTCTGGGAGCATCTCGTTTTGGAAACCCTTCAAGCACGCCTGCCCGATGCGCCGCCTCTCTACTGGCGCGACAAAAACGGCCGCGAAATCGACTTTGTCATCCTAAGAGACCGTGATTCCGTGGATGCCATCGAGTGTAAATGGAATCCCGACGCGTTCGACGCCGACGCGCTGGCCACATTCCGCGCCATCCACCCCCAAGGACGCAACTTTCTCGTCTGCCCGGCAAGCACACCCGCCCATGTGCGCTCGTCAAAAGGCTTGGAAATCCGTGTTGTGAATCCCATGAACATCCCCGCTTGAAATGGCAAAGCACGCGGCCTTTCATGCCGATTCGCCCGTAGCGGAAAACCAAAGATTTTTCGGCCGCGCTCTCCTACGCTACAACGCCATCCGTTCGAAAGTCGTTCCGACTTTCGCTACAAAAACTGGGCACCGACATTCTCGTTTCTGAAAAAGCCCCGACGCAGGAGATCGTGTCTGATAGAAATCAATGGTTGACTCACTTCTGCTCGGTTTTACTGTGAAAATATGAAAAACATCACAGTTACTGTGGGTGACGACATCTACCACAAAGCGCGTGTTCGCGCTGCGGAGCGGAAATCCACCATCTCCGGGCTGGTAAAAGAGTTTCTCACAAAGATCGTTGAGGAGGAATCCAGCTTCGAACGCATGAAACGCGAGGAAGACGAATTACGCCAAAACATGAGACAAGAGGGTTTTATTTTCTCGGCCGAAGACCGCTGCTCCCGTGAGGATCTCCACGACCGCCATGCGATTCGCTGATACAAACATCCTCCTCTACAGCATCAGCACGGTTGTTGGGGAGCAACGCAAAGCCGGGATCGCCATCGCCTTACTGTCATCGCAGGATATAACCATCTCCGTTCAAGTGCTTCAGGAGTTTTATGTCCAAGCCACGCGGGCGAGCCGCAGCAATCCGCTTCCCCATTCCACCGCAGTTGCATTCATTCAAAAATGGCGGCGCTTCCAGGTGCAGGAGATCACGATGGAGATCATGCGGGCCGCACTCGATTCCAAGGAACGCTGGGGAATTTCCTATTGGGATGCGGCGATTTTGGAAGCCGCCCGCGCCGCCGGTTGCCGCGAAGTCCTCTCCGAGGACTTGTCCCACGGTCAAAACTACGGAGGCATTCTTATAACGAATCCCTTCCTTTAAAAAAATCGCTTAATGCGCAACGCTGCCCGCCGCCTCCTCGGCCTCCCCGAACTCGACCCCTGGGAGGTCAACACCGAGCGCAGCGACTATGAAGAGCAAGTCCTCACCCCCGACAAAAAGCACGAAGGAACCAACACTCTCCTCGCCGAAAATGGCCTGCCGCACGAAAGCCAAGCAGTCCGGCTCTACCCGGGGTTGACAAATCCAAGATGTTTTACATTTTTGTTGAACATGACCACCGTCACCTCCAGGGACCTTGTCCACAAGTCTGCTGAAATCCGCAAACTTCTTGCTGCCGGAAAAACCCTGAATTGGACATCCCATGGAGTCCCGGTCGCTTTGATACAGCCGGCATCCCCATCCGAGCCCAAACCAAAGACGGATTGGATTTCCCGGGCCCGCGCCGCCGGAGCTGTGAATACCAGCAAATCCCTTGTGGCAGACTCCCTCTACTCCGATCGCGACTGAGCGCCTGCTCCAATGGCCAAAGTCTATTTCGATACCGGAGCACTGGTGAAACTCTATATTGTCGAATCCGGCAGCGAGTTTGTTCAGCGAAAAGCCCTTGCCGCCTCATCCATTCCCCTGAACGAACTCCAGGAAACCGAACTCCGCAACGCGATCCACGCCGCAGTCGGACGCAAAACCATCCCCGCCGCCGCCGGGGCCTTGGCGCTCGGGCATCTCGAAACCGACATCCGCAACGGTGTTTTGGCCAGCAATCCCCTCGATTGGGGCGCAGCATGGTCACGCGCCGCGCACCTCGCCCGTCTTCACACGGCCAAAATCCTCTGCCGCACCCTCGACATCCTGCATGTGGCGGCCGCCGAATCCTGCGGTGCCGACTTGGTTGTCACCGGGGATGAGCGCCAGTTCCGGCTCTGCAAAGCCGTCGGCCTCCCCGTTGCCCGCGTGCCTTCGGGGAATCGATAACCTCCTACCGCCTCCAATCGCCCTCGGCACCATTTCCCTCCGGGCTTGCCCCGCCGCATTGATCCCGCGCTCCGTTTACGCAACTCTCCCGCATGGTCCAAACTTCCCGCCCGGCGATTTCGGTCGTCATGATTGTCGGCACGAATCGTGAAAACGCCCAAGGCGTGCTCGATGCGCTGGGCCGCCAAAGCTGCGCGGACGAAATTTTGGAAATTGTCGTCTTCGATTGCGCAGAGACTTCCGTGCCCGAATTAAAAATGCCGGCCCGCTTTGCCTCGAAATATCTTCGCCGACCCGGACTTCACTTCTGGCGGGTCGCCCGCGCGCAGGCCGCGAGGGAATCCTCGGCTCCGATCGTTGCATTTCTCGAGGACCATTGTGAACCGCATGCCACATGGGCCGAGCGGCTGCTCGAGGCCCATTCGGATGGCCGTTGGGCCGCGGTAGGCTATGCGTTCACAAACGGCAGCCGCGACTCGCTGTGGTCCCGCTCGGCGCTGATGGCGGATTACGGATTCTTCGCTCACCCCGTCGAGGGGGGTCCCGCGCGGCTCCTCGCCGGCAACAATGTCTCCTACTCCCGCTGGTTCCTCGAAGAACTCGGCGAAGATTTTGAAAAATCCGTTGGCGTGGATTTTAATGTGCAGGAGATGGTGAACGCGCGTGGGCTTCCCATGAAAGTCGCGCCCGGCGTCCTCGCCGCGCACCGCTGCTACGCAAGCCTGCGGGAACTTTGCGCTGCGAATTTTTATTACCTGAAAATCCTCTCCGTCGCCCGGGCCAAAGCGAATGGCTGGCTCCCGCCGACACGGTTAGCATGGGCCTGCGGCGTCCTCACACTCGTCCCCGCCCTGCGAATTCTGCGCCTGGCGAAATCCATCTCCCGCCGCCCGGCGTTGATCCCCACACTTCTGGCCTCGGTGCCTGTGGTGTTCCTCGTTTACTACGCCGCCGCATTCGGCGAGGCAGCTGGCTATTTGTTCGGCCTCGGCGACGCTGAGGAAAAATTCGTGAAGTGGGAACTCAACACCCCCCGCATCGCATGAGCACACAGGCTGCTTCCTTACGGCTCTCGGTGATTTTTGTCGCCCGGC
>JBDKIG010000113.1:0-7684 GCA_039797215.1 Verrucomicrobiota bacterium | reverse complement strand
TGTGGACGGCCCAAGCAGCAAGGACTGGCGCGGTGGTCGCGGCATCCTTGAAAACATCATCCCTTCCTCGACCGGAGCCGCCAAGGCCGTGGGCAAAGTCATCCCCGCCCTCAACAAAAAACTCACCGGAATGGCGTTCCGCGTGCCCACTTCCGATGTCTCGGTCGTTGACCTCACCGTCGAACTCGACAAGCCCGCGAGCTACGAGGAAATCTGCGCCGCCATCAAGGCCGCCTCGGAAGGCCCGATGAAAGGCATCCTCGGCTACACCGACCACAAGGTCGTCAGCACCGACTTCCGCGGCGAGACCCAGACCTCCGTCTTCGACGCCGAGGCCGGCATCGCACTCGACCCGACCTTCGTCAAACTCGTCTCCTGGTATGACAACGAGTGGGGCTATTCGAACAAAGTCCTCGAAATGGCCCGCGTCATCGCGAAGTAACGAAACGATCCTATCGATTGACCACAGAGGACACAGAGAACACGGAGGCATCTAAAACCTCTGTGCGCTCTGTGAACTCTGTGGTCATTTTTTTGAAACACCCAACCCAAGACCTGCTATGAAAAAATCCATCAAAGACATCTCCCTCTCCGGCAAACGCGTCCTCATTCGCGTCGACTTCAATGTTCCCCAAGACAAAACCACCAGCGCCATCACGAACACCCAGCGCATCGTCGCCGCCCTCCCCACCATCCAACACGCCCTCGACCAAGGAGCCTCCGTTGTTCTAATGAGCCACCTCGGCCGCCCGAATGGCAGCCGCGTGCCCAAATACTCCCTCCAGCCCGTCGCCGAAAAACTCTCCGAACTCCTCGGCCGCCCCGTCCGTTTCCTTGAAGACTGCGTTGGACTCGAAGTCGAAACCGCCTGCGCCCACATGAAGCCCGGTGAAGTCACCCTCCTAGAAAACCTCCGCTTCCACATCGAAGAGGAAGGCAAAGCCAAAAACGAGGACGGCACCTCCACCAAGGCCGCCCCGCACGATGTTGAAACCTTCCGTGCCAGCCTCACCAAGCTTGGCGATATCTTCGTCTCTGACGCCTTCGGCACCGCCCACCGCGCCCATTCCTCCGTCGTCGGAGTCGATCTTCCAAAAGTCGCCGGCTTCCTCATGCAGAAGGAACTCGACGCCTTCGCCGCCGTTCTCGACAACCCCAAGCGCCCGCTCCTCGCCATCCTCGGCGGCGCGAAAATTGCCGACAAAATCCCGCTCATCCGCAACCTCATCGAGACAGCCGACGAAATCATCATCGGCGGCGGCATGGCCTACACCTTCAAAAAAGTCCTCGAGAACATGCCCATCGGCAACAGCCTCTTCGACCCCGAAGGCGCCAAGATCGTCGGTGAGCTCATGGAAAAAGCCAAAGCCCGCGGCGTGCAAATCCACCTCCCTGTGGACTTCATCACCGCCGACAAATTCTCCCCCGACGCCACCACTGGCTCGGCCGATGACACCACCGGCATCCCCGAAGGCCTCGAAGGCCTGGATTGCGGCCCCAAGTCCCGCCAAATCTTCACCGAAGCCATCCTCCGCGCGAAGACCATCATCTGGAACGGCCCGGCTGGCGTCTTTGAATTCGAAAAATTCGCCGAAGGCACCAAATCCATGGCCGCCGCCGTCGCCCAAGCGACCGCCAATGGCGCGATTACCATCGTGGGTGGAGGCGACACCGCCACTGCCGCGAAAAAATTCGGCGTCGCCGACAAAGTCACCCACTGCAGCACCGGCGGAGGCGCCTCCCTCGAACTCCTCGAAGGCAAAATCCTCCCCGGCGTCGCCGCCTTGGAAGAAAAGTGATTCAATCCTGATGAATACCCCCTCCTTCTCGCAAGACTGGTTCAGCCGCAGCATTCCAAGTTGGTCGGTGATCCTGTCGCAATTATCCAAAAGAGTGCCCCATTTGAGCATTCTGGAGGTGGGGGTTTTCGAGGGACGATCCACTTGCTGGCTATTACAAAATCACTGCAAAACGCCTGAATCCTCTATCGTGGCGATTGATAGCTTCCAAGGAGGCATTGAGCATAAAGGCATGGAGCTTGGCACGCTCCGCAAACGCTTTGAGGCCAACATCGCAACGGTCGAATCTCAGGCAAGAGTCGAGATTCGCGAAGGCTTTTCACTTCCCCAGCTTGCCAGACTGATCACCGAAGGCCACCCACGATTTGACTTCATCAGCATCGATGCAAGCCATCAAGCACCAGATGTTTTAGGAGATTCTGTATTGGGATTTGAATTACTTAAGCCAGGTGGCGTGATGGCATTCGACGACTACCTCTGGTCCCCAATGCGCCTAGGAACCGAGAACCCCCTGTTTCTGCCCAAAGCCGCGATCGACGCCTTCACGACCCTTTTCTCACAAAAAATCCGAATCCTCCCGAATCTCCCACTCTACCAACTTTACATTCAAAAAAATCCTGAGGGTTGAGATTTTTAAAGATTCAGCCTCTGCCGAGTTTTCTCTTGCCAAGGCAAAATTCAGGTGACAATTTCCCCGCCTTCCAAAACTAGAAATAAAGAATAAATCCAATGGCAAAAGCAGCAGTAGCAAATGAAGTGGACGGCCTTCGCCTCCACGCGAAAGACACAGGCAGCGCCGATGTGCAAATCGCGCTTCTCACCAAACGCATCCTGAGCCTCACCGAGCACCTCAAAACCAACGCCAAGGACCACTCGTCCCGCCGCGGGTTGCTCAAACTCGTCGCTACTCGCAGGAGCCTCCTTGATTATCTCAAGGACACAGCCTCCAGCCGCTACGCGACGGTTCTCGAGAAACTCGACCTCCGCAAGTAAGCGGAAGTCTAAGAAACCCGATAGCCCCGGAAATCTCCGGGGCTTTCCACATCATCCCAAATCCGACCGCCCGTTCGGCGGCGTTACCCAACACACATTCCATGTCCCATACATCCACTGCCCACGCAGGCAAAACTCCCATCGTTTTTGAATCCGGCAAACTCGCCAAACTCGCCGACGGCGCCGTTACGGTCCGCTGCGGCGACACGATCGTAATCGTCACCGCCGTCTCGGCCACCACCATCAAGGAAGGCCAAGACTTCTTCCCACTCACCGTCGAATATAAGGAAAAGGCCGCCGCCGTTGGCAAATTCCCAGGCGGATATTTCAAGCGCGAGGGCCGTCCCTCCGAAAAGGAAATCCTCACCGCGCGCATGACCGATCGTCCCCTGCGCCCGCTTTTCCCGAAGGGTTACCTCTATGACACCCAGATCATCACACTCCTCCTGAGTGCTGATGGCCAGAACGACCCCGATATCCTTTCGATCAACGGTGCCTCGGCCGCACTCTGCGTTTCCGATATTCCGTTCGCCGGACCCGTTGGCGCCGTGCGCGTCGGCCGCATCAACGGCCAGTTCGTCGTCAACCCCACCCATGACGAGCGCGAGCACAGCGACTTCGACCTCGTCTATGTCGGCGATGGCGAAAAAGTCATCATGATCGAAGGTGCCGCCAAGGAACTCCCCGAGGCCGACTTCAATGCCGGTCTCAATTTTGCCCGCGAGGCCGTGAAACTCCTTGTTGCCGCCCAGCGCGATCTCGCCGCAGCCGTCGGCAAGCCGAAACGCTCGGTGCCGCTCTTCCAGGTGGACGCCTCCATTTCGGAAATCGCCTACTCGGTAGCCGGCGACCGCATCGAAGCCGCCCTCTACACCAGCGGCAAAGTGAACCGCTCGAAAGCTGTCGGCGCCCTCCGCGAGGAAGTCGAAAAAGCCGTGCTCGCAAAATTCCCGTCCGCCTCGAA
This sequence comes from Verrucomicrobiota bacterium, assembly GCA_039797215.1. GTDB lineage: Bacteria > Verrucomicrobiota > Verrucomicrobiia > Chthoniobacterales > Terrimicrobiaceae > UBA967. Next base: position 3,928 of record JBDKIG010000113.1, on the reverse strand, counting down.
ATTCGAGATCTCTCAGGCCTTCGACTACCTGCAGAAAAAAGCCTTCCGCGTCTCGATCCTCGACCGCAAGCAACGCTGCGATGGCCGTGGACTCCACGAGATCCGCGCTCTTTCCGGCGAGGCTGGCGTCCTGCCCCGCACCCACGGCAGCGCGATCTTCGCCCGCGGCGAGACCCAAGCCCTTGGCATCGCGACTCTGGCTCCCGCCGATGAAGCCCAGATGATCGACTCCTACGGCGGCGGCGCGGACACCAAGCGCTTCATGCTCCATTACAATTTCCCACCCTTCAGCGTCGGTGAAACCGGCCGCTTCGGTGGAATGAACCGCCGCGAGATCGGTCACGGTGCCCTCGCCGAACGCTCGGTCGAGCCCGTCATCCCAAGCGAGAAGGATTTTCCTTACGCCCTCCGCGTTGTGAGCGAAGTCATGGAATCCAACGGCTCCACCTCGATGGCCAGTGTCTGTGCCGGCGTGCTCGCTCTCATGGATGCAGGCGTGCCGCTTATCCGACCCGTCGGAGGTATCTCGGTGGGACTCGTCACCGAATATGATGGCGACCACCTCAAGCGCTACACCACGCTCACCGACATCATCGGCAGCGAGGATCACTTCGGTGACATGGACTTCAAACTCTGCGGCACCACCGAAGGCGTCACTGGTTTCCAGCTCGACCTCAAACTTCCCGGCATCTCGCACGAGATCATGTTCGAAGCCGTCGCCGAGGCCAAAGAAGCCCGCGCCAAAGTGCTCGAGGTGATGAACAGCGTCCTCGCCGCCCCGCGCACCGAACTCAGCCCTTACGCCCCGCGCATCGAGACCGTTCGCATCAATCCCGACAAGATCGGCCTCATCATTGGCCCTGGCGGCAAGACTATCAAAGGCATCGTGGCCGAGACCGGCGCCGAGATTAATATCGAGGACGACGGCTCTGTGCACATCTACTCGAACAATGGCGACAGCCTGAATCGTGCGAAGGAAATCATCCTCGGCATGACCAAGGAAATCAGCATCGGCGAGCTTTACCAAGGCACCGTCGTTTCGATCAAAGAATTCGGCGCCTTCGTCGAAGTTCTGCCCGGAAAAGACGGCCTCTGCCACATCTCCGAACTCGCCGACTTCCGCGTGAACAAGGTTGAAGATGTAGTGAAAATGGGCGACTCGATCTGGGTCAAATGCATCGGCGTGGACGACAAGGGCCGCGTGAAGCTCAGCCGCAAAGCCGCGATGAAAGATCGCGACGCGGCAGCCACCACGGCCTAACCCAAGAACTCACCAAATTTCGCCCCGCTCCTTCTTCGGAAGGGCGGGGCGTTTTTGTTTCCCAAAAAAGTCGCGTGGGTTTGACTTCGCGGAGCCGTCCACCTAAGCAAAAGCCACATCGTCACTACGGCGACCGAAAAACTGCCTCAACTATTTCATGGAAGACTCCCCTGACTCGATTGCCGGACTCACGCATGTGGATCAATTTCTGGCCGTCGCCAAGGAATCGAGCGCGTCAGATATCCACCTGAGCGTGAATTCCAAACCGATCTGGCGCCGCTTTGGCATTCTTGAGCCGATCTGGCAACAGGCTACGCCGCTGACTTCCCAAGATACCGAAACGCTCGCGATGGGATTCTTAACCGAACCCCAGAAGGCCCAACTCGCCTCACGCGGCGATGTGGATTTCGCCTACTCCACCGGGATCGGGCGCTTCCGTGCCAGCGTCGTCCGCCAGCGCACAGGCTACGATCTCGTTTTCCGAATCATCAGCGACACCGTGCGCACGATGGAGGAACTCGGCTTGCCCGAACAGTTGCGGCTTCTTACGGAATTCCACAACGGCCTCGTGCTCGTCACCGGTTCAGTCGGAAGCGGAAAAAGCACCACGCTTGCCGCTCTGGTCGACCAGATCAACCGCTCCCGCCACGACCATATCATCACGCTCGAAGATCCGATCGAATACATCATTCCTTCGAGCGGTTGCCATGTCACCCAGCGCGAAGTCCACACCCACACGAAATCCTTCGCCAATGCCCTGCGCGGCGCTCTCCGTGAGGATCCTGATGTCATCATGGTCGGCGAAATGCGCGACCTTGAAACAATCTCCCTCGCCATCACCGCCTCGGAGACAGGCCACCTCGTGCTCGGCACGCTGCACACCAGCAACGCCGCGCGCACGCTCGACCGCCTGCTCGATGTGTTTCCCACCGACCAACGCGACCAGATCCGCATCATGGTCAGCGAGTCGCTTCGCGGAATTGTTTCCCAGCAACTCGTCCCGCGAGCCGACGGCAACGGCCGCGCCCTCGCCATCGAAATCCTCATGAACACACCTGCCGTCGGCAATGTGATCCGCGAAGGAAAGACTTTCATGCTCCCCGGCATCATCCAGACCGGAAAAAAACTTGGCATGAAGCTCATGGACGACTCGTTGATCGAGCTTTACCAGGCGGGAATCATTTCCGCCGAGGAAGCCGTCTACCGCGCCGAGCAAAAGGCCGACATGATGAAAATCACCGGACACCAATAAACCTCTTCCAAAGGATTGACCACAGAGGACACAGAGAGCACAGAGATGGAAACCAGTCTCCCCAACCGCGAGCCCGCTTAAAACTTAAAACTCTCCACCCATGCCTTACATCGACCAGTTTTTTCAGGTTCTCATCGACAGCGGAGCGTCCGACCTCCACCTCGCAGAAGGCCAGTCACCGAAAATCCGCAGGCATGGCGAGATTGTTCCGATCCGCGAGGAGCCTCTCACGCAGGAGGAAATGAGCTACATGCTCAGCGAAATTTGCACCCCTGAGCGCTGGCAGCGATTCGAGGAAAATGGGGATCTCGATTTCGCTTATGAGATGAATGAGGACAACCGGTTTCGTTGCAACTATCTCAAGCAAACCCATGGCTACGGCGCGGTCTTCCGGATCATCCCCACCAAGATCAAAACGCTCGAAGACCTCCGCGTTCCCGAGATCATTAAAACCTTCGGCCACATGCGCGGCGGCATCGTTCTCGTCACCGGCCCCACCGGATCGGGAAAAAGCACGACGCTGGCGGCACTCATCGATTACATCAACGCGAACTTCTCCCGCCACATTGTGACCATCGAGGAGCCAATCGAATTTGTTCACCGGAACAAAAAAAGCATCATCACCCAACGCGAGGTGCCCGAGCATGCCGAGTCTTTCCCTGCAGGCTTGAAAGCCGCCCTGCGCGAAGATGCCGACATCGTTCTCGTCGGTGAAATGCGTGACCTCGAAACCATCTCGCTGGCTCTCACCGCTGCCGAAACGGGACTGCTCGTCTTTGGAACTCTCCACACGAACAACGCCCGCAAAACGGTGGACCGTATGATCGATGTCTTTCCGAGTGACCAGCAAGCTCAGGTCCGCACAATGCTCGCCTCCTCGCTGCGCGGAGTCGTCGCCCAGCTTCTCATGAAAAAAGCAGACGGCACTGGTCGCGTGGCGGTGAATGAAATCCTCATCGTAAACAACGCCGTCGCCGCCATCGTGCGCGAAGGCGCAACGCAAAAACTTCAAGATGTGATCGTCGCCGGAAAGAGCCAAGGCATGCAGTTCATGGACGACGCCATCTGGGAGCAACTCCTCGCCGGAAATGTCGGCCCACAGGAAGCCTACATGAAGGCCATCGACAAATCGCGTTTCCAAGCCTTCCTGCCGCCCGAGGACGCCGGCCTCGCCAATGCCTCCGGCGCGGGCGAGGACGCATCGCAAGCCGCCAAGTCCGGCAAGGCCCCCGTCAAAGCCCGCTGACACTCAACTTCGGCGGTTCAGTTCCCAGAGCTTGAAATATTTCAAGTAAACAGAGACCGCCTCCATGCAGGCGACAAGGAAACCCGGAAGGCCTTCCCGCCACCCTTTGCGGAGTATGTAGAACTTGAAAAACCGTGCCTTGGGCTTGAGCAAGAGGTCGGAGAGTCCC
>JBDKIG010000112.1:0-7690 GCA_039797215.1 Verrucomicrobiota bacterium | reverse complement strand
GGCACCGCCCTTGACGATGTTTGCGAACTCGGAAACCGCGAAGATCGTCTTGGAGATATAAGCGTCGCTGACATCGTCGGTGATGACATCGATCGTAAGGGAATCAACGGGTTGGAGGCGTTGGCTGAGCGGATTTAGTGGCATGGCGATTTAATGGAAGAGGCAGGGGTGGAGTGAATAGGATCGGCAAAGTTCGATCGATGGCAAGTCCTGTCAACCTTCGAATGTTTCATTTTTTGGTCTTGGTGATGCAACGCGACTGCAGCGCGGCAATTTAACACTTAGGGGCGTGTTTATTTGAGGCAACCTTTCAGCTCGCTCACAACTCGACCGCTACCTGCAATCCCAGCACGAGCGCATTGCCCGTCTGCCCGAAACCGCCGGGTTGGATGATGTATTGGATGTCGGGCTGCACGGAAAATTCCTTGGTGATCTGAAAAATGTAGCCGGCATTGAGCACGGACTCGAAGGCACCCGCAGAGGACTGACCGACACTGCGCGTATAGGGTTCGCTGAAAGTTCCGATCTGCCACAATGCGTAAAGATGATCAGCCGGCCTTGCGCTCCATGGGCCGCGCCAGACAGCCCCGGCAAAGGCGTCCAACGGCATTTCCGTCACCCCGGTCGGTGGCGACCAAACGGCTCCGCCAAAAATGGAAAACTGCGCGGTTTGTTTTTGGCCCGGGCTTTTTTCCCAAAGCGTTTGCTGGCCGAGCGCGTAGAAGCCGAACGGGCTTGCGCCCCATCCGCCGGGATAGTTCGTCTCGGGTTCGTTCGAGACATACGCACCGAGTTTGTAAACACCTGGAAAGCTTCCCCCATCGCCGTTGAGTTCGCGTCGGCCACGCTTGAAACTCTGGTCCTCCAACACGGCGGTGGATTTTTCCTCCGAGTTCGGAGTCCAGCCGATTTCCAGCATGCCGAATGTGCCGTCGCCTGCATCCAACCCGAGATCCAACCCATGGTAGGGCCCGGCTTGTCCCAACTCGGAGCGCGCCTGGAAAACCGCCGCCGTGACCGAGATTTCCTCGCTCGGCAACCACCGCGCCCCCGCGAACCACGATGCCGAGGAGCTGCCGGTGAATGTTGAATTGAGTTCCAGTGCGACTGGCACGGAATTCAGCCCGCCGGTCACAAGTAAATCGAACGCTGGCAGCGTGGCAAAAAATTGCTCGGCGGCTACGCGTCCAATTCCGATCTCGAGCCGATCGTCGAAGGCCTTTTGCACAAAGTAGGCTTGGTAGAGGAACAATGTGCTGCCACTCCAAGCCTGCGAAACGGTGATGGCGTTGCCGATGGATTCGGAGAGATCCCGCCCCGCGCCGGACACTGCCGAAACCCTTAACGAGACTCCGCGCCAGCCGAGCGGTTCCTTCCACTCGAACCCGAATGGCAGGTATTGCGAGTAGGCAACCCCCTGCGACTGCCCGCCGACCGGATTGCCCTGGAACACCCCGCAGTAATCCGCAAAAAATTCCACCCCGAGCGGTTCTGCGGCAGCATTCATCCACGAGGACGCTTGGGAAAAGAGGGTCAGCGGTTCTTCCAAATCCGCCGCCCGCGAGCTGGCAAGCGCCATCCCGAGCAAGGCGGCGGATAAAATCGTAACGCTCCGATTGGAAACGGGCATGGCTTACAAAAATCGCATGCCTGAAATCACAGCGGGCAGGCGATGCCGTCCAGGCGCGGGTCGCTGGCGCCGCAGAGGCCACTCATGATCGGCTCATGACATTTACCACAGCGGCCATAAACAGGGGCGCGATTGTTATTGAAAGGTTGGAGGTTTGCCATGGTGTTTGCGCCCTAGATTTGGAGGTGTTTTTGCCGGATATGGCAACAGAGCTTGGCTGCTACAATGCTTTGTGAAAGGCGTTTAAATGGATTATGCGATAGCCAGTCGGTCGGCGAGGAGGTTTTCCAAGTGCTGGCGAAGGGGACCGTTTTCCAAGCGCTCCAAGAGGCTATTGAAGAAACCATTCACAATGAGGCGGCGGGCTTTGTCGGCGGGAATGCCGCGGGCTTCCATGTAGAAGAGTTCGTCGGCGCTGACGGGGCCGTTGGTGGCGCCGTGGCTGCAGCGGACTTCGTCGTTCAGGATTTCCAGGCCAGGCATGGAGTTCGGGTCGGCATCGTCGCTGAGGATGAGGTTTTTGACCTTCTGGTAGGCGTCCGTGCCTTTGGCGCCGGGTTGGACTTTGATGAGGCCGGCGAAAATGGTGCGGGATTTGTCGTCGAGCGCGTTGAGGTAAAGGAGGTCGCTGGTGGCGTGGGGCGCGACATGGTCTTGCAGGGTGCGCTGGTCGATCTCGCGGGCGCCTTCAACGGGGTTGATGGAATACATCTCGCTGCGGGAGCCTTCGCCGATGAGGCGGCTGAGGCTTTCGCCGCGGATGAAGGCTCCGCCGAAATTCGCGATGAGGGCGGTGGCGAGGGCGTCGCGGTCCACGATGGTGGAGTTCAGGTGGAACGCGGTGGTCTCGCGCGACCAATCCTGGACGGAGATGTAGGTGAGCTTCGCGCCGCGGGCGAGGTGGATGTCGTTCACGCCACAGGCGAAGGCGGGGAGTTGGTCGGCGGATTTGAAATAATCGACGACGGTTACACGGCTGTTCTCGCCGCAGACGATGAGCGTGTGCGGGAAGACGGAGGCGTTGGCACCTTCGACCCACTGGAAGAGTTCGATGGGGAGTTCGACGCTGGTGTTGGCCGGGACAAAGAGAAACGCACCGCCGGCGACGCGGGCTTTGTGGAGCGCGGCGAATTTGCGGGAGCCGAGTTCCACGGGTTGGGCCATGAAGTATTTTTTGAAGAGCTCGGTGTGGTTCGCAGCGGCGGACTCGAGGGTTTCGAGGATCACGCCTTTCGGAAGAGCGCCGGTCTCGCGATGGAGCAGGGAGTTATTGCCGAGGATGAGCTTGGCGGAGGTTTCCTTGAGGCCGGTGGAGGCATTGATGAGGCGGCCTTCGCTGGCAACGGGGGAGGCTTCGACAAATGCGGAGAGGTCGAGGGCTTTGAGATTCGCGAAACGCCAGGACTCGTCCTTTCGGACGGGGACGGGGAGTTTTTCGTATTCGGCGAGCGCGGCGGATTGTTCGGTCTGGAACCAGGCGGGCCATGCGGACGAGGCCGCGGCGGGTTTTTCCATAAGAGTGGTCATTGTTTTTCTCTGGGGATTAGCCGACGGAGCCTTCCATTTCGAGGTCGATGAGGCGTTTCAACTCGACCGAGTATTCCATGGGGAATTGCTGGACGAGGTCGTTGACGAATCCGTTCACGGCGAGGCTCATCGCGGCGCCTTCGGAAATGCCGCGCTGTTGCATGTAGAAGATTTGCTCGGCGCTGATTTTGCTGACCGAGGCCTCGTGCTGGCAGGCGTTTTCTTTTCCGCGCACAGTGATGGCGGGGTAGGTGTCGGTGCGGCTATCGGTGTTGATCAGAAGGGCGTCGCACTCGGTGTTGTTTTTGCAGCCCTTGAGGTGGCGGCCGACTTGAACGAGACCGCGGTAGGTCGAGCGGCCTTTGCCGATGCTGATGCTCTTCGAAACGATGTTGCTCGTGGTTTCGTCGGCGGCGTGGACCATTTTGGCACCGGTGTCCTGGTGCTGTCCGTCGCCGGCGAGCGCGATGGAGATGACTTCGCCGCGGGCCTTGCGGCCTTTCATGATAACGCCCGGGTATTTCATTGTGAGGCGGGAGCCGATGTTGCAATCGATCCACTTGATCTCGGCTTCCTCGTGGGCGAGGCCGCGTTTGGTCACGAGGTTGAAGACATTCGCCGACCAGTTTTGAACGGTGATGTATTGGATTTTGGCTCCCTTGAGGGCGACGAGTTCCACGACCGCGCTATGGAGCGTGGAGGTCTCGAACTTCGGCGCCGTGCAGCCTTCCATATACATGACCTCGCTGCCTTCGTCGGCGATGATTAGGGTGCGCTCGAACTGGCCGAAATTTTCGGCGTTGATCCGGAAATAGGCTTGGAGCGGGTGCTTCACTTTTACGCCCGGTGGGATGTAGATGAACGAACCGCCGGAGAAGACGGCGCTGTTGAGCGCGGAGAATTTATTGTCACCGGTCGGGATGACTTTTCCGAACCACTTCTTGAAAATCTCGGGGTGCTTTTGAAGTCCCTCGGTCGAGCCGACAAAGATCACGCCCTGCTCGCCCACGGCGGCTTTGATGTTAGAGTAGGCCGCTTCGCTGTCGAACTGGGCCTCGACGCCGGCGAGGAATTTCCGCTCCTGCTCAGGGATGCCGAGTCGCTCGAAGGTGCGCTTCACATCCTCGGGCACATCATCCCAAGAACGCTTCGGCTGGGTGCCTTGCGAGAGGTAGTAGCGGATGTTGTCGAAAACAATATTCTCCAGATCGTGGCTCGCCCAATGGGTGGGCATGGGCATGGAGTTGAACTTGCGGAGGGCGTCCTTGCGGAACTCGCGGATCCAGTCCGGGTCCTGCTTCACATCGGCAATGTAATCGATGGTCTTTTCGGTTAGGCCCGTGCCGGCGTCGAATTCATAGTCCACATCGTAGTGGAAGTCGCCGATCGAGCGGTCGATATTGAGATCAGGTTTGGTTTCCATGGTTTTTCCTCCGGTGAAAAATTCTGATCAGGCGTTGGCGAGCATTTCCTTCTCAACCCAGTCGTAGCCCTCGGCCTCGAGTTTGTGGGCGAGGTTTTTGTCGCCGCTCATGACGATGCGGCCATCGACCATCACATGGACAACATCGGGCACGATGTAGTCGAGCAGGCGCTGGTAGTGGGTGATGACGAGGAACCCGCGCTCGGGGCTGCGCATCGCGTTGACACCATCGGAAACGATGCGGAGGGCATCGATATCGAGGCCAGAGTCGGTCTCATCGAGCACGGCATAGACGGGATTGAGCATGGCCATTTGGAGCACCTCACAGCGCTTTTTCTCGCCACCGGAGAAACCCTCGTTCACTGCGCGGGAGGTGAATTTGCGGTCGATTTTCAGCGAGTCCATTTTCTTGTAGAGGTGCTCGTAGTATTCGACGGCGTCGAGTTCCTCGCCCTCGGGCAGGCGAGCCTGGAGCGCGGCGCGGATGAAGTTGGCGATCGTCACACCGGGGATTTCCATCGGGTATTGGAAAGCGACAAAAAGCCCCGCGCGGGCCCGCTGGTCGGGCTCTTCCATTTCAAAAAGATTCAAGCCGTCGAGTGTGACCGAGCCGCCGGTGACCTCATAGTCGGGATGGCCGGCCATGACCTTGGCCAGAGTGGATTTTCCGGAACCGTTCTTGCCCATGATCGCGTGGACTTGGCCCTTGGGAACTTCGAGGTTGAGGCCTTTGAGGATTTGGCGGTCGCCGATGTTGGCGGTGAGGTTTTCGATTTTGAGGCTCATGGTGTGCTATTTCAGTTGTTGGATTTTTTGCAGTTCGGGCAGGTGCCGCGCAGGGTGATTTCGGAATGCGCGACGGAAAAACGGGAGGGAACTTTAAGGAATTGGGTGATTTTGCCCTCCTTCGCGATCGGGATGTCGGTCACCGCGCCGCAGGATTGGCAAATAAAATGCCCGTGGTCGCTGACATTCGGGCAATAGCGGGTCGCCTCGCGCTCGACATTCACCTGCTTGGCGAGACCGCAATCGACCAGCGTCTCGAGGCAGTTATAGACAGTCGCCAGTGAGATGCCGGGGATGCGCTGCTTCGCACGAATGAACACCTCGGTCGCGGTCGGATGGTCACGCTCGTCGAGGAGGACATTGTAAACCTCGCGGCGCTGGGGGGTAAGGCGATGACCACTGTGGCTGATCGTCTCCTCGTAGTCAGAAGGCACTGTTTTTCTCGCAGGCATGGCGGGACAAGTTAGCCGCGCTCCGGACCCTAACAAGAATTATTCTAAATAAAGCTCCATCGCCCCTCACTCGCTTGGCGAATATTCGGTGAGTTTATTTTTTCCGAATCCCAGCGAAATCATGAGCCCCTCTTGTCCGAAGAGAAAGGGGTGCACGCCGGGCCTCTCCGATCTGGTGGAAAGTTTTCCGCTGAGGATTCCATCAGCCACCACGAGAGATGGAGCGATTCCGAATTCAAATCCTCCCCAACGGTAGAGTTCATCCAGAGCCACTTCGTCCTCGAAGAAAATCGCGTAGTCGAATTTTTGCACGCCGAGTTCCAGCCCCGCCGAAATTCCCGTGAGATTGAAATAAGCTGCCGGTGTGTTTTTGAAAAATAGGACGCCGGTTCCAGATTGAATCCCCACGCCGAGCCCCACCATGTGCGCATCGGGAAACACCAATACAGCCAAGCAGCGCCGGCCTAAATCAGCAGCCGCCGAATTTCTCGAGTAGACTTTGGATAGCGCGCCCCGCGCCTCGCGCTCGAGTTCAGGTTTTGAAAAGGCGGCCGCATCCGCCAAGCACGCTGCGGCCACAGACAGAAGGAGGCCCCATTTCACCAGCCAAGATATTCTCATGCGCAAATCGTAATTTCCTCCCGTCCCATTCCAATGCGGAGAAAACCCACGTCGGCTTTTAGCGAGCAAGGCCAGGCTTGGGCGTCGGGTCGGTTCTCACCCCCACGCGCACCAGATCGATGTCCTCCTCTCGGAAATTTCCGAGCCCGAGGGCCGAGGCGCTCTCGAGCCAGCGCGTCATATCGACCAATGACGGCAATTTTGAGGGGGTGCGGTTTTCATCGAGCAAACGCAACGCCGTGGCATCGATCGCCACCGGATCCTTGCTTGCAAAAATGGTGTGATACTCGACGAGGAATCCGGGGTTTGGAAATGGTCCACCGGCGTATTGGAGAACCAGGGCGTCGAGGATGGTCAGAACCACTTTCCCGCTGATCATGGCGTCGGCGTAGATTTCGGCCAGGTAGGGATCGCCGTGCTCGGGCGCGCGGGTGAAGCGACGCCAATTGTCGAGATTCGACAAGGCCATGTTCGCAAGGGCTCCATGGATTCCTGTCTGGAAGCTGTCTTGGAGCGAGGGGACATTCACGACCTTGTCCACCTCGGAGCTGAGAATTTTCGACCAACTACTCGTGCTACTGAGCTGATCACCATTCCCCAAAACATCCACCATGCTTGAGCCCTCGCGGTCGCCAAATTTGCTGTCGCCCCAGATCAAGCGGCCGAGGACCGGGGCGGTGACGATGGATTTCGTGTCGTAGCCCTTCGCGGGATCGATCCAGCGTAAGCGGTAGAGAGAGCTTTTGGGATTGAAGCCAGTTGCCAGCAAATCCTCGGAGTTGCGGTCCCAGACGATGATGTTCGATGGCAGGACTCCCGCCGAGGCGAGGCCGATGGCGATCGCCTCCACCACCGCCGGATGCGTTCCACTGACCGCCCCGCCGGACGCCGCGACCTTGATTCCGACTCGATCGGTGGGTTTCACCAGCGAGGCCCAGGCTGCGGCGGGGCTGGGTTTCCCGGTCGTGGCGCAGACGAGGTTATCCACCATGCGGCGCACGACGGCGGGATTCACACTGCGACCGGAAGGCTTCGAGGCCGTTTCCATCGCGTAGAAGACGGTGGATTTTGGAGAACCTGCAAAAGCGATCCCGGCCAAGGCGAAGAAAAAAAACAGAACAGCGCGGACATTGCGGCGGCTAATCGTGGAGGCTAGGGTCGGGCGGTGGTCCTGCATCTTTATGTTCACATTCCGTTTTGTCCGAAGGTATGCCCCTATTGCAGCTTCTACAAGGAGGCGAGCGACCGGAA
>JBDKIG010000111.1:0-7710 GCA_039797215.1 Verrucomicrobiota bacterium | reverse complement strand
AAATCCGACGGATTCCAATCACCCGGTTGTGAATGTCAGTTGGCATGACGGGATTGATTTTTGCCTTTGGCTGACCTCCAAGGAGCGCGAAGCGGGGCTCATGCCCGATGACCAGTTTTACCGCTTACTTACGGATCTCGAGTGGAGCGCCGCCGTCGGGCTCTCGCACGAAAGCCAGGAAACCCCCGCCGAGCGCAGCAAGCAAAAACCCGGCTATCCGTGGGGCCCGGGCTACCCTCCTCGCAAGGGAGTCGGAAATTACCACCCAACTCTCAAAGTGGATGATTTCGAATTCACCTCGCCGGTCGGTGCTTTTCCCGCCAACGAATACGGATTCTTCGACCTCAGTGGAAATGTCTGGGAATGGTGCATGGACAACTTCAATTCCTCCCGCACCTACCACACGCTGCGTGGTGGAGCCTGGGACTTTTATGGGAGCGGCCTGATGTCCTCCGCGAGGAATGCGAACGACCCGAATGGCCGGGGAACGAGTGTGGGATTCCGAATCGCGTGGGCTACTCAAGAGCATTTCACCAACCAGCCGAAAGCCGTTCGCACCTGAGGCTCGGCTTTCGCCGTGACATCCCGGCGGGGCCATCGAAGATGCCGCCTCCATGAAAATCCTATGGAGATTTTTGGCTCTGGTTGTAGCGGTTATTTCTGTGGCATCGGGGCTGTGGTTCTGGCTCGGGCAGCCCGTTTCGGATCAGGAGTTGCTGGCAAATTTTGCGAAAGCCGGAGACTTCCTTCTGGGGCTCCAAAGTCTCGGCTCTTGGCCGTGGTGGTCGCCGATGTTCCAGCAAGGAACGACTCTCGCGCCTACATGGGGTATGATCTTTTCCTACGCGCTCCTACTTGCGGGGGCGGGAGGTTTTGGGTTTTTGGTAGGGAGCAAAGTAGCTGCTATCGCTTGCTTGATCGCTGGTGCGGCAGGGATGTTTTTCTTTCTGCGCCGCTGGGTCGATAACCGCCTCGCCGCTTGGCTGGGCGCGGTTTTGTTTTTGCTAAATCCCTCGGTGCTGACGCGCGCTGCGGCGTTCGAGCATTTCGTTGTGGTGGCCTCACTGGCGATTTTTCCGTGGGTGCTGTGGGCCTTGGTAGGGTTCTTGCGTGGGGGAACTTCCCGCTCGGCTATCGTGCTTGCCGTGGCTTTTTCTGCGCTGGCGCTTGCTTATGCAAAAACGGCCTTGATGGCCGCTCCCGCGCTGGGTGTCTTTGCTGCCATGGAGTTTTTCGCGCGGCCGAGATCGGAACGGCCCAATTCTAAGGCTATCATGCTCGTGCTGGGGGCTGTGGTTTTTCTTGCGGCTATTCCAAACCTGCCCGCGCTTCGGGAATCCGGATTCGTTGCGATGTTTGAGCTTGGTCCGTTCGATGCCTGGCAACGAGCCTTCAGCTCCAAAAGCGCTTTAAGTTGGTTCGACCGGGACGGGATTTTGGGTGTTGGCATGGATGCGGGATTTGCGCCGACCACACTCAATGGCGGGACTTATTTGGGATTTGTTGCTGGAGCTGTGTTGGCAGTTGCGCTCCTTCGTGGGTCGCTCCATGGAAGCCCCGTGGGCCGCGCGGCGAGGTGGATGCTGGCTCTTGCGCTCGGGATGTTCTGGATTTCCTTCGGGCCACTGAGCGTGCTTGGGGGGCACTTTGAATTTCTCAAAATGTCACCGGGCGCAGCGGACTTCACACCTGCCATGGCCTGGTTCCTGCTTGCTGTGCAGGTGTGGATTATTTTTCAAATTGTCCCTCGCGGCTCCCAAAAATGGCGCTGGATCGCCTCAGCGTTGTCGATGGTTTACCTCCTTGTTCCCGGATTTCGCCTGCTGGAGTGGCTCCCGCTTTATTCAAACATCCGTGCGCCGTTTGATTATTTCCAAGTTACCGGCGCGGTGTTTGTAGTTGGTGGAGTGGCTCTCGCCGCCTCTACGGTTTTGGCAAAGACCCCTGCATTGGCCGCCGTGTTGGTTCTGCTGGTCGCGCTGGACGCCGGTGTTTACGCCAAGGCCCTTTTTGTTCCGAAGATGGACCGGGCGGTGTGGACGGATTTTTTGGCGGCGCAGGAGTTCCTTAAATCCTCGCCGACGCCTGGGCGGGTTTATCCGTTTTCGGGTCGGTATTTTTATTTGATGACCCCATGGCTTTCTGGCCGACCGCTCGCGGCAGAGGCTTTTAATAACTACCTCCAGCAACGCCACGCGGCGGTTTTGCAGGCGTCGGCATTTATGTCGGATGACCAGCTCGAGTCCTACTTCCGCGTCGCAGGCGTGGCGTTTCTGCTGATCGACAAGAGCGATCCAGACACTTCATCCAGCCAGCAAGAGAGGCTGCGGAAGATGTGTCCTGTGGTTTTTGAAAATCCCAACATCGCCTTGCTGGAAGTGAAGAAACCACTCGGCTATGCGTTCCTCGCCCGGGATTTTATTCAGACCTCCTCGGACGCTCCGGAGACTGCTGTGGCGGCCCTCGGCGGCGCGGCCCACCAGTTGGCGGTGATCCAAACTGATGGCGGTGAAACGGCCCAGCCTGGGCTGCGCGGGCGCGTGGTGGATGGTCGCATTGCGCAACGCGACGACGAGGTTTTGGAGGAGGGGCGGGACTTTTTGCCAATCGCGAAAACGGGAATCACTACCTATCAGCGCTCGGAATTCGTGCCGACTGGAGAGCCGGGCTGGCTGGTTTTCAACGAGGCTTGGCATCCGGATTGGACGGCCCGCGAAGGGGACAAATCGCTGGCTGTGACCAAGGGCCTACTGGCCTTTTCGGCGGTAAAGACGGAGGGAAAAAAGCCCGTCGTTTTCGAGTTCCTCCCCCCGTGGTGGTATGACTGGTGCGCGTGGACGGGGGTCTGTGCTTGGGCTGGAGCGCTGGGTTTTCTGGCGCTGGGAATCAGGCGGGGCGGCGACCAGTCAGTGCGCGCTGGAGAGTGAGTTGATCGGCGTGTTCGAGTCCGCCGCCGGCGGGTAGGCCGTGGGCGATACGGGTGAGGGGAATTCCAAGCGGGGCGATGATTTCGGTTAGGTAATTCGTCGTGGCTTCCCCTTCAACATCGGCACTGAGTGCAAGGATTACTTCGGAAGGGCGGTTTTTTTCGATTCGGCGGAGAAGCGGCTCGATGCGGAGTTGGTCGGGGCCGATGTGGTCGAGCGGCGCGAGGCGACCGCCCAAGGCGTGGTAAAGCCCTCCAAAAACTCCGCTGCGTTCGAGCGGGAGAATGTCGGTGGCCTGCTCCACGACGCAGAGCTCCTTGCCTTGGCGAACAGGTTGGGAGCAGATGCCGCAAAGCTCCTCCTCGGCGAAAAAACCACACTCGCGGCACGGGTGGATCGCAGTGGAGGCGGCGGAGATGGCCTCCGCAAGTTGGGTGGGCCGGGCGTCTTTGTGACCAAGTAGCCAAAGCGCACACCGCTCGGCGCTCCGGGGACCAAGGCCGGGCAGGCGTCGAAGCTCACGGGTGAGTTGGTTGAATGGAGCCGGGTAGTCGAGCGGCATCGGAGGAGTCAGGCGAGAAGGCCGTCCACGATTCGCACCAGGCGGTCTCCTCGCGCGGCGAGGCGGTCATCATGTGTCACAACCGCCAAGGTGCGGCCGTCGGCTTTGGCGAGATCGAGAAGAAGGGCGATGATGATCTCGCCGTTTTTCGAATCGAGGTTGCCTGTGGGTTCATCCGCGAAAAGGATCGAGGGGTCATTCACCAAAGAGCGGGCGATGGCGACGCGCTGTTGTTCGCCGCCGCTGAGTTCGGCCGGGAGGTGATCCATGCGGTCTTTCAGGCCGACACGGTCGAGGAGTTCCTTCGCCCGCGACTCCGTATTTTTCCCGCCGATCATCGAGGGCAGTAGGACATTTTCGAGTGCGGTGAGCTCTGGCAGCAGGAAGTAGGATTGGAATACAAATCCCATGCGCTCGTTGCGAAGCCGGGCCAGAGCATTTCCGGAAAGCCCATAAAGTGAGCGCCCCTCAAATTCCACAGTTCCGGCTTCGGGTGTTTCCAAACCGGCGATTGTGTAGAGGAGCGTCGTCTTGCCAGCGCCACTCGCGCCGCAGAGGAAAACGGACTCGCCCGGTGCCAGGTCGAGATCGATCCCGCGCAAGACCTGAATCCGGTTACCGCCGATTCGGAAGGACCTCTGGAGGCCGCGTGCCGAGAGGCGAGGCGTCATGCCCGCTGCTCGATGGGAATGAATTTTTTGCCGACCGCAGGGCCGGTGTATTCACTGAGTGGGCGGTAGAGGCGATTGTCGGCGAGTTGCTCCATCACATGCCCGACCCATCCGGCACAACGGGCGATCGCGAAGACTGGAGTAAAGAGATCGGTCGGCAGGCCAAGCGAGTAGTAAACTGTCGCGGAATAGAAATCGACATTCGCATTGAGCCCTTTGCGCTGCTTCATGATCTTCGCGATTTGCTCGCTCATGCGGATCCATTTCGGCTCGCCGAGTTGGTCGCTGAGTGTCACGGCCATCGCGCGGAGGTGCGGCGCGCGGGGATCGAGCGTTTTGTAAACGCGGTGCCCGATACCCATGATTTTTTTCTTTTGGACGAGTTGATTTTCGATCCAAGCCTCCACATGGCTCTCATCGCCGATTTGCTGCAGCATGTGGATGACGCCCTCGTTCGCGCCGCCGTGGAGCGGGCCTTTGAGTGTTCCGATCGCCGAGGTGATCGCCGAATACATGTCGGAAAGCGTGGCGATGGTTACGCGGGCTGAGAAAGTGGAGGCATTCATGCCATGGTCCGCGTGGAGGACATAGGCGACATCGAGCGTGCGCGCAGCCTGCTCAGTCGGCTCCGTGCCATTGATCAAATAAAGAAAATGCGCGGCCTCGCCGAGGTCGCTGCGGACGGGCGGGAGTTCAAGTCCCTTCCGGGCGCGGTGGAAATACGCGGCGATCACTCCGATTTTCGCCGTGATGCTGACCGCGCGGTTGTAGTTCGCAGCGTGGCTGTCGTCTTTGAGCGAGTCGTCGTAGAGGCCGAGCATCGACACGGCGGTGCGAATCACATCCATCGGCGGGGCGTCCTTGGGAGCGGTTTTGAGAAAGTCCACCATGGGCTCGGGCAGCTCGCGGGCCGCTCGAAGTTTTTCCGTAAGTGTCGCGAGTTGTTTTTTGTTCGGGAGTTCTCCGTGCCAGAGCAGGTAGGTCACCTCTTCGAAGGTCGCCTTGCCGGCGATCTCGTTGATGTTGTAGCCGGCGTAAATCAGAATGCCCTCGTTTCCCAACACATCGCTGAGGTTGGTGGTGTTGGCGACGATTCCTTCGAGTCCTTTGGCAATGATGGCAGACATGGTGTGGTGTGGTGGTTGTTGAGGGAGATTGGGCCGCTGAGGATGCCCAAGATTTTTGCGGTTGAAAAGAGCAAGGATCAACTTTCTGCACAAATCTTGAGCGAAGATTTTGTTCATTATTTCTTGAACATTCTGACTGCCTGCGCATGATTCTAGGAACTTCCCTCCCCCCTTGAGGCTTGTGGAAACCACAGTCAAACCCAAGAAATTGGTTCGGACATCGGCCCGCACCACAGGCGGCAGCTTGTCATCAAACGGCGGCAACGGCACTCGTGACTTGGTCCCTCGCCAGGCGCTGGACTCCTTCCAGCTCCAAGCGATTTCGTTTTTTGTGCATGCCTTTGCCGCGCTGTCGTTGCCACGATCGATCGGCGAAATTTACGGGCTGCTTTTTAGCACGGAAGAAGCGCTTTCATTGGATGACATTATCGAGCGCCTCCGCATCAGCAAAGGCTCTGCGAGCGAAGGCCTCCGCTGGCTTCGCTCTCTCGGGGCCGTGAATCCCGTGTATTTGCCGGGCGTGCGCAAGGAGTATTTCACGGCGGAGACCAGCCTGCGCAAACTCGCCACCGGCTATTTGCGCGACCGCATCAACCCGCACTTGGAAAACGGCCCGGAGCGTCTGCGCTTGTTGCAGGACAGCATTGTGGAGGGAATGCCGCAGAGTTCATTTCAGAAGTCCCGCATCGGGCAAGTCGCGGGTTGGTATAAGTTCATGGGCAAGATTCTGCCTCTAGTCAAAGCGCTCGCGGGGAAGTTCTGAACGAATGTTTTTCAACTCCGCCACCTTCCTTTTCGGATTCCTCCCGATCGTGCTTGCAGGATTTTTCCTGCTGGAACGCTTCGGGAATCTCTTCGCCCGCCAAGCGTGGCTGCTGGCGGCTTCGCTGGTTTTTTATACCTGGGGAAACGCCTCGGTGCTGGCATTGTTTTTGCCGCTCACAGCGATCAACTACCTGCTCGGCTCGGCACTCTGGCGTCGCGGTGAAGCGGGTGGAAAATGGCTCCTCGTGCTCGCGGTGGGCCTCAATGTTCTCGTCCTTTGCTATTTCAAATACGCGAATTTTTTCGTCACGAATCTCAACGCCGTCCTTCAAGCCAATCTCTTCATTGAAAAAATCCTGCTACCGCTCGGGATTTCCTTCATCACCTTCATGCAAATCGCCTGGCTCGTGGGCTGCCGCCGAGGTGAGACCGTGCCCTGCAGCTACTTCGAGTTTTTGCTCTTCTCGGCTTTCTTCCCGCAGATCATCTCCGGCCCGATCGTTTATCAGAAGGAAACCCAGCCGCAGTTTCGTCAGACTCGCAGGGCGAGTGAACGGGCTACAGACATTTGTGTTGGCGTAACGATTTTCACGATGGGGTTGGCGAAAAAAGTTCTCGTCGCCGACACGATTGCGCCTTGGGCCAATCAAGGCTTTTGGGCTGTGGGAGCAGATCAGCCCATCACCCTCGTCGCCGCATGGGTTGGCGCGCTCGCCTATGCGTTTCAATTATATTTTGATTTTTCCGGCTATTCGGACATGGCGATCGGGGTCGCTCGGCTTTTCGGCATTCGGCTTCCGCTGAATTTTAATTCTCCTTACAAAGCAGAGAGCATCAGTGACTTTTGGCGTCGCTGGCACATGACGCTTTCCCGGTTTTTGCGTGACTTTGTTTACATCGGTCTCGGCGGGAACCGCTGCGGATCGGTCCGCCGTTCGGCCAATCTCTTTCTGACCATGCTCCTGGGCGGGTTCTGGCACGGCGCCGGGTGGACATTCATCTTTTGGGGTGCGTTGCATGGCAGTTATCTCGTTGTCAACCATGCTTGGACCTCGCTCCTCGAGCGCACGAAAATCCCCGGCGCGATGATTTTTGCCGGCTGGGGCGGGCGGGCCCTCACATTTCTCGCCGTGTTGGTCTCGTGGATTTTCTTCCGCGCCGAGCACCCTGCAGAAGCCTTTCGCATGATGGCTGGAATGGTCGGCGCGAATGGCATTTTTGTTTTAGGCGATCCGCTCTTTTTCAAATCCTCGCCAAACCTCGTCGGTGTCTTCTCGTGGTTCGGATGGCAAGCCGAGCCGCAATTCATTCTGCTCGGATGCCTCGTCGGTCTGGGAGTTTTTGTTTCGATCCTGCCGAACAGCCAGCAAATCCTCGCCGCCTTGGAACCGGGAATTGTGACTTACGGCAAGAAAATCGAGGAAATCCCCGCCACTTTTCGCGCACTTGCGTGGCGACCTTCGGCGGGTTGGCTCGCCGTCACGCTCCTCGTTTTTATCTGGTGCATGCTCAATCTCAGTAATGTCAGCTCATTCCTCTACAAGGATTTCTAAGTGAGCCTCGCCCTCTACAGTAAAATTCTCGGGATAGCCTTTGTGGGCATCCTCGCTTTAGTTTGGGGCCTCGCAGCGTGGTTGCTGCCTGTCGATGGCGACTTG
>JBDKIG010000110.1:0-7726 GCA_039797215.1 Verrucomicrobiota bacterium | reverse complement strand
CACCTACATCTTTCTCTCCTCCGACAACGGCGGCGCGGAAGGGGGGCATGGCGAATCCTTCACCGACAACGCCCCGCTCGACAAAGGCAAGACCTCGCCGAGAGAGGGAGGGGTGCGCGTTCCCTTCCTCGTCGCCGGCCCGGGCATTCCCGTCGACAAGGAAAGCGATATCATGGTCAACGGACTCGATTTTTATCCCACCATTCTTTCGATGGCGGGGGTATTAAAGCCCGAGGGCAAAAACCTCGACGGCTCCAATCTCCTGCCGTTGTTCACCGGGGCGCTGGAGGATTCCTCACTCGTTCTCGACCAAAACGGCAAGCCGCGCACGGAGATGATTTGGCACTATCCACATGGTGTCATGCAAAGCACGATCCGCACGGGAGATTTCAAGCTCATCCGCAATTACGACACCGTGAGTGGAAAGAATCCCGAGCTCGAACTCTATCGTCTCGTCGATACCAAGGATGGCAAATCGGCACGCGTGGATATCGAGGAGGCAAAAAACCTCGCCGCGGAACAGCCCGAGAAGGCCGCCGAGCTGAATAACCGCCTCACCGAAATCCTCACCGAGATGAAGGCCAGCTACCCCTACTGGAACCCCGGCTACAAAAACAATCTCCCCAACAAAGAGAAGGTGCCCGCCGTCACTGGGCATACGGTGGATGGCCAAACGGTCACCGCGACCTTCCAAGAAAACGGCGCCCGCGTCGTCCGTGCGGATGCGATTTACACCACAAAAGAGAGCCCAGGCGAGTGGTTCCGCGTGATCGGCGAGGTGGATAACGGCTCGGCCAAGCTCACCCTCCCGCCAGAGGCCACCCAAAGCTTCATCAATCTCATCGACGAAAACAATTTCATGGTGAGCTATCCCCAAGCTACCGCTGCCAAGGCCAAGGGTGGGGGAGACGGTGAAGAGGGCGGCGGCGCAGATGTCGGAGGCGCAATTCCTCTCGGCGTCACCGCCATGGGAGCCGCTCCCTCCCACGCGCAGGAAGACAAGAGGCAGAAGCAATTCAACAAACTCGACGCCGATAAAAGCGGAACGCTTACTATGGCGGAATACGCATCCATAGCCAAAGGTCCCGAAAGAGAAGCGGCGTTTACTGCACGTGATACCGACAAGGACGCTTCTCTGACCTTGTTAGAGTTTTCCACGCCGCCTGCCAAAAAAGTCGCGGAATAACACCAATGTCTGTAAGCTTCTGGATTTTCAGCCGACTTTGCATCGATTGGTCCCTGGGAGCGCACCCGCCCTCGGGTGCCGTTGGGTGGGCCTCGCGCCCGACACCGCCTCTGACGGCATGTTTTCTAGGCCACCCCGCGAGGCGTGGGGCGGAGCGCCCGAGGGCGGGCGCGCTCCCAGGGACGCCTGCGCTACATCCCAAATTCTTAATCGCTCCGTGAAAAAACTCCTCACTCTCGTCGCATCCGTCGCGCTTTCTTTGCCGACCGTCCGCGCGGATGTGGTTTTGCCATCGATTATTTCGAACGGCATGGTGCTCCAGCGCGGGGTGCCGGCTCCCGTCTGGGGCTGGGCCGATGCGGGCGAGGAGGTCACGGTCGAATTTGGAGGACAGGTTAAAAAAGCGATGCCCGGCCCCGACCGCAAGTGGATGGTGGATCTCGATCCTCTGGAGGCGTCCGCCACGCCGAGGAGCATGACGATTTCCGGGAAAAACAAGATTCTCATCGAGAATATCCTGGTGGGTGAGGTCTGGATCGCCTCAGGCCAATCGAATATGGAGTGGACCTTCCACCAAATCGATCCAGCCGAACGGGAATTTGCAGAAAGCCAGAAAGGAAATCCCCTCATCCGTGCCTTCCATGTCTACAGGAACCTGAAGGCCGGAATCCCGATGGATGATACAGCGGGAGTTTGGAAGGATGCCGCGCAAATGGTCGCCGGGCCGAACAGCGTCTCGGCGGTTGGCTTTTTCTTTGCTTTGGATCTGGCCAAGTCGCTCGGAATCCCAGTGGCGATTCTTGATGTGAACTGGGGCGGTCAAAAGATCGAATGCTTCCTCGCCCCAGTGGGGTATCAGTCCGCCGGCTTGCCTTTCAAAGAACCCGACCGCCGCGTTTCCAGAGATGCCCAAGCGGCCGCCCCCATCATCGCTGCGGGCATGGCCTCGCTCGAGGAGGCCTCCCAAGCGGCCCAAAAAGGCCTGAAGCTGGCCTTCGATGTGCGCAATCCCTACGGCGAAGCAGAAAACTACATCTACAACGCCATGGTGGCCCCCCTCGCTCCCTATGCGGTTCAAGGCACGATCTGGTATCAGGGCGAATCCAATCGTGGTTCGGAAGACTACCTCAAGAAACTCCAAGCCCTCTCGGCGGGATGGTCGCAGGTATTCCGCATGAAGGATATGCCGCTCCTGATGGTGCAAATCGCCCCCTACGATTATGTGTTTTCCGAAATCTCCAAAGGCAAGCCTCCCACCAGCGCGAGTCTTCTTGCGGACACGATTTGGGCGGCTCAATACAAGGCGGCCGAAACGATTCCCGGAGTCGCCGTGGTTCCCATCTACGACACGAACATCGATATCCAGAATATCCATCCCACCCACAAGCGAGTCGTTGGGGAGCGTCTCGCTGCAACGGCTCTCAAAAATCAGTATCAAAAAGAGGGAGTGGCGGCATCCGCCCCGCGCTTCCAATCCGCCTCCCGGGAGGGATCGAAGGTGGTCGTTTCCTTCAGCGGTATTTTGAACGGCTTGACCACCAGCGATGGACAGGTGCCATCTTGGTTCGAGCTTTCGGGTGATGGCGTGTCCTTTGTCCCCGCGCAGGCGGAACTCCGGGGGAACACCGTGCTGGTCTCCGCCGAGTCGATCCCCGAGCCGAAATTTGTCCGCATGGGGTGGCGCGATATCGCCGTTCCGAACCTCAAGGACAAAGACGCCTGGCCGCCCTTCGCTTTCCCCTCACAAACCGTTGCACACAAATAGAAAAGAGAGAATTAAAACCATGAAAATACCACTGCTTACCCTCTGTATCGGCGCCTCCAGCTTGTATCTCGTCCAGGCCACCCTGGCCGAGCAGCCTGCCATTTCCCAGACAGCAACCTCCCCGAAACCACTGATCGTCGCCCACCGGGGGTCTTCCGCACAGGCTCCAGAAAACACCCTGCCCGCATTCCAACTCGCCTGGGAGCAAGGCGCCGATGCCATCGAGGGCGATTTCCAGCTGACCAAGGACGGGCACGTCATCTGTTTCCATGACAAGGACACGAAGCGCATCGCCGGGCAGCCACTCACCGTCGCCAACGCCACCTTGGAGGAGTTGCGCCAACTCGATGTGGGCAGCATTCAGCCCCAAGCCTCTGAGCGCGAACTCCGCTCCTGGAGCGCCGACAAATTCCAAGGCACCCGCATGCCGACGATCGCCGAGGTTTTCGCCACCGTGCCGGAGGGAAAGAAAATCTTCATCGAAATCAAGTGCGGCCCCGAAATCATCGATCCCCTCCTCCGCGAACTCGCCTCCAGCGGATTGACCCCCGACCAGGTCGTGGTCATTTGCTTCGATAGCGCGATCCTCAAATCCCTCAAAGAGCGCGATCCGAAATGGCAAACCGGTTGGCTTTGTTCCTTCGGCAAAAGAGCCAACGGCAAGCCGAGCCAAGCCCCGGCCAAAGTCTTCAAGACCTTAAAGGAGATGAACGCCCGCGCCCTCCTGTCCGGGCGAGGCGATGTGGACAAGAACTTGCTCGATCAAATCCGGGCCGCCGGCATCGAGCACTATGTCTGGACGATCAACGATCCGAAACTCGCCCCCGCCTACAAGGCCCAAGGCGTGGACGCCATCATCACCGATCTCCCCACAGAAATGCGCGCCGCCTTGGTCGCACCGACCAAGCCTGATTAATCCAGTCCCGCAAAACCCATGAAAATAAAACACAGCGTTCTGTCGGCGATCGTTCTTTTTGCAGCCTGTGTCGGTCTTCACGCGAAGGGCGTCAACTCCGGCGCGATCCAACTCGATGTGGTCTATAAAACCACTCCAGAAGGGCCTCTCAAACTCGACCTGCATTATCCAGAACCACCCAAGCCCGGGGCCAAATACCCGCTGGTTGTTTTCACCCACGGGGGCGGTTGGGCTGCCGGAAACAAAACCATCGGCGATCGCGGCGTGCGACTTCGGGGCGTAAGCGCTCTCAATGCTCAAGGCTTCTGCGTGGCCTCCGTGGATTACCGTCTTTGCACGAAGGACGGGGATATCCGGGTGCGGGATTGCGTGACCGATTCCAAGGATGCCCTGCGTTTTTTGGCAAAGAACGCGGACCGGTTCTCGCTGGACCCCAACCAGGTCTTTACCTTTGGCGATTCCGCAGGCGGCCATCTGGCCCAGATGCTTCTGCTTTCCCCACCGGAGTCCTTCCCGGGCGATCCGGCGCTGGCCGATGCGAAATACCGCCTTGTCGCGGGGGTCTCGTGGTATGGGCCGTGTGATTTCGAGAAAACGGATCTCTTTACGCCCCCTGGAAAGAATGATGTCCGAGACCGTTTCGGTGCCCGAATTCTCAAAGCGGGCGTCGGGCCCGAGGGCAAACTGGAAGCCTATCGCGAGGTGAGCCCCGTCAACTACCTCCGCCCGGACAGCCTTCCGTTGCTCATGATCCAAGGCGATATGGACCCAACGATCCCCGTGCAACACGCCCACCACATGAAGGCCCGTGCCGACGCGGTGAATGCACCAGTAGAAATCCTGATCGTTCGGAACTCCGCGCACAATTGGAGCGCCGTCGGCGGAAAATTGACGCCCTCCTTGGACGAAATCGCCGCAAAAACGGCATCCTTTTTGAAAGCGCACTGGAATCCCAAGGCGAAGTGAAACGCTTGCCCCTATTTCCTCTTTCACGGCAGCACCGGAGATAAAAACCATGAAATACATGATCCCTTTTATCATCCTTAGCCTCTTCGCTGCCGGATCGGTTTTCGCGGAGTCGGCTCCCAAGCCGAATGTCGTTCTGATTCTCGCTGACGACCTGGGATGGCAGGATGTGGGCTGCTACGACATCGACGAACCCTCGCCGATGGAGACTCCGAACATCGATCGATTGGCAAAAAAAGGGGTGCTCTTTCTGCAAGGCTATTCTCCGGCTCCGACCTGCGCTCCATCGCGCTGTGCGATCATGAGTGGACGCCATCCGGCCGCCCTGCAAAAAACGCATGTGGTCGGCGGCAATCCCCCTACCCCTTACAATCGCTTGCAGCACCCGATCATGGATCCTTGGATCAGTGGCCGGATGGAGATGAAGGAAGTGACGATTGCCGAGGCATTGAAACAAAACGGCTATGTGAGCGGGCATACGGGCAAGTGGCACATGGCGATCGATCACAATGCTTTTCCTCAGCCGAAAGACCAAGGCTTCGACTTCACGCGGCACAACCTCGGGGAGAGCGCGGCCATGAAGCCCCACCGGCTCACGGGGTTTGCAACCAATAACAAGAACGATCCCTACCAACTCGACAAAGACGGGTTCCCCAAGGATCAAACCACCCTCGACGCCCTGGAGTTCATGCAGGACTCCAAGGACAAGCCGTTCTTCCTGTATTATTCCTCTTGGTTGGTCCACACCCCCATCCACAGCCGGAGCCGGGAGCTTTTGGAAAAATACTGCCGCAAGTTGGGCGTCGATTTCCCCTCCGATCCAGAAGGCTGGTCGCTCGAAGGTCAAAAGAACCCCTACTACTGCGCCATGGTCGAGATGTTCGACCACTATGTCGGCCAGATTGTCAGCTACCTTGAACAAATCGACGACCCGCGCAACCCGGGGCACAAGCTCATTGATAATACCTACATCATCCTGACCTCCGACAACGGCGGCATGGAGGGTCATCCCGGCGAGGTGATCACGGACAACTACCCCTTGGACAAGGGCAAGATCAACGCCAAGGAGGGGGGCGTGCGCGTGCCGTTCCTGATCTCCGGCCCCGGCATTCCGGTCAGCAAGGAAAGCGATGTCATGGTCAACGGGCTAGATTTTTATCCCACGATTCTGAGTTGGACCGGCACCGCGAAACCGAAGGAACAAAACCTCGACGGCTGCGACTTGAGTGACCTGCTCGCGAAGGCGCCACAGGATGCCGGGTTGGTGAAGGAAAAGGACGGTTCACGACGGGACACGATGGTTTGGCATTTCCCCCACGGGGTGGCCCAGCAGTCGACCATCCGGAAAGACGGGTGGAAGCTGATCGTGAACCACTACCCCGGCAAGCCGATCGAATTTTACCAATTGTATAAAGACGGCCCAGCCAACTCCAAGCGGGTGGATATCGAGGAAGCCAAGAACCTCGCTCAAAAAATGCCCGAGAAGGCGGAGGAGTTGAAAATCAAACTCTTCAGCCGATTGAAGGCGATGAATGCCTCCTTCCCGTATTTAAACCCAAATTTCAAAGGGAAGCTCCCGCACAAAGAGTCGGTGTGCAAACCTGTGGATCATGGACAGGATGGAGCCACCGTCTGGGCCAGCTTCAAGGAAAATGGAGCGAAGGTTACCAAAGCCCAACTGGCCTATACGCTCAATGGAGGAACTCCCGTGGAGGAATGGTATGTTGTCCCAGCCCGGATTGATGGCGACCGGGTGATTGCCGAACTGCCCGAGGGAACGACACACTATGTTTTCAATTTCATTGATGAAAATCATTTCCTCGTTTCCTTCCCCGAGGTGGCGGACATGGTTTCGGCCGCAAAGCGCAAGCGCACCGGCACCTACTCCCCAGACGCATTTGTTGCCAAGGCCTCCACCGCACTAACTCATTTGCCTGCGGAAATGCGCGACGCTTTGGTCGCACCGACCAAGCATGATTAAAAAACACATCTCCATTGCACTGGCCATGGCTTCGGCCGCAGGCATCGCGTCAGCAAAAGACTACCATGTCGGGGCCGACCACCCGCTGAAAACCATCTCGGCGGCGGCGGAACTCGCGCAACCAGGGGATACCATCATCGTCCACGAGGGAATCTACCGCGAGGAGATCAACCCGCCGCGCGGTGGAACCTCCGACGCCGAGCGCATCGTTTACACGGCCGCGCCGGGCGCGAAGGTCGTCATCAAGGGCTCGGAACCCGTCAAGGGCTGGACCCGTGTTCAAAACGACACTTGGAAGGTCACGCTGCCGAACAGCTTCTTTGGCAATTTCAATCCCTACTCCGACCTGATCCGCGGGAATTGGTTCCAAGACAAAGGTCGCACCCACCACACGGGTGCGGTTTACATCGATGGCCACTGGCTCAAGGAGGCGGCTTCCAAGGATCTGGTGCTCAAGCCGGCGGGAACGACATTGAAAAGCAAGGCCAATCCCCGAGCCCCTCTCCTGAACATCGCCTGGCTCCAACCGGGGGGAAATCCAAACGGAAAGGTCCTGGCGACTTCTGCAACTCGACGCAAGGGAACGAGGAATATTCCCGCAGGCGAACTCGGTCAGGTTGTTGGCAACATCAAAAACGGAAACTGGCTGGAGTTCGAGGGGGTCGATTGCGGAAGCGAGAGCTACGAACTCGCCTTCCATGTCGCCTCGGCGGACTCCTCCCGTCTCGAAATCCGGAAAGACAACATCGACGGCGAGGTTTTGGGCACTGCCATCATCCCGGCTACGGGCGGTTGGGATCAGTGGAAAACCGTGAAGGTGGGCATCAATGTCCTGACCGGCGTCAATAATTTCGCGGTGGTCTTCAAAAACGACGATACGACGAACGCGGTCGAGGTTTTCGACTACAAGGG
>JBDKIG010000109.1:0-7810 GCA_039797215.1 Verrucomicrobiota bacterium | reverse complement strand
GTGGATGACGGCATTGCCGACCTCTTCGAGGAGGTCTCCAGCCGCCGGAAAAAATAGCGCCTTGGAAAAAAACCGCCGCAAGTTTCCATGGCTGCCCGTGGCCGCAATCACCGGCCTAGCCTTGGCTCTCGGGCTTTTTTGGATTTCACAAAACCCCACCCCGGTCGTGCGCTGGGCTCTGAAAAAAGCCATGCCGCAAGCGGGTATCGATCTCGATGCCATTCGACTCGGCGCTCCGGGCGAAATCATTTTTGAGAACTTTGTCCTGCACGATCCGCTCACAGGCAAACCCCTCCTGCGCCTCGAACAAGGCCGCCTCGTTTTCTCCTTTGCCGATATCCTTCGACGACGCATCGGGGAAATCCACCTCGTCAATCCCCTTCTGGTCATCTCTCCAGGATGGTCCGGGGTTTTTCCCGAAACTCCGTCTCAGGCGAAAAGCACACCCGGGTCGGTGATTCGGCGGATTTCTTGTGACTACGGCGAGGTCCGCTACGAAGGCAGCAGCACCGGGCGGCCAGACATCTCAGCGAAGTTTTGCATGGATTGGCGGGAGGTCGCCCTCCACTCCGAGAGGCTCCAAGAATTCACCCTGTGGGATATCCAAGCCACGGCTCCGGGTTTCCATGATCCCTTTCTGGTTCTGGACCTCGTTCGCCTCCAGGCCACTCCCCAAGAGCTTTTCGAGCGGTTTGAAATTCGGGAGTCCAAGATTTCAGGCGGTTCGCTGGCCATCGGATCCGCCCTGGACCAATTGACACATCTCCCGAAAAATCCCGCCCAGGGCCCCTCTCCCGCTTGGAAAATCGGACTCCTCGAAATCTCCGGAGTTCGAGCCAGCCTCGGCGAGAATGCCTGGCGCACAGAGAGCGACATCGTTTTTACCATCGCCACCACACTCCAAAATCTCACCCCCTCGGAAATCACGAACAAACTCGGCGCGAGCGAGCAATTCATCGAACTCAGCGATCTGGCGATCCCCTCTCCTCGCGATCCTTTCACCCATGTCTTCAAGCTCCGCAGCGTCCTCATCCAATTCACGCTCGCCGGCCTTCTCGATCAGGAAATCCGTGGAGTTACCTTTCTCAGTCCCACTGTTTTCATCGGCGAGGATTTGTTTCTCTACATGGAGCAAGCCCGATCCCGCCTTGGCGGAGGGACGGAGACCGATTCGGCGAAATGGAAAATCCAACGCTTGGAAGTCAAATCCGGGAACCTCGTGATCGGCAGCGGCGGACGCGACTATTATGGCTTGCCGCTGAATTTCCAGACAGTCGCGGAAAATGTGGCGCTCGATGACCTCACCCGCCTCACGCTCAGCGGCAGCCTCGATATTCCATCGAGGGACTACCAGTTTCCCGACTATCAAATCGCCTTCGAAACCCAAGCCGGCGACCTGCGATTTTCCTACCCACACGAGAAGGCCGTGAGCAATGTCGTCGGCACGGTGAAGATCAAATCCCTCCGCTGGCGCCAATACCTTGCCACCGAGGCATGGATCAGCGCCACCTTTGACCGGGAAGGCATCAACAGCAGCTTTGGCGGAGTCCTTTACGGCGGGAATATCTCGGGAGGATTTAGTTTTTTCTTTTCCGAAAAATCCCCATGGATCGGCTGGCTGGGCGGCAAGGATGTGGATTTGAAAAAACTCACCGATGTCATCGCTCCAGAGAATTTCAGCATGTCCGGCCCGCTCGAATTTAGCGTCCAGACAAACGCCGAAGCAAAATCGATCCAACGCGTCAAAGGCAGCTTCCGCACCACCAAGCCCGGCTCGATGCAGATCGGTAAACTCGATGACCTCCTCGCCAGGATCCCGCAAGAATGGTCCGCTCTGAAACGCGACAGCCTCCGGATCAGCCTCGAATCCCTCCGCAATTTTGACTACCGCACCAGCGAAGGATCCCTCTGGTTCACCGACGGGCAGGGCATCCTCGACTTGAAGTTGCAAGGCCCCCAAGGATCCCGCACATTCGAAATCCTGCTCCACGCCGACGAATCACCCGAAGGCCACTGGAAGCAAAAAACCGCTCGACCATGAAAATCCGGAATTCCGCCACCCTGGCAGCCCTTCTCCTTGCCGGATGCACCGGCCCAACCGTCAATCTCTCCACGCCCGAACCCGTTAAGGTGGACATCGCGATGCGCCTCGATGTCTACCAGCACGAAAATGAGAAAAAGCCCAGCCAGCCAGTGCCTGCGACGACTCCCGGCAATGATCGCCTCAACCGCGCCGCTGACATCCAAACCTTCAAAAACTCCCGACTCATCGGAGAGAGCGCCAACGCGCTCATCTCCATCCGCGTCGAGCCCTCCGGCGAAGAAGGCGCCTACCTCCGAAAAATCGTTGAAGCCGAAAACACCTCACGCATGGCCTTGATGAAAGAGCAATCCACCCGCGACAAAATCCCCCTCCCCGCCATTCAGAAAAAACAAGCCGACCTCGCCCGCAAAATGGCCTTCAAAGGCGAATGGATCGAAATCGAAAATGAGAACGGCACCCTCGAGTGGGTGCCCAAAGAAGGCTAACCCCCCAACCGCTGTCAGCCATCAGCGAATACAAACTAGCGCCAGCATCTCGGCATAGGTTTGAATGATAAAGTGAGAGTCGGCAGAAAGTCTTGAGGGATAAAATAAAGTGGCTCCTGAGGTAGGACTCGAACCTACGACCAATCGGTTAACAGCCGACCGCTCTACCACTGAGCTACTCAGGACTCGAAAAACGAGTGCGAGATAGAAACCTTTCGACACCGTATTTTCAAGCGGAATTTTAACTTTTAGTCGGCAAGGTGCACACGAGCAGATGGGTCTCCGCTGTTGTTGGCGAAACATCCATCCCGCTTCCACTGGCTGGAATCAGGAAAAACTCGGCGGGAGCGAAGGTTCGGCCGCCGCAGATTACGGGGTGATCCAGCGAGACGGCGAGGGCGAAGGCTGATTGTGGGCGAAGATCACGGCTGGTCGGGAGGGAGATTTTTTCGACATGGAAATACTCGCAGTCGGCCACTAGGGGATCCGTGCTCGATTTCACCTGCGGTTCAAAATCCTCGAAGTCGATGGAGGCCATGGATTGCTCGATATGCAGCTCGCGGGGTTTGCCGTCGAGGCCGGTGCGGTTCCAGTCAAACACCCGGTAGGTCGTGTCGCTGTTCTGCTGGATTTCGATAATGATATTTCCGGCTCCAATGGCGTGAAGACGGCCGCTAGGGATGAAGATACTCTCGCCGGAGCGGACCGGAATTTCGTGCAGGGCGCTTTCCACATCGCCAGATTCGAGGAGCTTTTGAAATACCTCCCGGGTGACACCCGATTTGAGACCGGCGTAGATGTTCGCGTCCTTCGTGCAATCGAGAAAATACCAGACCTCGGTTTTTGGTTCGCCGCGAAGCTTTTCAGCCATGCGGGCCGGCGGATGAACCTGGACGGAGAGCTTGTCGGCAGCATCGAGAAGTTTGACCAAAACAGGAAATCTCTCCGAGGCGTGGAATGTCATGGCCGCCCCAAAAACTCTCTCGCGGTGGTGGGCCCAGAGGTCGTGCAGGGTTTGCCCCTCGAATTCCCCGTGGTTCACGACGCTTTGCGCATCCTCCCGATCGACTAATTCCCACACCTCTCCGATCGGCGCGCCGGGCGGAAGTTTTTTACCGAATCGCGCAAGCCCATATCCACCCCAGACGCGTTCCATGGCAATTGGCTTGAAAGAAATGGGCTCATTCATGAATCGACCATCCTCACGATCCCGCATCCGAGGCAATGGATTTTTCGCGCCGTAAGGATTGAGAAAACCCTTGGCGTGGCCATAGTGAGCACCCACTTCGATCATCGATGCGAGTCGCCCACTGGTTCATATATGGTATTCCCGCAGCCCTGCTGCTTTTAGTCGGCTTGTCGTATTGGAACGCCTCCCACCTGTCGGCGGACAAAAAAAACGAGATGTCCCTTGGCCTGCTCGGCGAACCGTCCACGCTGAATCCGATCCAGCAAGCCGACAGCGCTTCGTCGCAGGTGACGGGCTCGATCTTCAACGGCCTCCTCAAATACAGCCCCGATCTCGAGATTATCGGAGACCTTGCAAAATCCTGGACGCTCCACCAAACGACCACATTTGTCTTCCGCGACGCCTCAAGCGCCGAGGCGGCGGCCGTTCTTCTCCAGAACGCCATAAAAGACTGGCCCGCTTGGAGCCTGGAGAATGTCTCGACGCGTGGACGGGAGTTGATTTTGCAACTCCGCGAGCCGGGACTCGATACCAGTAAAAAAATCCACTCCCTCTTCGCCCCCCCCACCCTCACTCCCCTGGCCAACCTCCGGATCGAAACTAAAAACAATGCCCGCGAACTTCTCCCCGCCTTGCGTCAATCGCTGCCCTCAGACTCGATTCTCCGCAAATGGGTCGAAAGCGGTGCCGCCTTCGAAATCACCGCAGATCCCGCTCTGAAGCCTGCGATCGAGTCCTGGCTCACCGCGAATGGCGGCGGCACTGTGACGGTCGGCGACCCCGTGGAGTTTCTCGCCGAGCCCGAGGTGGCGTTCTCGCTCCGCGACGATGTGCGCTGGCACGACGGCGCGCCATTCACCTCGCGCGATGCGGCATTCACCTATGCGGCGATCATGGACGACGCGACCGCCTCGCCTCGCAAGCCCGACTTCGATTTGATCCTGAGAGTCGAAACGCCCGACGAACGGACCTTTCGCGTCATCTACCGCAAGCCCTACTCACCCGCGCTCGAGAGCTGGATGATTTCCCTGCTCCCCGCGCACCTGCTCGAGGGCAAGCCTCAGGATTGGTGGGTGAAAAATTTCAACCGCACCCCGATCGGCACCGGCGCCTTCAAATTCGCAGAGTGGCGCACGAATGAATTCCTCCGCGTGGAGCGAAATCCCGATTACTTCGATGCGCCGGGGCCTTGGCTCGACGGCATCGTCTACCGCTTCATGCCCGACCAACTCACGCTGCGCCTGGCCTTCGAGACGCACCAAGTGGATTTCTGGGGAGCCGAGCCGTGGACGGTCACAGCGTTTGTGGGCGATCCGAAGTTCGATGTCTTCACGAGCCCGACAAGCAGCTACACCTACATCGGCTGGAACCTGAAACGCCCGCTGTTCCAAGATCCCCTCGTCCGCCGCGCCCTGGCCTACGCCGTCGATGTGCCCTCGATGGTGCGCTACATCCTCTACGGGCACGGCCTCCAGAGCACAGGAATTTTCACGCCGCAGATGTGGTTTTTCGATCCCTCCATCACTCCCCTCGCCCACGATCCAGAAAAAGCCCGCCAACTCCTCGCTGAAGCTGGCTGGAAGCCCGGCCCCGACGGAATCCTCCAAAAAAACGGCGAGCGGTTTTCCTTCACCCTCATTACGAACAACGGAAACGAAGTCCGCCGCGACATCGCCACGCTCGCCCAGGACGGCCTGAAAAAACTCGGCATCGAAGTGAAGGTGGAACTCTACGAGTGGGCCGTATTTTTGAAGAACCACATCAACAAGGGAGACTTCGACGCCATGGTGCTTGGCTGGTCGCTCGGCAATAGCTACGACCAATTCCAGATCTGGCACTCCTCGCAGGCGAATCCCGAGCAACTCAATGTCGTCGGCTATAAAAACCCAAAAGCCGACCGCCTGCTCGAGGACATCCGCCAGGAATACAACCGCGAGAAAATCATCGCGATGGCCGGCGAGTTGCAGCGCACCATCTACGAGGACCAGCCCTACCTGTTCCTCTATGTGCCCGAGGGCACAAGCGTGATGTGGAAGGACGCCTACCGCATCCGTCGACCCGATGGAAAAGGCGACTGGATCGACTCCCCAGTGGAAATGACCAAAGCCGGCTGGGCGTATTGGTCCGATTGGTTCTATCGCCCCGAATTCTCGGATCGCCTGCCCAAATGAAGCAACACATCGTCGTCCTCAGCGGCGCGGGAATCAGCGCGGAGAGTGGATTGAAGACCTTTCGCGACAGCGGCGGCCTTTGGGAAAACCACCACATCGAGGATGTCGCCACGCCGGAAGCCTGGCACCGCAACCGCGCCCTCGTCCTGCGGTTCTACAACGACCGCCGCAAAGCCATGCACGAAGCCCGCCCAAACCTCGGCCACCTCGAGATCGCCTCTTGGGAAAAACACGCCCGCGTTTCGGTGATCACGCAAAATGTCGACGATCTCCACGAGCGCGCCGGATCCACTGCCGTCCTCCATCTCCACGGCGAACTCGCCAAAGCCCGCTCCACCGCCGACCCGAGCCTCGTGACGCCGGTCAAAGGCTGGGAAATCCTCGAAGGCGACCTCTGCCCACTCGGCTCGCAACTCCGCCCGCACATCGTGTGGTTCGGCGAAGCCGTCACCGAAATGCCCCGCGCCGAGGAAATCGCCGCCACCGCCGATGTGCTCGTAGTGGTCGGCACCTCGCTCCAAGTCTACCCCGCCGCCAGCCTCGCCTGGATGGCCCCGGATTCAGCCCGCCGTTTCCTAGTGGACCCCAACCCACCCGCCGCGCCCGATTTCGAAATCCTCCCCCACCCCGCCTCCACCGGCCTCCAAAAAGTCACCCAAATGCTCGGTTTTCCCTAAAACCTCCCGCAGGGCCCACGACCCAAAAACCTCCCGCTGTGACGCTGAGGCGCGGAGGGAAACTTTTTTTGCAAAAAAATCCCGTGCTGGCTGAAAGGGGGGCAGAAAAGAGGGCAGTTCCACATAATCACACATCAAACGACTATGCAGTGGCGATAAACTGATAGCTGCACTCCACAATGTCGCGTTCGCGCCTGATTCTTGGGTCCGCTCGGCGAGCCGACCCTACCTTGGCGTTTCGATTCGCGGGCATTTGCGGGCCAAATCCTCGCTTTTTATCAATAAGTAAAAACCAACCCTATTGCGTTCTTTATTAGGTTTTAGAATTGGATTTACGCCTGAGGCGCCCCCAGCACTCAGGGGGCCGTCGGGGCAAGCGTGCGGCGGAGGCAGGAGCCGCCGATGTCGAGCAGGATCACGGCTACGAGAATGCAGGCGAGCACTGCGGCGAATTTGTCCCACTGGTAGAATTCTTGATAGGTGTGGAGCCATACACCGATGCCTCCGGCGCCGACATAGCCGACGATCGAGGCGGAGCGGATGTTGTATTCAAGCATCCAGAGGGTGTGGCTCCAGGCGAGCGGGGCGGCGTGGGGCCAAATGCCGTATTGGAAGGCCTGGATGCGCGAGGCTCCTCCGGCGCGCAGGGCTTGGTTGACGGCGGGATCGGCGCTTTCAAAGGCATCGCTGAAAAATTTTCCCAGATAGCCTAGCGAATAGATGGCGAGGGCGGCCACTCCGGCACCGGCATTGGCTCCGAGGATTGCCACGGCGATGAGGGCCCAAATGAGACCCGGAATGGAGCGGATGGCATTCAGAAGCAGGCGGACGACAGCAACCAGCCAGCGCGGAGCGATGTTTTTCGAGGCCGCGGCGGCGATTGGGATCCCTGCCAGGCAGGCGAGGACTGTGCCGAGAACCGCGATTTGAAAGGTTTCGACGAGTGCGGGGAAAATCGTAGGCAGGATGGAAAAATCGGGCGGCCAAAAGCGTGAGAGGAAGCGTGTGAGGTTCGCGGCGTAATCCAGTTCGCGCCCGGCGGGCTGGAGCACCGGCAACGAAAAGAGAACAGCGAGGAAAAAGAGCAGGACCGCCACCCGGGGCGCATCGAGGCGGGGAGGTTTCACTTGGCGAGTGTGGGCGAGAGTTCCCAATCGTGGCCACCGCCTAGGCGCAAGCGAAGGTCGGAAAACTCCTCACTCAATTCGAGATCGTGGAGGGCACAGATGATGGTGCAGGAGGTT
>JBDKIG010000108.1:0-7862 GCA_039797215.1 Verrucomicrobiota bacterium | reverse complement strand
GTGGAGGACATGAAGGAAATCGCGGATCGCCGCACCGGTGGGAGAGGTGACCACGGCGATGCGGCGGGGGAATTTCGGAAGAGGGCGTTTGCGAGCCGAGTCGAAGAGTCCCTCGGCGGCAAGGCGGCGCTTGAGTTCCTCGAATTTCGCCTGGAGTGCGCCGACGCCGCGTTCCTGCACGCGGCGGACGATGAGTTGGTAGTTGCCGCGTGGTTCGTAGACGGTGAGTTCCCCGAAGACCTGGATCTGGGCGCCATCGTTGAAATTCATTCCGCGAAGCTGGGCGGTTTGACCGGCGAACATCACGCAGGCGATCTGGGACGAGGCATCCTTGAGCGTGAAGTAAAGGTGACCCGAGCTCTGGCGGCGGAGGTTCGAGATTTCTCCCTCCACCCAAACCTCGCCAACGCCTTCTTCCAGCAGGGCGCGGATTTTTTTGGTGAGGGCCGAGACGCCGAGAACGACGGGTTCCGCAGGTTTGGGAGGCATGGGATCCTTTTTCTTCGGAGCGGTGGATTGAAGATTGAAGTCGAGTTGCATCGGGTCAGTTCGATTGGAGAGAGGAGAGGATTTTTTCGGCGAGGGCCTGGCTGATTCCGGGGACCTCGGCGAGATCTTTGGCGGGAAGTGCCTTTATGCGCTCGACGGAGCCGAAGCGCTCGAGAAGGGCTCGCTTGCGCGCAGAGCCCATGCCTGGAATCGCATCGAGGAGGCTCTCGCGAACACGCTTTTTCAGCAGGAGGCTGTGGAATCCATTGGCTGTGCGGTGGGCTTCATCGCGGATCCGCTGGAGGAGGCGGAGCGCGCCGCTGTCCTCGGGAAGCCGCATGGGGAGGGGACGCCCGGGGCGGTGGATCTCCTCGAATTCTTTGGCGAGGCCGATGATCGGGAGGTGTGAGAGTTTCAAACGCTCGAGTTCCTTGCGGGCGCTGGAGAGTTGGCCGCGCCCGCCATCGACGATCACGAGATCGGGCAAGACGGTTTCCTGCTCGCGCAAGAAGCGTCCATAGCGCCGCCGCACAACCTCGGCCATGCTCGCGAAGTCATCTTGGTGGTCGGTGCCCTTGATGCGGTAGGTGCGGTAGTTCGAGCGGTCCGGCACGCCGTTTCGAAAGCGGACCATTGAGGCGACGATATGTGTGGAGGAGATATTCGAAATGTCGAAGCACTCCATGATTTCTGGCGGCTTCGGGAGTTGGAGTGCATCGCGGAGCGCAGCGAGGTCGGCCTCCGGGTCGATCGTCGTGGGAAGGGATTTTCGGGTGAAGCGCACCATGGGCCGGGTGGTGGTTTTCAAATCCTCGAGCAGGTTGCGGAGCTGAACGGCTTTTTCGAATTCCATCCTCTCCGCAGCGGCTTTCATTTCGGTCTCGATCTGCCCGAGGAATTCGCGGCTCTGGCCGTCGAGGAAGGCGCAGGCTTCCTCCACGCGGGCCAGGTAGCCTGCCCGGTCGATGCGACCGATGCACGGCGCGCTGCAATTTTTGATCGCATGGTCGAGGCAGTGTTTGTAGTCCTTCTCTCCGGGTTCGGCTGGTCGGCAGGAGCGGAGGCCGAACTTGCGTTTCACCGCCTCCAGCGTGGCTCGCAGGGCGCCAGCATGGGCGAAGGGGCCAAAATACCGCGCCCCGTCGTCTTTTTTCAAACGCGTGAGCGAGAAGCGGGGGAGCGGGTCGGAGAGATGGACGCGCACGAGCAGGAAGCGTTTGTCGTCGCGGAAGCTGACATTGTATTTGGGCCGGAATTCTTTGATCAGGCGACCCTCGAAAAGCACGGCCTCCGCATCGCTGCGGACGATGTGATATTCGAGGTTCCACACGCTATCGATGAGTGCGCGGGTTTTGAGATCGGCGGAAAATTTGCGCGACGGCATGAAATAGCTCCCGACGCGTCTGCGTAGGTCTCGGGCCTTCCCGACATAAATCACATGATCGAGGCGATCGCGCATCACATACACGCCGGGCTTGTGGGGCATGTCGCGAAGGATTTTTGAGAAATCGGCGCGGGATTTTGGAGTGCTCATCAGGTCGTGGGGAATCGTAACTTGATTTCGGGCGATTTGCATCCCTGCGGAAAGGGGCGAGGAGGAATTTGTTTCAGGCTTTGAAATGGCTCCTAGAAAGAAATGGGTAAAAATCTTAAATCAGCGCTTGCATAAATTCGGGTTTCCGCCATTTTCCACGCCCCTACACAAACAAGATTTTTATGGCATACGCAGTTATCCAAACCGGCGGTAAACAATACCGCGTGGAATCAGGCAACGAAATCGAAGTCGAGAAACTCGACGCCGAAGTTGGTGCTGATATTCAACTTTCCGAAGTTCTTCTTGTCGCCGATGGCGGCAAAATCCAAGTCGGAGCCCCTTTTATCAATGGAGCCAAAGTCGCAGCCAAAGTCGTCGATCAATTCAAGGACGATAAGGTCATCGCCTTCAAGTTCCGCCGTCGCAAAGGCTACCACCGCACGGTTGGCCATCGCCGCCAACTCACCAAACTCAAGATCGAATCCATCTCAACCAAATAAAATTCCATGGCCCATAAAAAAGGACAAGGCAGTGTCAAAAACGGTCGCGATAGCGTCAGCAAGCGTCTCGGCGTGAAAAAATTCGGCGGAGAATCCGTTATCGCCGGCAATATCATCATTCGCCAACGCGGAACGAAATTCCAGCCCGGCAGCAATGTCGGCCTCGGCCGCGACTACACCATCTGGGCCCTCGTGGACGGACGGGTGAAGTTCGATCGCGATGGTCGTCGTGTGAATGTCGAGCCAGCGGTCTCCGCGAACTAAGTCGACTCTTTCATTTTAGAAAAACGCGCAGCAATTCGCTGCGCGTTTTTTTTTTGCCGAAATCCGGAGGTTACTTCGCCTGCATCCCCACGATGCCGCCGGTGTAGCCGGTCATTTCGAGGTAGCCCTTGCCTTGGATCGGGGAATTGGCGAGTTGGCCTTCGGCAGCTACAGCGCCTTCCCAATAGGAAAAGGGCTCGGCAGCGAGTTCTTGTTCGGGGAACCTCGCCCGTGCCGTGAAAGAGAGTTTCAGCGTGGGGATCGAAATCGTCCAGGCGATCGGGTAGCGGCCCTTGGTTTTCGGACTGGTCCACCATTCGGTGGGTTCCAGCGAGAAGTCGGCCAAGTTGATCTTTTGCGTCGATCCGTCGGGAGCGATCCAGGTGCCGGAGGAGAAAGGGTCCCGCGTGCCGTTCTTGGCGCGGATTTGAAAAATCATCAACTCCGAGCCGTTCTCGAATTGAAGGCTGAACCAATCCCAACCGCTCTGGTTCGCGGCGAGTTGGTTGGTGGCCCATTCGTGGTCGAACCAAGTCAGGCCGGAGACGGAGTGGGTTTTTTTACCGATTTGAACGGTGCCGGTGGTGGCCATGCGGGTGAGTGAGTAGTAGTGCGAGGCGCGGCCCTCGCCTTCAGATTTTTGGCTGACTCCATTTTTCCCATGGATCACGGGATCGCGCTGCGAGCGGAGCGTGAGGTCGATCGACACATCGCCATCCGAGGCGAGGAGGCGAAAATCATGGGGGCCGATGCGTTGGCACGACCATTGATCGATCCAAGCCAGGCGGTCACCCTCCTCGAAACCCGCCTCGCCGAATGCGCCTCGGGCGAGCTTTTGGAAATGGTGGAATTTTTTTGAGCTGATATCGGAGACCGCAAAGTGGGCGAACTTCATGTCGCGCTGCAGGAAGTTCGAAGCAGGAATCTCGCGGCCAGGTTCGATGATGCCTTGGCGGAAAAAGGTCAGCTGGTAGCCGAAATCCTCGCCGTCCTGGGATTCGAGATTGCCCGTGAAATACCACCACTCGGTTTTGAAATCCGTGTGCGTGCCATGGTCTCTTGGGAATTCGTAATTCCAACCTGGAAGAGACACACGCCATTCGGAAAAAGCCGTCGCCGCGCCTATGAGAATCACTAGAAAAAGAGCGCGTGGGATTGTCATGGGGCCAGACTAGTTTTCCGCAGTGCTGCCATCAAGCGAGGCTCGGGGTTTTTGATAAAATCGGAGCGCCTCGACAGGGCCGGGAAAATCGGAAAGCTGTGAAATTCCCGCCGCGCCGCCCTCGCCGGGATCGCGCACGAGATATTCAAAACCCTCCTTGCCGCAGACGAGCACGAAATGAGTGACGCCATTGGGATACCGCACCCGAGCGATGACGGGGTTCCCTCGCAGGAGGTTCCAATCCATAAGAAAAAACGACGGCAAATCCTCGTAGTGGGGGAGGAGTTCGTTGGTTTTCGCCGGATCGATTTCGGCGGCTTTCTCCCAATAAATCCAACCCTCCGGCGTGTAGCCGCCTTCTGTTTTTTTTAGGAAGGTATTTAAGGCTCCAGGATCGGTCGCGACGCCGTGAGTGCCGAGGGCCATGGCCGCCGAGGCGACCGCACAGCCAGCCTCGCCGAGGGAATCCGGAGTGTTGCCGAGCGGGGCATCTGCCCAAAGTGGATCGTTTTGGAGGAAGTGCGGGCCGTTGATCAGAAGCCTCGCTGGAAAATACAAGCCGCCGGAGGTCGGAATCTGTCGCGGGAGAATCCAGGCGAGGGCCCAGGCGGCGAGGAGCAACAGGGCTGTCGAAAAAAAGAAAATCCCCCACGCGGAGTTGCGGGGTTTCCTGGTTGGGATTCGACGATCGGCTTCCATGCTTCGTTTAACGAGATTGCGCCAAGCCTGCCTCCTTGGCCATCTTCGAGCGATGTCGGGTATTGATTCAAATTCCAGTGGCTCCCCAAGCGCAAACCGTGTCTGGATCACGGGATCTTCGCTCTTGGCGGGCGGTTCCTTTTCGAAGGAGGAAATTTGGGGTGCGCTGGCTAAGGACGAGGTTTTGGCCAAGGCTGCGCCGTCCCTCCGTGAGTTGGCTTTTGAGGCGGGCTTGGATTCTGGCGATGTGCGGATTGTTTCGCGAACCCAACTCCTCGCTCTTTCAGTTGTCGAACGCGCTTGGAAAGCAGCCGGGCTTCCCGCTTCGCGCAACAAACTCCGAGGCGAGGGGCAGAAAATCCGCCATTCGCGGATCGGTGTCGTGGCCGGAAGTTCACTCGGCGGGCTTTGTGCGATGGATTACGACCTGCGATCGGCGGGCGAGCCGTCGCCGTATTCCCTGAGCCGCTGGCGGGGGAATTCGACGGCGGCGGCGGTGGCTTTGAGATTCGGCGGTGGCGGTGCGGATTTTTCGACCAATGCGGCCTCGGCCACTGGGGCTCAAACGCTCTATCTCGCGGCCATGCTGGTTCGTTCGGGAGTGCTGGATGCGGTGGTCGCCGTGGCCGCCGACGAAGCGCCCACGGAAGGGGTGCTTGCGGCGATGGAGTCAAACCGGAGTGTGGCGCATTCTTCCGAAGCCAGGCCGCTGGGCGTCCTGCGCAAGGGGATGAAACCCTGCGAGGGCGCAGCGTGTTTGATTCTGGAATCTGAATCCCACGCGCTGGCTCGAGGCGCGAAGCCAATCGCTGAATGGCTGGACGGCGCGGCTGGCAACGAAGCGCGGCACTTTCTCGCCCCCGATCCCGAGGGGGAGGTTTTGGGTGAACTTCTCGGCCAAATCCTCGGTCGTTCGGTTTCGGGTGACGCAAAAAAATATTGGGCGTTGTTGCATGCCACGGGGACTCCACGATTCGATGGAATTGAAATTTCCCGACTGCGTCGGTTTTTCGGAGGCAGCCTGCCGTGGATCACGGCCGTCAAGCGAACGACCGGCCACGCACTCGGTGCCTCCGGAATGATTGAGGCTGTGCTGGCGGTGGAAGGCTTGCTGAAGGGGGAATTGCCTTGCTGGCCATCGAATACGGACCCTGCGCTGGCGCTGGATGCGTTGCGCCCGGCAAATCCTCCCCAACCGGAATCGGCGTTGTTGATCGGCCAGGGGATGGGGGGAACCGTGGTGTTGAATCTTCTGGCGCGGCGATAGGGCACAAAAAAAACGCGGCATTTTCATGCCGCGTTTTTTAGGAATTGTATTGGAAGAATTATTCTCCGACTTCGAGGCCCATTTGGCGGGCCGTGCCGCAGAGGGTGCGGAAAGCGGCTTCTTCGGTGCGGGCGTTCATGTCCTTCATCTTTACTTTGACGATGTCCATGACCTGCTTCTTGGTGATTTTTCCGACCTTGGTCTTGTTCGGTTCCTTGGATCCCGAGGCGATTCCGGCGGCCTTTTTGAGAAGGATCGCGGCGGGTGGGGATTTGGTGATGAAGGTGAAGCTCTTGTCTTTGTAAACAGTGATGACAACGGGGAGGATGTCGCCCGATTGCTTCTGGGTTGCCGCATTGAATTCTTTGCAGAACGCCATGATGTTCACACCCTGTTGTCCCAGAGCGGGACCGACGGGTGGGGCCGGGTTTGCGGCGCCGGCGGGAATCTGCAATTTGATCTGTCCTACGATTTCTTTAGCCATATGAAAAATGTCCCGCAGTTTTTTGCGGAAAAGGGGCACAGGGAATCACGCCCGGGCCCGGGTTGACAAGGAGATTTTGGTTTTATTTCAGAGAGAGGCGAGGACTTCGGCGATTTTGTTGAAGTCGGGCAGGTCTTTTGGGGTGGCGGTTTGCTCGCTGTGGCGGACGACGCCGGCCTTATCGATCACAAACGCCGCGCGGGCGGAGGTGGAGCCGAAGCCAAGGAGGTCGGGAAGGAGGACGCCATAGGCGGCGGCGGTTTCCTTGTTCAGGTCGCTGAGGAGCGGGATTTTGATGCCTTCTTTTTTCGCCCAGGCGTCTTGCGCAAAGGGGCTGTCCACGCTGATGCCGACGACTTCGGCATTGAGAGACTCGTATTTCGAGAGGCCGGCGGTGACATCGCAGAGTTCCTGGGTGCAGACGCCGGTGAAGGCGAGCGGGAAAAACAGGATGACGGTATTTTTTTGGCCGAGATTCGCGGAGAGCGAGTAGTCGGCTGGGCCGCTGGAGGTGACGGTCTTGAGGGTGAATTCGGGTGCTTTGGTGCCGGGTGCGATTGCCATGATATTTAGATTGGTTTGAGAGCCGCGCATTTTGTCCAGCGCCTCCCGGTTGTCAATCGCAGGCCTGCGCGAAAATCAATGGCCGTCTGGCTCGGCGGTCTCGAGGAGCTTTTTCGGAAGGGCGTCGTGGAGGGCATGGAGGGCCTTCCGTTTTTTTGCCGCCTCGATGCGGGAGAAAATCGCATCCCATAAGATGAGAGAGATGGGATAGGAAACGAGGGCGAGAATCGTTGCGGAAGGCAGGATGCCGATCATGTAGGGCAGCGGGGCGGCGGCTAGGGACGAGAGGAGTTGGCCGTCGGCGATATGGATCGGGTCGCGGCCCATCATGAGGCATCCGAGTCGGTATTGGAGATAGACGATGAAGGGGGTCGTGAAGGGATTGCTGATCCAAGTGCCGGTCATGGCGGCGGGAACATTGACGCGGGTGATATAGGCGATGATCCCGGCACCGAGCATTTGGAAGGGCAGGGGGGGCATCATGGCGAAAAACGCCCCGAGGGCCATGCCAGAGGCGAAGCGTTGGCGGGTGGGTTGCCAGAGTTCGGAGTCAAATAACCTGTCCCCAAAAAGCCGATGGACCATCGTCCCCTTGATGTGCTTTCGGCGGGGGAGATGACGGAGGTATTTGCCGAGTTTGGTTCGGCGCCAGTGGATGGGTTTCATTGCTACCGCTTGAGATGGTCTTGGGACTTGCCAGCGAAGATCGCTTCTGATCTTTT
The DNA here is from genome assembly GCA_039797215.1 of Verrucomicrobiota bacterium. Taxonomy (GTDB): domain Bacteria; phylum Verrucomicrobiota; class Verrucomicrobiia; order Chthoniobacterales; family Terrimicrobiaceae; genus UBA967. Next base: position 177 of record JBDKIG010000108.1, on the reverse strand, counting down.
TTCGGCAACATGAAAAAAATCGAAGCGATCATCAAACCATTCAAAATGGAGGATGTGAAAGAAGCTCTGGCCGAGGTCGGTATTGAGGGAATGACCGTGAGCGAGGTCAAGGGATTTGGCCGTCAAAAAGGACACACGGAAATTTATCGCGGCAGTGAATACACCGTGGATTTTCTT
>JBDKIG010000107.1:0-7871 GCA_039797215.1 Verrucomicrobiota bacterium | reverse complement strand
CGGCGGGTTCACAAAAATTTTCGAACTCAACCGCAACTTCCGCAACGAAGGCATCTCCCGCCGCCACAATCCCGAGTTTACCATGCTCGAGACCTACTGGGCCTACGCGGACTTCGAGAAAATGGCCGACCTCGTCGAGGAAATGGTCTGCCATCTCGCCGAAAAAATCTGCGGCGGCCTACGCATCGAGCACAAGGACGCCGAGGGAAATGTCACCCGCACGATCGATCTCTCCCGCCCCTGGCGCCGCACGCGCTACGAGGACCTACTCCGCGGCGTGGAACCGAAATGGTATGACTTCTCCCCCGAAGAGCGCCGCGCCTGGTGCCAGGAACGCGGCATCGATGTCACCCACTGCCAAGCCGATTTCGAGGTCACCCAGCATGTGTTCGAAAAGCTCATCGAGGAAAAAACGATGGATCCCCTCTTCGTCACCCATTGCCCGAAGGAACTCGTCCCCCTCGCCAAGCAAAACGCCGCCGACCCCCGTCTCGTCGATGTCTACGAACTCGTCATCAACGGCCAGGAAATCTCGCCGGGATACTCGGAGTTGAACGACCCCGACATCCAGCGGGAACGCCTCGAACACCAGAGCGGTGGCGAAACCCAAAAACTCGACGACGACTTCCTCGCCGCCCTCGAATACGGAATGCCACCCGCCGGCGGAATTGGAATCGGCATCGACCGCCTTGTCATGATGCTCACCGGCGTCGAGAGCATCCGCGATGTCATCCTCTTCCCCCACATGCGCCCGCGCCACTGACGCGATGCCGGCAAAAGGGGACACGCCCGAATCAAACTTCCGTAGCGGAACATGGAACATGTTTCGCCTGATTCTTCCGCTCCTCGTTTTCCTCCTCGCCATCACCAACTCGCCTGCCGCTTGGCAGGTGATCATGGTCGAAGGCCGCCGCCATGTTCCCGTCGAGGATGTCTCCCGTTTCTACCAACTCCCCAAGCCGACAAAAAACGGCCGCTTTTTTGAAATCCTCGGCAAGGGCCGAAAAATCAAAGGCGAGGTCGGAACGCGCGAGATTTTCATCAACAATGTGAAGTATGTCCTGTGCTTCCCCATCCGCGAAAGGAACGGCTCGATTCTGATCTCCGCGATGGATGTTACGAAAATCATCGAACCCGTCATGCGACCCAGCCAGATCAAAAACGCCACCCCCTTTCGCACTGTTGTGCTCGATGCCGGTCACGGCGGCCACGACAGCGGGGCCAAGGGAAGTCGAGGCATTGAGAAGGAGGCCGCCCTCGATGTTGTCCTCCGCGCCAAGCGCCTGCTCGAACAAAACGGCTACACCGTCCACACCACCCGCTCACGCGATGTTTTCATCCCGCTCGAGGAACGGGCCGCCTTCGCCAACAAATTTCCCAACGCCATTTTTGTCAGCATCCACTTCAATAAAAGTTCCGGCGGCGGCGCTTCCGGCATCGAGACCTTCGCCCTCGCCCCGCGCGGTGTGCCATCGATGGACGAAGAAAATTTCAGTTACAGCGACCTCAAGCAACACCCCGGCCACGCCCGCGACCCCGAAAACATCGCCCTCGCCACAGCCCTCCACTCCTCCATGCTTCGCCAAATGCGCCTCTACGACCGCGGCATCAAGCGCGCCCGCTTCGTCGTAATTCGCGATATCAAAATCCCCGGCGTCCTTCTCGAAGGCGGATTCATGAACCACCCGGTCGATGGTCGCCTCATCGCCTCGAGCCAATACCGGGACGCCTTTGCCAGAGCCATCCTCGAAGGCGTCGGCCGCTATCGCAGCGCCCTCTCCGGCCGCCGCAACTACCAAGAACCCTCCGCCGTCGCCAGCCCAACCGACAAGTCCTCCGTGCCCGACCTCACGCCCGCCGTCTCCGCCACGGGCGTTCCCTCCTCCTTGAACGAAGCCGTCCAGCGCGCCGCCGAAGAAATCAAAAAGAAAGGCGCTGCGAAACCCTCCCCGAGCCCGAATGCAAACTGACACCTCCAACGACCAAGCCATCGGAGTTTTCGACTCCGGCATCGGAGGACTCACCGTCGCCGCCAGCCTGCGCCGGCTCCTACCCCACGAAAACATTCTCTACATCGGCGACACCGCCCGAGTCCCCTACGGTGGAAAAAGCCGCGAAACCGTGGAGCGATACAGCGTCGAGATCGGAAATCTTCTTCTCGCTGGTGGCGCCAAAATGATCGTCGTCGCCTGCAACACCGCCTCGGCTCTCGGCGTCCCGCGCATGAAGGAAGTCTTCGAAGTCCCCGTCGTCGGTGTCGTTCTCCCGGGAGCCAAAGCCGCTGTCGATTCGACCAAAAACAAAACCATCGGCGTCATTGGCACCCGAGCAACCATCGCCAGCGGAGCCTACGAAACCGCGATCCATTCCCTCGAGCCCCACGCCACCATTCACAGCACCCCCTGTCCCTTGCTTGTGCCACTCATTGAAGAAGGCCTGATCGACGACCCGATCACCGACCAAATCCTCCGCCGATACCTCGATCCTCTTTTATCCCAAGACATCGACACCCTCGTTCTTGGCTGCACTCACTATCCTCTCCTAAAAAAAGCTATCACCCGCATCGCCGGCCCAACGGTCTCCTTGGTGGACTCCGCCGAAAATTGCGCCCTCTCCGTCAGCCACCTCCTCCACAACTCCCGCCTCGCCACCAAGCAAAAAACCCCCGGCCACCTCGAAGTCACCCTCACCGATTCCGCCGAAGGCTTCCTCCGCACCGCCGCCGAAGCCCTCGAACTCCCCATTTCAAAAATCTCGGTGAGATCCTAAGCGGCCAAGTCGATCAGTAGATCTCCACGGGCGAGCGTTTCCCGTCTTCCGGGCTTCGATGCTTGGCTTGTTCTTCGCCGAGCACGGCCTCTCTCAGGGCGTAAATCTCGGCGTCGATCGCTTCGAAAGCCTCCACCGAAAATGGCGTGGGCGGCGCGAGCTTGGCTTTACAGCGCGCAACGGACTCTAGGGCTGCGTCGAGTTTTTTGCCCATGGGATCGATGGCTTTTAGCGCCGCGGCGGCCATTTCGACGCGGTGGCAAATCATCAACAGGTCATTCCCTGCCTCGATGCCGAGCCGCATCGTTTCATCGAATCCGTAGTGGTTCAGGATCGCGCCCATGTCGAGGTCGTCGGTCATGACCAAGCCCTCAAAGCCCATGTCGCGGCGCAGGAGGTCGCGGATGATCACAGGGGAAAGGGAGGCGGGGCGATTGATGGCATCCAGCCCGGAAACGGCGATGTGGCCGATCATCATGCTATCGACGGATTGCGCGAAATGCCGGAAGACGGCGAGTTCATGGGCTTCCATAAGGTCGAGGCTGCGATCGATGCGGGGAAGTTCATGGTGGGGGTCAAGGCCTGCGCTGGCATAGCCGGGGAAATGTTTCCCGCAACTGAGCACGCCGGCGGCGCGGAGCCCGTCATTGAAAGCGCCGGCCTTTTCATTCACCTCGGCGACCGTGCGGCCATAGCAACGCCCCCGAAGCGAGTTGTCGGCCTCGTCGTCGAACGAAATATCGAGCACAGGGCAGAGGTCGAGGTTGAATCCAAAAATACGAAGAACTCGCGCGGTGATATCGCCGTGGCGACGAATCAAATCGAGGTCTCCCTTGTCACGAAGTTGCTGAGCATTTGGAGGCTCGCTGCCAATGAGCTTCAGGCGGGAAACGCGTCCACCCTCCTGATCAATCGTGATAATGGGCTCGATCTCGCTCAGATCGCGAAGGTCATCGATGAGCTTGCGAAGCTGCGCGGGTGTCTGGATATTTCGGCCGAAAAGAATGAATCCGCCGGGCTGGATTTTGCGGAAGAGTCGGGCGGAGTCGGGATCGAGTTCGACGCCGGGCACGCCGACGAGGATGAGTTGGCCGGGATTTTGGGATGGCATGTGGAGGGGAAAACCAGATTTCATCGCGACTGTCGAAATGAATCCGCGCCAGAAAATCGGCCTCTTCGGGGGCAGCTTCGACCCGATTCACCTCGGGCACCTGATCCTTGCACGCGATGCGATGGAACAACTCGGTCTCGCGAAGGTCATTTTTATCCCGGCGAATATCTCCCCTCATAAACTCGATCACCCGCCAGCCCCGGCACAGGCCCGCTGCGAGATGGTTGCCGCGGCGATCGCCGGGGAACCCCGGTTCGAGTGGGATGACTGCGAGGTGTGCCGCGAGGGGACATCCTTCGCTGTGGATACCGTGCGACTCATGATCCATCGCCACCCCGAAGCGGATTTTTTTTACTTCATCGGAGAGGACAATCTCGCCGCCTTGCCCACTTGGAAGGAAATCACCGAACTTCCCAGACTTGCGCAATTTGTGGTGCTGGCCCGCAGCGGCGCGCCAGTTGACACGGAGTTCCCCCTTGTCAGGCGTTACATCGATATTTCCTCCACGGACATCAGGAAACGCATTGCCCGAGGGCTCTCGGTGCGGTATTTGCTCCCCGACAAGACATGCGAAATCATCCAGCGACTCGGGCTCTACCGGAATGAGCGACTCTGAAAAAACAGCCCACCTCTGCGCCGCCGCAGCGGCAGACAAAAAGGCGGGAGACATTGTGCTTCTGGACATGCGGGGAGTCTCGGATTTCACCGACTTCTTTCTCATTTGCTCCGGCTCCTCCGAGCCCCAACTCAAAGCCATCTCCTCCGCGATCCGGGAAAAAACCCGCGACGAACTGAATATCCGTCCCTCGGCTGCCGACGGATTTCCCGCGAGTCAGTGGATCGTGATCGATTACGGGGATGTGATTTGCCACCTCTTTCTGGAATCCCGACGCAGCTACTACGACCTCGAGGGTCTCTGGAGCGATGCGAAGCAAGTGAAAATCGATTCCTGATCCGTCATGGATGGCGTCGATGATGTCGAGGTCGAATGCCCCCATTGCGGGGAACTCTTTGGAATTTTAGTCGATACCGGATTCGGTTCCGTGGAAATGATCGAGGACTGCTCGGTTTGCTGCCACCCGATCCAACTCACCCTCCGATTTGAAGGCGGGGAATTGATTTCCATCGACGCCCGAGCCGCTTGACTCCCATGACTGCGGATTTTCTTTTCGACCGTCCAGGAAAGCCGGCGGGCTTGATGGGCAGGTTTCTTTCCGTAGTCCTTCTTCTGGTGGCCTACTCGGCCCTCTGTTGGCTGGCATTCTCGGAATCGCTCCGGAATTGGGAAAAGGTTTGGGCTTACCGTGAGACATTTTGGAACGGCTGGCTGACCACCGTTCAAATCTCCGCCGCCGCTCTCGTGCTCAGCAGCCTCATTGGCGGGGCCACCGCACTGGCTCGCCGGTCGAACTTCCTTCCCCTCCGCTACACGGCCATCGCCTATGTCGAGACCGTGCGGGGTTTACCGCTGATGGTGCTTGTGCTTTTTGGCTTCTATGGCGTGGCCAATGCACTCGGATGGCAGGATCGTGTTTCGGCCGGCATCGTCATTCTCTCCCTCTTCAGCGGGGCCTACATCGCCGAAATGATCCGATCCGGCATCGAGAGTGTCGGGCGCTCCCAGTGGGACTCTGCCCGAGCCATCGGCCTCACTTCCGCACAGACCTACCGGTTTGTGGTATTTCCACAGGTCCTCCGCCAAATCCTCCCCCCGCTCGCAGGCCAGTTTTCCTCGCTCATCAAAGATTCTTCCCTGCTCTACATCATTGGAATACCTGAGCTGACATTCGCGGCAAATCAGGTCAATTCGGCAACCTACAGCACATTCGAGAGTTTCGTTCCGCTCGGCGTCTGCTACCTTGTCCTTACACTTCCCGTATCGCTTTGGACCAAGCGCCTCGAAAATCAAACCCGATATGAAACCTGAGCTTCTCCCGATTCTCGCCGCCATAGTTCTCGCGGGATGCCAAACTGTGGAGACCTACAATCAGGAAGCCCCACCGGAATATATGACCGCCACCCGGGCGGATTTCTTTGCCCGTGGCCCGGCGCAATCCACCCCACCGGAAAAAATCGAGAAGGATGTCTTTGTCAAAGTTCTTAAAAAAGACTCCGGATACGCCGTGGTGAAGCTGCTCGACGGTCGGACCGGTTACATTCCTTATATCGAATTAAAGCCCGCCCCGCCGGAGGCCCCAGAGGTCCCCTTCGATCCCGCCATCGTTGAGGATATCATCGAGGTCCCCCTTCCAGACTTTGCCGAGATACCCGACGAATTACCCGAGAAACTCCGCAAGCGATGAAAATCTCCCTCCGCCGGATCGCCAAGTCCTACGGCGGGCAATGCGTCTTTAGCTCCCTCGACTTCGAGGTGGAATTCGATCACACCCTCGCCCTCGTCGGCCCGTCTGGCGGCGGAAAATCCACTCTCCTACGCCTCCTCGCGGGTCTCGAACTGCCGGACTCCGGAGAAATCCGAATCGATGGAAAACTCATTCCATCCGATGAATCCGGACTTCGGTCCCATCGCCAAAAACTCGGAGTCGTCTTCCAAGCCTACAACCTCTTCCCCCACCTCACCGCGCTTCAAAATATCCGCCTCCCACTCGAGCAAGTTCACCGCCTTTGCGCACAGGAAGCCGATTTCCGCGCAAAACAATTCCTCGCGAGATTCCAATTGCTCGATCATGCCGTAAAACAACCCGCGCAGCTCAGCGGCGGTCAGCGCCAGCGCGTCGCCATCGCCCGGGCCCTCGCTGTTGATCCCGCTTTTCTGCTCCTCGACGAACCCACCTCCGCTCTCGATCCCGAGATGACCGCCGAGGTTCTGGATGTCATCGCGGAACTCCGAACCTCTGGAAAACCCATCGTCCTCGTAACCCACGAAATGGGATTTGCCCGCCACACTGCGGATCTCGTCGCGCTCGTAGCCGACGGCGGCATTCCGGAATGCTCCACGGCCCCCGAGTTTTTCGACCAACCCGAACACGAAACGACCCGCCGGTTTCTTCAACGAATTCTCAAATACTAAGCGCCGATTTCGCGCTTTTCCTCACAACCACCCGCATCTAGCTTCCGCCGCAAAAATCATCCCACGCGCATGCCAAAGGAAAGACTCCACCTCGACGATCTCGATCAGTCGAAATCCATCACCCAAGAGGATTACAAATCCAAGTTGCGAAGCCTCCAACTCGAGTTGCTCTCGATGCAACTTCAGCTCCTCGAGAAAAAAATCCCCGTGATTTTCCTGATGGAAGGCCCCGACGCCGCAGGTAAAGGCGGCACCATCAAGCGCGTTTTTGAACGCCTCGACCCGCGTCTTCTTACCGTCCACTCGATCAACAAACCCACCGAGGAGGAATTCGCCCGGCATTACATGTGGAGATTCTGGACGAAAATCCCGCCACGCGGCCACATCACCGTGTTCGACCGTTCCTGGTATGGACGCGTGCTTGTCGAGCGAGTCGAGGGATTCTGCTCCCCGGAAGCTTGGAAGCGTGCCTACGAGGAGATCAATCAGTTTGAGAAAATGCTCATCGATGACGGAACAGTTCTGATCAAAATCTGGCTCCATATCACGAAGGACGAGCAACTCGAGCGCTTCAAACGCCGCGAAGCCGACCCCTACAAGCACTGGAAAATTGGTGACGAAGATTGGCGGAATCGCAAACGCTGGGACGAACACATCGAGGCCGCCGAGGACATGTTCGAAAAAACCAGCACCGACCTCGCGCCTTGGACCGTCATTCCCGCAAACTACAAGTGGTATGCGCGGATCAAGACCCTCAAAACCGTCTGCCGCGAAGTTGCCAAGGCCCTCGGCAAATAGACCCTAGACCCTACCAGACCGGCGAGGGATATTCCCCAGAAGCCACCAGTTTCGCCAGCGACTCCGCCACAAACGGCCTGTCCTCACGGTATGTCACGCCGAACCACGGACTCTCCACCGGCAAAACTCGCACCGTCGCCGACCCCGTATCGATCATCTCCG
>JBDKIG010000106.1:0-7875 GCA_039797215.1 Verrucomicrobiota bacterium | reverse complement strand
GAACGCGGCGATGAAAATATTCACCAGCGCGAGTTCAAAAAAGAAATACCAGCCGAGCTTCATCAACTGGTCGTAGCGGAAACGCGGCACGGTCCAACGGACCCAGATGAAAAAGATCAAAAGCGCGATGATCTTGGCAAAAAACACGCCGATGTTCACCAACCCCGCAAGCACACCTGGCAGGCCGGGCAGCGAACCGTCGGGGATGAGCGGAAAGCTCCAACCGCCGAGGAAGAGGGTTACGATCACGCCCGAACCGGCGATCATCGCGGCGTATTCGCCGAGGAAAAACAGCGCGAAGCCCATACCGGAATATTCGGTGTGGTAGCCGCCAACCAGCTCCTGCTCGGCCTCGGGAAGATCGAACGGGGCGCGGTTGGTCTCGGCGAACATCGCGATGAGGAAAATGATGAAGGAAATCACCATTGGCACCCAGAGCAGGATGCGCTGGAGGGAAAATCCGGCGGTGAATGTTTGTGCGATCGCACCGATGTCACCGGAGAGAATCAGATCCCAAGTGAGACCTTTGGCCCACAGTGGAAAAACCATCCATCCGTTCTCGCGCTGCCAAAGGACGATTTCCGGAAGGCTGAGAGTGCCACAGACCATGAAAACCGGGATGACCGAAAGCCCGAGCGCAAGCTCATAAGATATCATCTGAGAGCTGGAGCGGATGCCGCCAAGGAAGGGGTATTTCGAATTCGAAGCCCAGCCGGCGAGCACGATCCCGTAAACACCCAAGGAGGAAACCGCGAAAACATAGAGCACGCCGATATTCACATCGGCGATCACCATGGGAATTCCAAAGAGCGAACTCCCGAAGGGCAGAACAGCGAGCACCAAGATGGCTGGCACCATCGAGAGCTTCGGCGCGATGTAGTAGTAAAATTTGTTCACCTCGGCCGGGATGAAATTTTCCTTCAAAAGAAGTTTGAGAGCGTCTGCGATGGGCTGGCCGAGGCCTTGGATGCGAATTCCGGTCAGTGGGATTCCGGTGCGGTTGGGGCCGACTCGATCTTGGATCCATGCGCAAATTTTCCGTTCCGCGTAAACCGTGTAGGAAACCAGGCCGAGGATCACCGCGAGAAGGCCGATGGTTTTGGCCAAAGAGGTCCAAACCAAGAAAACCTCCGGCTGCATCAAGACATTCAGGATATTCATAGAAAACGGACGGGATTAAAGCCGACCCGGCCCGGCTGTCGAGACGCAAGACGGCCCACTCGCCGTCTAAAGTTTCGGTTTCTCAAGGAATTTTCCATCGGCATCCACCCGTGCCGTCGCGATGCCCTCGGCTTGATCAGCGAGTTTTTTTAGTTTCGCCACCTGATCTTCGGTGGGAACGCCCCCCTGCGTCTCGACTAATAATAAGCGGATTTCGCGGAGCCTTGCGATGAAGGCCGTCACCATCTCGGTTTGTTTGAGCCGGGGATTCAAGGTGTCCAACCGATCAAGAAAATACTCCACCACCTCAATGCGAGCGAGGATCTTGGCCTTGGCCTCGGAGTAGCGTTCCACGGTGCTCGTCGCACCAAGCTGGAAACCGCGCAGCCACCCACCGAGGCTGATCATGTGAGCCATCTCTTCGTCGTGGAGTTCCATCATCGACTGCTCGACATCCTCCTGCGTGCGGACCAATTCCTCGCGCATTCCGACCCAGTCGCCCTTATCGGAAAGCTCGAAGAGACTTTTGCTGCGCTTCGTCAAACGCCCTCCGACGCCAAGCGCCTTGGATTGGCGGATAAGTTCCTTGCCGATGTTTTGGATATCCTGCGGCCGCTCCGCGAGCGTGAACATGAACCCGTCCGCCACCAGCGAGCCGAAGTGCAACGCCGTCTGCAGGCGATTGCCGAAAGAGGCCGAGTGGTCCGTGGCTTCGATGAGCTTGATCGGAATCGGACGGAAAACCTCGAGGTCCTTGAGCAACCCGGCGATCGATGGCGAGGTGATCGGGTTCACGCCCAATTCCTCGCGCATGTGTTCGTCGGAACTCTCCTGCAAATCCTCGGAAAATTGCTCCTCGGTTTGGCCAAAGCCGACAGGCGCTCCGAGCATCAGGCAGGCTAGAATGGAAAAAACGCGACGCACTTTTGTTGAACAGACCAGCGTCCGGGGAAGCGATCAAGCGAGAAACGGCTTTCGATTGTTGACCTTTGGTTCATATTTTCCCCCATGATCATCGGCGTCCCCAAGGAAATCAAAGCCCAGGAGCACCGCGTCGCCCTCCTCCCATCGGCGGCCTACCAACTCATCAAGCACGGCCACAAAGTCCTTGTCGAATCCAACGCCGGCGCGGGCATCGGCTTCGGAGATGACAACTACGCCCAAGCCGGCGCGGAAATCATCAAAAGCCACGCCGAGGTTTTCGAGCGAGCTGACATGATCGTGAAGGTGAAGGAACCCCTCCCCGAGGAATACGGATTGCTGAAAAAAGACCAGATTCTCTTCACCTATCTCCACCTCGCCGCCAGCAAACCGCTCACCGAGGCCCTTCAAAAAACCGGCGCGACCTGCATTGCCTACGAAACCGTGCGAGTGAACAACCGCCTTCCACTCCTCGAGCCGATGAGCGAGATCGCGGGGCGCATGTCCGTGCTCGTCGGCGGATATTTTTTGGCGAAGCACACCGGCGGAAAAGGCGTCCTCCTCGGCGGCGTCCCCGGCGTCCTTCCCGGAAAAGTCGTCGTGATCGGAGGCGGCACGGCCGGAGTCAATGCCGCCCGCATGGCCACCGGACTAGGTGCCGATGTGACCATTCTCGAGGTCGATCTCGAGCGGATGCGCTTTCTCGACATCACCATGGGCACTGCCCACACGCTTTACTCGAGCGAGTCCAGCCTGCTCGACCTTCTGCCAACCGTGGACCTTCTCATCGGCGCCGTGCTCGTTCCCGGTGCCAAGGCCCCGAAACTCATCACCCGCGACATGCTCCGCCTCATGAAACCCCACAGCGTCGTTGTTGACATTGCGATCGACCAGGGCGGATGCCTTGAAACCTCCCGCCCGACCACGCATGACAACCCAACCTTCGTGGAGGAGGGAATCGTCCACTACTGCGTCGCAAACATGCCCGGCGCCTACGCCCGCACCGCCACCCAGGCCCTCACCAATGTGACCTACCGCTACATCGAGGCCCTCGCCGACCACCCGCTCGAGGAGGCCTTCCGCCGCGCCCCCGGCTTGCAGGACGGCCTCAGCGTCCGCGATGGAAAAATCCACTGCAAGGTCGTTGCAGAGGCCCATGGTTTGGATTACACGCCCTTCGCGCCATGAGCAGTCTTCAGGATCAAATCCACCAAATCGGAAAAAATGCCCGCGCCGCCTCCCGCGCCCTCGCCCGACTTGATTCGAAAACCAAGAACGCCGTCCTCGTGGCGATGGCCGACGAGTTGATCGTCCGCCTCCCCGACATCCTCGAGGCGAACGCTACCGATGTCGCAGAAGCCGAAAAGAACGGCCTCACCAAAGCCTCGATCGACCGCCTGCGTCTCTCCGAAAAACGCATCGCCGACATGGCCGACGGCATCCGCCAAGTCGCCGCGCTCCCCGATCCCGTCGGCGAAATCCTCCGCGATTGGACGCAGCCCAGCGGCATTCAGCTTCAAAAAATCCGCACCCCCATCGGCGTCATCGGCATCATCTACGAATCCCGACCGAATGTGACCGCCGACGCCGCCGTGCTCTGCATCAAAACAGGCAACGCCGTCATCCTCCGAGGCGGCTCCGAAGCCCTCGCCTCGAACCTCGCCATCGCCAAAGCCCTCCAAGCCGGAGGCTTCAACGCCGGCCTCCCCGACTACTCCGTCCAACTCATCCCGACCAAGGACCGCGAAGCGGTGAAAATCATGGCCGCCATGGACCAATTCATGGATGTCATCATCCCGCGCGGAGGCCACTCGCTCATCGAAGCCGTCGTCGCCGCCGCCCGCATGCCCGTCATAAAACACTACGACGGCATCTGCCATGTCTTCGTCGACCGCGACGCCGACCCCCGCATGGCCCTCGACATCGCCCTCAACGCGAAATGCCAGCGCCCCGGCGTCTGCAACGCCATGGAAACCCTCCTCGTCCACCGCGAGATCGCCGCCGAATTTTTCCAACTCGCCGCGCCCGAGCTTTCCAAAAACCAAGTCGAACTTGTGGCCGACCCCGCCGCTCACCAAATCCTCGCCGCGCTCGGCTACCCGAAGCTCCGCGAAGCCGACGAATCCTCGTTCCGCACCGAGTGGCTCGACCTAATCCTCTCCGTGCGAATTGTGGAAAACCTCGCCGCCGCCATCGACCACATCGAAACCTTCGGCTCGCACCACAGCGACGCCATAGTCACCAACGACCCCTCAACCGCCGACGAATTCCTCGCCAGCGTCGATTCCGCAACGGTCTATTGGAACGCCTCCACCCGTTTCACCGACGGCGGCGAATTCGGCTTCGGCGCCGAGATCGGAATCAGCACCGACAAACTCCACGCCCGCGGCCCCATGGGCCTCGAAGAACTCACCACCTACAAATACCTCATCCGAGGCAACGGCCAGGTCCGGAAATGAAAAACGACGGCGCTCAAACCCTCGCCCCCGTCCCACCTGAAATGGCGGTGCGCATGGCCCAAAAAATGATTTCCGAAGCGAGAAAAGATCCACCAACCGAGCGTCAGCGAGGCTTTGTCGTGAAGTTCAAAACTTGGGAGGAACACGAATCGTGGCATGCAGCGCACAGACCCCGATGAAATCCATTTCTAATACAAAAACCTCTTCTCCCCTCTCCGTGTCCTCCGTGTCCTCTGTGGTTAATTCCTACCGTCGACCATGAAAACCCTCCGCGTCCACTACGAAGGCCGCGTCCAGGGTGTCGGCTTCCGCTACACCGTCAAAAACCTCGCCCGCGAATTCGAAGTCTCCGGCACCGTCGCCAACCTCCCCGACGGCCGCGTGGAACTCCTCGCCAGCGGTGAACCCGAGGAGGTCAATGCCTTCCTCGAAGCCATCGCCACCAGTGCCCTCGCGGGCCACATCGACCTCGTCACTCCCCGCGATATCCCACGCCCCACGGGCCTGCGCGGCTTTTCCATCGTCCCATGAGCACACCCGCCGTCCAGATCGAGGGCATCACGAAAACCTTCCCCGTCCCGCTCCGCCGCCAGCGCGTCATGGCCGTCAAAAACCTCAGCCTTTCGGTCCAGCCCGGCGAGGTCTACGGCCTCCTGGGCCCCAACGGCTGCGGCAAAAGCACCACCCTCAAAATCCTCCTCGGCCTCGTCACGCCGAACTCCGGCCGCGCCCTCATTTTCGGCAAGGACAGCCGCGAATACCGCAGCCGCCGCGATGTCGGCTTCCTCCCCGAGAACCCCTACTTCTACAAATTCCTCACCGCCGCCGAGACCCTCGCCTTCTACGGAAAAATCTGTGGCCTCTCTGGAAAAATCCTCGCCACCCGCATCGACGAACTCATCGAGCTTGTCGGATTGCGCGACGCCCGCGATCGCCGAGTCGGTGGCTTTTCCAAAGGCATGCTCCAGCGCATAGGCCTCGCCCAAGCCTTGATCCAAGACCCCGGCCTCGTCGTGCTCGACGAACCCACCGCCGGAGTCGATCCCGCCGGTTCGCACCAGATCCGCGACCTCATTCTCGACCTCAAAAAACGCGGCAAGACCGTCCTCCTCACCTCCCACCTCCTCGAGCAGGTTCAGGAAATCTGCGACCGCGTCGGCATCATGGCCCGCGGCGAAATGATCCGCGAAGGCTCCCTCGACGACCTCGTCCGCGTGAAAAACCAAACCGAGTTCGTCATCGAAAACGCCCCGCCCGAACTCGCCGCGCAAATCCAAAACCTCGTCGCCCAATCCCCCGCCCGCCTCGTCGCCACCCGCCAGCCCGAGCGCTCGCTCGAATCCGTCTTCCTCGAACTCACCGCCGGCGACCGATGAACCCTCATCGGCCTTCCCCGTAGCGGAAAATGGAACATTTTTCGAAGGCACTAACCTCCGCATGAACCTCTTCCTCACCGGCACCGACACCGGCGTCGGCAAAACCTTCACCACCGCGCTCCTCACCCGCGCCCTCCGCCAAGCCGGCCACGGCACCCTCGCCCTCAAGCCAATCTGCAGCGGCGAACGCTCCGATGTCGAAATCCTCCGCGACGCCTCCGGCCAAATCCTCTCCCTCGACGAAACCAACCCCGTCTGGCTCCAAGCCCCCGCCGCCCCCCTCGTCGCCGCCCGACTCGAAAACCGCACCCTCTCGCTCGATTTCTTCGTGGAGTGGTTCGCCAGCCTTTCCGCCAAACACCCCTCCCTCCTCGTCGAAGGCGCCGGCGGCTGGCTCGTTCCCATCACCGACACCGAAACCCTCGCCGTCCTCGCCGTCCGCCTCGCCCTGCCCGTCATCCTGGTCGTCGCCAACCGCCTCGGCTGCATCAACCACACCCTTCTCACCCTTGAAAGCATCCGCGCCCGCGGCCTCGCCTGCCCCGGCATCATCCTGAACCACCTCACCCCCCCCGCCGACCCCGCCCAGCATACCAACGCCCAAATCCTCTCCCGCCACACCCAAATCCTCCTAGAAATCCACCCCGGCCAACTCGAAATCTCCCCAACCGACCTGACCCGATTTTTGGAGGCAATGTCGGACCTTTGAGCAAAATTAAGCCCAAAATGGCATTCTCCCCTCACCTTCACCCAGTCATCGACGATCTTGCCAGTGATGAAAAAATCGATTTTTGATTCGGTGGCGTTATTGTCGTTGTTATGAGTTTTGCACAGGTTCTTGAGGAGTTGCCGGGCTTTACTGCGAGCCAGAGGCAAGTTGCTGAAGAATGTTTTGGAATTGGATGAGCAGGGACTCTCGCCTGCAGAATTGTTGTTGGTGGATGAGCGGCTATCGGCCTACGCAGCGGATCCATCTAGGGCGATTCCGGCGAGCGAAATGGAGACCAATCTTCGTTCAAGGCTCGGTTTGTGAGCTGGAGCGTTGTTTTTTTACCTGAAGTTTTTGCCGATCTGGCAGTGGCGGCGGACTGGTATGAGGGCAAGCTGGTGGCCTCACCACATTCAAATATGTCAATATGTGGGCCTGCCCCCTTTCCGGTTGCTCTTGTGGCCTGCCCACAAAAGCTTCTCCTCAGTGCTCTGTGTGTCCTCTGTGATTAAACCGCTTTCCGGTTTCGCCACAGCCACAACGCTCCGCAGAGGAGCAGCAAGAGGCCGGCGGCCCAGGTTTCCGGTTCAGGGACGGGGATGATGTAGCGGCCCTCCAAGCCCTCATCCCAACTCGTTTGGTGCAGCCCCATGTCGAAGCCGGTGCCGACGAAACTGTCGCTGCCCACCGCGCCCCAGTAGAACCTTACATTCGAGGCGTTGTAGCTCCCGTTGCTCCCGTTAAAATAAATCTGGTCGGTGTCAGTGCCGTAAGCGGTGCCCCACTGCGTCGTGCCGCTCCAGTTGTAGATGCTCAGGTTGTAGAGGCCCATCGCCATGTCTGCAAATTGAAGGCCAACATTGCCTTGGCCGAGGTCGATGATGGAGTTCGCGCTCAAGGTCAACTTGCCGATCGAGCCGGTGTAGTTGCTACTGAAGGCTAAAGTGGCGACCGTGGTGCTGGTCCCGTTGAGCGTGATTTGCCTGCCGTTGATGGCATCATCCTCGCTGACGAGCAGAGTGCCGCCGTTGACTAAAACGGAGTTGTTTGAGCCAAGCGCGTTGGCGTGGGCGGCGCTGAGCGTGCCGCCATTGATCACCGTAGCGGTGGCATAGGAATTGTTGCCGCTGAGAACCAATGTGCCACCACCGTTTTTGGTGAGGCCACCGGTGCCGCTGATCACTCCAGAAAAGGTCAGGCTCGCCTCTGAGCTGGTTGTAAGCATGTAGTTGGCGAGTTCGAGGTTTCC
>JBDKIG010000105.1:0-7904 GCA_039797215.1 Verrucomicrobiota bacterium | reverse complement strand
CGCCAAAGCATCACCAAAATGGTGAGAAGAATCAGGCAAAGAGCGAGGAATTTGACCCGAGCCGCGTTGAGATCCTTGCTGAGACGGGTCTTGCCGCGTCGGATTGGCTGGGCGCTCCGCGAAACCCTCGCTCCACCAAGCGAAATCGATGGAGCCGTAAGCTCAACATTGAGTTTCGTCTTTTTCTCTTTCTCAATCTGCTTGGGAATTTTCACCAACAAGCGGTTTAGTTCGGCCTCGCGCTTTTTAAGTTCGAGTTGATCCTTGTCCAATTGACGCTGGGCGTCGGTGACTTTTGTGCCTGAGGAAAGTTTTTTCAGCGACATGGATTAGCGACCGGATGTGACAGACCAGATGTAAACAAGGAGGGCCACCAAGGCGATCGCCTGGATCGGCAGGGTGAAGGCAAAGCCGCTCTTCAGCCAATAGGAAAATCCGCGCTCCTCTTCAGCGAGTTGGTAATCCATGTCCTGCATGGGCAAGGAAACCTCGCCGGAAGTGTCCACGGAGAGTTTGGCTTGGGCCTTGATGTATTCGGATCGGGCGTCTTCGACAGAACTGATCGCCTTGCTGAGCTCCCGAGGGAGGTCTTGGGGGAGCCAACCGCGAGAGTTGATCGAATCAATTTGGTGAAGGTGCTGGGTGAAGGAATTGTAAATCGTGTGCATCTGCTCCACGCGTTTCTGCGACTCCTCGATTTCGCGTTGAACGACCACCAGAGCCCGCGTGAGCTTATCGAGCATTTCCGTGCGACCCTGCTCGAGAGAGTCTTGGCGACGCTTCAGCTCTTCCAGACGCGCCTTCTCGCGTTCGATCTCTTCTTGTTTTTGCTTGAGGCTTTCCAGCTCCGCGCGGACTTGCTGCACCTTGTCGCCGAGTTCACCGGAGCTTTCCGCATCAAGATTCAGGAGGGATTCGGAGAGATGGGCGCGCGGGTCGGATGACATGATGCTCGGTAGGCTTATCCACCCGCACTAGAAACCTCCAGAAAAAATCCCGAGACTATTTGTTTTGATTGTATGTCAGCGGACGAAACTGCCCCTGGGCATCGCGGAAAAATCCACGCACCAAGGCAGTCGCTTGATCAGACTCTCCGGAGAGGCGCCGCGTGAGATTCAAATCCTCGATCGACCAAGTATCGCGCTTCACTCGGCCAGAGGCATCGACGATGGAGCCAAAGGGTCGCGTGAGCTTGGCATAGGCTGCGTCATCGAGCCGAGCGGCTTCGAGTTTTTTCGGATTGTAAAGGCTGATCCACCATCCCCCATAGGCATCGGGCGCACTGGCCGGGGTGATTTGGATGCAAAAGTCTTTCAGGCATTCCTGCCCGCCGGTGAAGGGAATTGCATAGATCGCCTGGACTTCCTTGCGGCTTGAGAGAAATCCCGCGAGGAAACTGCGAAGAACTCGGCGGGTCTTATCGTTCGAGGAGAGGCGGCCATAAACTCCGAATTCCACCGCCGCCGGATCATCGGGATCGCCGTAGATATTCATCTCCGCGAGTTCATTGATGCGGAAGGAGAGATACGGAATATTTTTTAAATACCCGTTGTCGATATTCGTGGCGGGGATTTGCTCGAGGGACTTGATCGAGTCGTTGTTGCGAAGGTCGTTCACCATCACACGCCAAGCAGGCAGGTCGCCGGGGGTATTGGCTTGGGTGAATTCGAGACCGATATCCGCCTGGTCGCGGATGCGGACGATTTGCGATTTGGGAAACTGGTGGATTGAATAGCGATTCTGCAGCCAGACCTCCTTCGAGGTGTTGCGCACGATCACACCCCGGAAGCTCGTGCCGTCTTTTAATAAAACGGTATCTGGTTCCGCAAAACCCTCCATCGCGGCATGCGCGGTAACCGAGAAAAGGCAGAGCGCGGCAAGAGCCGATTTCGACATTGTAGGCAACATGGGGCGAAACTATAAGCCTCGCCCGATGATGCTCAATCCGATTTGCCGCCTCACTGTGCTGGCCCTGGCCACCTCGCTCGTGGGGTGTGTGATGCCCCCGAAGCCCTACAAGAAACCCGCCGGGACAATCACCCGCCCGGTCAGCACCGGCAAATTCTGGTGGGGCACCTCGACCGCGAGCTACCAAAATGAGGACCGCGGTCTTCCGAAAGACTCGCCATTTTATTTCAAGACGGACTGGGACATTTTCGCCGAAGAAGGCCACATCCCGCCGCGCGGCGAGGACGCGACTTTTTCATGGAGCCGGTTCGATAAAGACATCGCCGCTTTGAAAAAAATCGGAGTGAACCACTACCGGTTCGGCATCGAATGGGGCCGTGTGGAGCCGCAACCCGGTGTCTTCAATGAGGCCGCAATCCGTCAATACGCCACGATGGCGCGCAAGCTGAAGGCTGCCGGAATCGAGCCGATTGTGACACTCTGGCATTTCACATTTCCATCCTGGCTCTACGACACCAAAAACAAATCCCGTTCGAATTTCCTGCATCCGGATGTCGAGGCCCGCTGGAAGGAATATGTTACCAAAATGGTGGACGCCCTCTCACCGGATGTGAGGATTTGGGTGCCGCAAAACGAACCCAACGGCGCCCTCTACATCGGATATTTCGGCGGCCACTGGCCCCCCGGCTTACTCGTTACCCCCGGCGCACTCAAGAAGGCGACCACGGTCTCCGTCCGCATGTTCCGCGAGGCCTCCCGCATCATTCATGAAAAAGAGCCCGACGCTCTTGTGATGGGCATTTACTCGCTCCCAAACTGGCAACGCAGCCACCTGCAAGACCCAACCGGTTTTGTCTACAACATGATGCAGAGGCAGAATTTCGACCACCTTGACCGCTCAGCCGATGCGATGGACCTGATCGGCGTGAATTACTACTACTCGCAAGTCGCGTCCGCCCGCCGCTTCATCGTCCGCCCCGATGGGGAACTCAGCTCGAACTACACGCAGAACGGCTGGCTCATCGATCCCGAGGGCCTGCACTCCGTGCTCACGACCGTCTCCAAACGCTACGGAAAACCCATCGTCATTTCGGAAAACGGCATCGGCACCCAGAGCGAACAGAAAAAAATCCGCTATTTCCGAGAGCATGTGAACCAGATGCGCCGCGCGATGAATGACGGTGTCGATATTCGCGGCTATTTCCCTTGGACGCTGATCGACAACTACGAGTGGGCGGAAGGCTACGCCGCAAATTTCGGCCTCACCCATCTCGACAAAAAATCCATGAGCCTCCAGATCGAACCCGCTGGTCAATGGTTCCACAATTTCATCAAATCCAACCCCGAGCCTTGAGCCGGAATCGACTTTTTTTCCTATGACTCTTCTTGAATGCAACCTGCCCGGCATCCCGAAACTCCGAAGCGGAAAAGTGCGCGAGGTTTTCGACCTCGGTGATTCCCTATTGATCGTCGCGACGGACCGCATCTCGGCCTTTGACTGCATCCTGCCGACCGGCATCCCGCGCAAAGGCGAAGTCCTCACCCAGATGACCGCCTTCTGGTATGGCTTGCTGGATTTTGTCCCAAACCACTTCCTCACCGCGCGATTCGAGGCCTTCCCCGCCGTGCTTCTCCCCTTCGAGGCCCAACTCCGCAACCGCTCGATGCTCGTGCGAAAAGCCAATCCCCTCCCCGTCGAATGCGTCGCCCGCGGCTACATCGCCGGTTCCGGTTGGAAGGAATACCAGACCGCCGGAACGGTCGGTGGCCACGAGGTTCCCGCCGGCCTCCTGCAATCTGCCAAGCTCCCCGCCCCGCTTTTTACCCCCTCCACAAAAGCCGAGAGCGGCCATGACGAAAACATCACCTGGAAGGAATGCCGCCGGATCCTCGGAGACGAGCTCGCCGTCCAAGTCCGAGACCTCACGATCGATCTCTACGAGCATGGTTGCGCCCACGCCTCACGAGCCGGAATTCTCATCGCCGACACCAAATTCGAATTCGGTCTAGCCGATGGCGAATTGATCCTGATCGATGAATGCCTGACTCCCGACTCCTCGCGCTTCTGGCCCGCCGAGTCCTGGAATCCCGGCACCAATCCCCCGAGCTACGACAAGCAATTCGTGCGCGATTATCTTGAGACCCTGGACTGGAACAAAACAGCGCCCGCGCCCGAGCTTCCCGCCGAAGTCGCCGAAAAAACCTCCGCCAAATACATCGAAGCCTTCGAAAAACTCACCGGCCTGAAACTCCCCTGATTCCAGCACCGGCATCAACCCGCGACTTCGCCAACATAGATGCGGTGAGCGGCTCGTTTTGCCCGTTCGTGGGATTTGGCTTCGAATTCCTCTGCTCGGAATCCCGCCCTCGAAAGGCTGGCCAGAAATAACGGCTCAGGCTCCGCGGACCAGAACGCAACGCGCCCTCCCGGACGCAGCGAACGCCGAATCATGGCGAGCCCCTTGCCGCTATAAAGACGCGAATTTTTCTCCTGAACAAACGAAGTCGGCCCATTATCCACATCCAGAAGAATGGCATCGAAACGGCCCGGTCCATTTTTGATGCAGTCGAAGACATCTCGGGTCAAAACCTCCACTCGAGGGTCATCAAGCAACTTGCCATTGAGCCCCTGCAAAAACTCGCGATTCCAAGAAACCACATCAGGAAGCAACTCTGAAACCTGCGCAAGAGCCTTTGGCCCTGTGATCTCAAGAACTCGCCGCAGACTAAATCCCAAGCCCAGCCCCCCAATCAAGACCGTTGGCCGTTCGACCGGGTAGCGAAATTTGCACGCCAGGTCAGCCAAAAGAAGCTCCGAAACCGTCGAATTTGAGCCCATGAGTTGGCGGCCATTGAGTTTGATAAAATACTCCCCGTCATGTTCATGAAGGGAAAACCGAGCACCATCCGGCGAGCGAGTCTCGGCAAGATTACGAAAAGGAATCATCCCCGCGAACCTAGCGGCCCCACCCGGCATGTCACCCCCCGATTGCCAGCAGCACTCCGCCCGAAAAAAATTTCTTCATGCCAAGTTTTTGCAATCCCGAGAGCTGATTCCCGAATCCAGATTTTGCGCATAAAAAAACCGACTTCCGCACGATCTGCCTCGCGACATCTGATTCATTGGAGGGAGGGCTCTCTGTGAGGAATACGGGAACCGACGGAGCGGAATTTCAAACTCCAGGCGCACCAGGCGATCCCTTGTTTTTTTTGCGCCAGTTGCCCGGCGACACGCCATGGTTTTTTTTGAATGCGGAGGAAAAATGGAAGGCCGAACCGAATCCGACCATTTCCGCGATCGAAGCCACGGTCTCGTCGCCGGAGGCCAGAAGGCGTCTGGCGTGGGCCAAGCGCGAGCGCAGCAGATATTGCCAAGGGGAGATGCCGGTTTGTTCGCGGAAAATTCGGCGGAAACTCGAGTATCCCACGCCCAGTTTCCTAGCAAGGGCCTCCAATTCGATGCCTTCCCTGTGATGTTCGGACAGATGCTCCTCCGCACGGCGCACGATTCCCGCCGCTCTAGAGGAGGGACTGCCGGCGCCTGGCAATTCCGAACAGAGCCCCAGCAGTTTGTGGGCGGTATTCGCGAGTTCCGGCACAGTGTATTCACGATCCCCCGTGAGGAGCGCGTGCAATTTCTGAAGCAACTCGGCGATTCCCGTATCCCCGACATTTTGGAAAACGCATTGCCTGTCATTGATCACTCCCTCCTCAATCAACCGGCGCACCACCCAGCCATCCAACTCCACCCAATATTCTGTCCACCCTGTTTTGGGGTCGGGCTTGTAGCGGTGCCATATCCCGGGCAGGAGAAAAATCACGGATTCGGCGGAGACAAACTGGCGCCGCCGCGACTCCATTTGAATCCAACCACCCCCCTCGGAAATAAATAGGATTTGCAGAGTCTGAAGCGTGCGCCCGCTTTGAAAGTCGAAATCATGATCCGCTGGATGGCCTGGGGCCGGGTAAGGTTGGTGGGCGGGGGTCAGGGCATACCCGCTCCCCAGAACCTCGACTCCCCATCGAGCCCGCTCCGGGGTTGTGGAAATGTAAGCGAACAAGCTGCCATTTTGCGGTGTCATATTTTGTATGAATTTGATCACTCTGAGTATTCCCTCACCATAACAATCATCCATTATGTCGGGGTTGTTTTTGATAAACAAAAATCACATACCTCCACATCCCATGAACCACTACGAATCCGCCCGCGAACAGTATGCCGCCCTCGGCATCGACACCGAATCCGCCCTCGAGACCCTCGCCAAGACCCCGATCTCCTTGCATTGCTGGCAGGGCGACGATGTCGGCGGGTTTGAAAAAGACGGCTCGAAACTCGATGGAGGCGGCATCCAAGCCACCGGCAACTATCCCGGCAAGGCGCGCTCCATCGCGGAACTTCGCGACGACCTCGACAAGGCTCTCTCGCTCATTCCCGGCAAGCACCGCCTCAACCTCCACGCCCTCTACGCCGACCTCTCCGGCGGGCGTGTCGATCGCGATGCCTACTCCATCACGCAATTCCAGAGCTGGGTCGATTGGTGCAAGTCCCGCGGGCTCGGGATGGATTTCAACCCGAGCTATTTTTCCCACCCGCTCGCGGCGGATGGACTCACGCTCACCCATCCGGATAAAAAAATCCGCGAGTTCTGGATCCAGCACGGCATCGCCTGTCGAAAGATCGGCGCCGAAATCGCGCGCCAACTCGGCTCGCCTGTGGTCACGAATATCTGGATCCCCGACGGATCGAAGGACATGCCCTACGACCGCAAGTCGCCCCGCGAGCGCCTCGCCGCCTCTCTCGACGAGATTCTCGCCGCGCCTGTGGACCGCACGCTCAACCTCGACGCCGTGGAGAGCAAACTCTTCGGCATCGGCTCGGAGAGCTATGTCGTCGGATCGCACGAATTCTACCTCGCCTACGCCGTCAAAAACCAACTCCTCTACTGCCTCGACGCCGGCCATTTCCATCCCACAGAAAATCTCTCGGACAAAATCTCGTCGGTCCTGCAATTCGTTCCCGAAATTCTGCTCCATGTCAGCCGCGGCGTGCGATGGGACAGTGACCATGTCGTTTTGATGGATGACCCGACGCGGGCCATCATGGAGGAACTCGTTCGCGGCGGATTCCTCGGCCGCACACATATTGGCCTAGATTTCTTTGATGCCAGCATCAACCGCATCGCGGCTTGGGTCATTGGCACCCGATCGACCATCAAGTGCCTCCTTGCCGCTCTCCTGGAACCGGCCGCTCTCCTACAGAAGGCCGAGCAGGACGGCGACCACACCTCGCGCCTCGCGCTGATGGAGGAGGCGAAGACCCTTCCGCTCGGAGCGGTCTGGCAGGAATACTGCCGCCGTAACGACACACCGGGCGATTCGTCCTGGATCGCCGAGGTGAAGCACTACGAGGCGTCCACCCTCACGAAGCGCCGCTGATTTAACCCCACCAGAAACCAACTCCACCAACCAACCCCTCACCCACCATGAATCCCATCCTCGGCGTTCTTTTCCACTGGCTCGGCGGCCTGGCCTCCGGCTCGTTCTATGTTCCCTACCGTGCTGTCAGAAAATGGTCCTGGGAGACCTACTGGCTCGTCGGCGGCGTCTTCTCTTGGATCCTCTGTCCCTGGCTGCTGGCCTCGATCCTTACCACAAATGTCACCGGCGCCCTCGCCAGCCAACCCCTCTCCACGCTCGGGTGGACCTACTTCTTCGGGATACTCTGGGGCTTCGGCGGACTCACTTTCGGCTTGGCGATGCGCTACCTCGGCATGTCGCTGGGCATGGGTGTGGCACTCGGCTATTGCGCCGCCTTTGGCACCCTTCTGCCACCCATCCTCAAGACATTCCTGCCGGAAATTCCCGTGGCCGAAACCATCGCCCAAATCGCGTCGACCCTACCCGGGAAAATCACCCTGCTGGGTGTAGCTGTTTGCCTCATCGGCATCTGGGTTGCCGCCCTCGCTGGCGCGAATAAGGAGAAGGAAATGCCCGCC
>JBDKIG010000104.1:0-7905 GCA_039797215.1 Verrucomicrobiota bacterium | reverse complement strand
GTTGGCAGGGCCATCCACGAGATCCATTTTGTATTGGAGCCCCGAGCAGCCGCCGCCGATGACGGCCACACGCAAAGCGCCTTGGGGCCTTCCTTGTTTTGTCAGGAGCGAGCGGAGGCGCTGGCTGGCGCCGTCCAGAACACGAATGAGTTTTTCGTTTCCGATCCGGTATTGGACTCCATCCATGTCAGAACGGGCCGAACAAAAAGCCGGGGTAACCCCACTCGCCGGGGAATCCGTAGTCGAACGGCGGCGCGCCCCAAAAGAGGGGATCGTTAAAATACGGATTGTTCTCCCATTTCGGCCCGCCGAGTTGGTTGCGCTTGGTGGCTTCGTAGTAGCCGATCGACTGGCCGAGGTAGTTTACGAGAGTCGAGCCGCAGCCGGCGTCACTGAGTTGCTCGAGCTGTGCGGTGGTGAAGCGGTAGGGGGCATGGGTGCTCTTGAGGTAGGCGACCACGGCCTTGTCCGAGACATTGACTTTCACCAGGGCGAGGATGTCGTCGAAATCCAACACGCGGCCGTGCTGGATACGCTTCACCGTGGCTGCGGGCACTCCGCGCTGGAGGAGTTGGGAGAGGGCGGATGCGGGCGGGTTCGCTTGGAAGGGAGCCGTGGCGCAGGAAGAGAGAAAAAGGAGCGGGAGAATGGCGAGTGAGAGAAGTCGTTTCATGACGGCGGGTTTATTGGGTGCAGGTGCGGAGTTGTTCAAGGGAATTCATGGCGCGGCCGGAGTCAATCGAGTCCCCGGCGAGAGCCCAGGCTTCGGTTAGCGATGGCGCGAGGCCGGCAACGGTGAGTGCGGCGGCGGCGTTGAGTTGAACGGTCTGACGCTTTGGACCGCGATCGGTGGAGTCGAGAATCGCCAAGAGAATCCGGGCATTGGTCGTGGCATCGCCTCCGAGAAGGTCGGAAGCTGAGATGTTGGATATGCCAAAATCCGCAGGATCGATCTCGAATTCCCTCATGTCGGCGACATCCACGGAATGAACTTTGGTTTTTCCAAGTGGCGAAACCTCGTCAACCCGCAGCCCCTCGGGGCCTGTTCCATGAACAGCCCAAGCCCGATGGCGGCCGAGTTTTTGGAAGACTCCAGCGTAGGTTGCGAGCAAGGAGGGATAGAAGACGCCGGACAGTTGGAACTCCGGTCGGACGGGATTGAGGAGTGGGCCAATGATGTTGAAAACACTGGCCTGGCCTTGTTGTGCGAGGAATTGGCGGACGGGCACGACGGCTTTGAATGCGGGATGGCAGGCGGGTGCGAAAAGGAAGCAGCATCCCGCTCTCTCGAGCGGAGCTGTGGCGCGATCGGGCGGGAGGTTGATGTTCACGCCGAGGGCTTCGAGCACATCGGCTCCGCCTGATTTGGAAGTGATGCCTCGGTTGCCATGTTTCACGACCGAGGCCCCGGCGCCTGCAGCGACAAACATGACAGTGGTCGAAATATTGAAAAATCCGGCCCGGTCACCGCCCGTGCCGCAGACATCGAGTCGGGATTTTCCGGAGAAGGGAAGCTGCACGGCGTGGCCAAGCAAAACCTCGACGAAGTGGGCAATCTCCGCCGGTGTTTCCCCTCGGCGGTGGAGGGCTGAAAGAAAAGCCGCACGATCCTCAACGGGGCTGGCGCCATCGAGCAAAAGGGCGCAGGCGATCTCGATGTCCGGATGGCTTAACTCCGCGCCGTCAGCGATTTTTTGAAGGAGCCCGGAGAGGTTCATTTTTAATGAATCAAGCCCCAGCGACTGCTGATGGGCCAGTAGACCAGGAATCCCTTGCCGGCGACATTGCGCTCTGGAACGACGCCCCAATCGCGGCTGTCGCGGGAGTGGTAGCTATTATCGCCAAGAGCGAAGTAGCTGCGTGGCGGAAGGGTAAAGGTTGCCGTGGGCGTGCCGAGATAGCGGAAGGGCGGTCCGCTCTGGCCTCCGTTCGAGTAGCCTTGATAGCCGTCCTTCATGGACATCACGCGTTGCAGCATCGGTTGCAGCGGAGTTTTTCCATCGATGAAAAGATTTGGCGGATCGATGCGGAGCGTGTCGCCCGGCATGCCAGCGAGGCGCTTGATGTAATGCTGGGAGCCCATTTCGGGATCCAGTCCGGCCTCGATTTCCCGAATGCCCGTGGTTTTGAAAACGAACACATCGCCAAGGCTTGGTTTGATGAAATTGTAGACGACTTTGTTCACGAAAATCTGGTCTCCGGTATTGATATGACCGCGAGCGATGACTTCCCCGGCGGCATATTCGCGGCCGGGCAGAACACGGAAATACCGCATCAGCGGATCGCGGGGCGCGAAAACGGTGTAGCTGTGGCGACGGCCGATGATTTTCGTGAAGGTGAAAAAATTCAGGTAGGTTTTTTCTTCCAGGTTCACGACGACATCTTCCTCTTTCGCGCGGAGGTCGAGGTGGTGACGGCCACGGACGACCAGGTCGAAGGCGCGAACGAGCAAATTGGGCGGCGAGGTTTCTGTGGGCACTCCGATGATGCCGTAGAGCGTCGGCTGCATCGAGCCGGTGGGAATGCGGAAGGGTTGGAGGAAATAGGCTTTCACGCCTGCGGCAAAAACAATC
Source organism: Verrucomicrobiota bacterium (assembly GCA_039797215.1). Taxonomy (GTDB): domain Bacteria; phylum Verrucomicrobiota; class Verrucomicrobiia; order Chthoniobacterales; family Terrimicrobiaceae; genus UBA967. The sequence continues at coordinate 5,332 of JBDKIG010000104.1, read as the reverse complement.
GCTACGACGAGAACTTCGATGTTTTCGCGGAGGCCGGCGTTTTTCACGGGCGGCACGCTTTTGCCGATCAATTCATCGAGATGGCGCATGCTCTTCGAGACTTCCTCGCGGTCGCGGCGTCGCATGGAGGAGCGGAGTTCCTCGATGCCTTTTTCGATCTCGGAAACGCGGGATGGCGCCAGGATATCGCGCTTGTAAGCGAGGAATTTTTTCGCTCCATGGAGGTAATGTTTTGCCTCTTTGAGGTAGCGCGGGGTGAAGAAAAACATGACGGGCTTTTTAGCTGGTTCGGAGGACTTGGATGAAGGCCTCTTGGGGGATATTCACACTGCCCACGGCCTTCATGCGCTTTTTGCCTTCCTTCTGTTTCTCGAGGAGTTTGCGTTTGCGGCTGATGTCGCCACCGTAGCATTTGGCGGTCACATTTTTTCGAAGGGCGCTCACGCTCTCGCGGGCGATGATCTTTCCGCCGATGGCCGCCTGAATGGCGACTTGGTAAAGCTGCTGAGGAATGACTTCCTTGAGCTTCGAGGCGAGGGCACGGCCGCGGGATTCGGCTTTTTCGCGATGGACGATGCAGGAAAAGGCGTCCACCGGCTCGTTGTTCACGAGCATTTCGAGCTTCACAAGTTTGGCGGGTTTGTAGCCGGCCTGCTCGTAATCCATCGAGCCGTAGCCGCGGGTCATGGATTTCAATTTGTCCACGAAATCCACGAGGATTTCGTTCAGAGGAACCTCGGTCGTGAGCATGACGCGCTTGGTATCGATCGACTCGGTGTGGGAAACCTCGCCGCGTTTTTCCATGATGAGTTGCATGACCGGAGAGATGTATTCGTTCGGGATCATGACGAAGCACCGGACCATCGGTTCGCGGATTTCCTCAATCACACTGGGGTCGGGAAGTTGATCCGGATTGTCGATGCGGAGGACTTCCCCGTTCGTGCGCTCCACCTCGTAGATGACCGAGGGGTAGGTGGCGATGATGTCCATGTCGAACTCGCGGCGAAGGCGCTCGAGGATGATCTCCATGTGGAGTAATCCGAGGAATCCACAACGGAATCCGAAGCCGAGGGCGACGCTGGACTCGGCCATGAATTGGAATGCGGCGTCGTTGAGTTGGAGTTTGGCGATGGCGGCCTTGAGGCGCTCGAAGTCAGCGGTGTTGATCGGGTAGATGCCGCTGAAGACCATCGGTTGAACAACCTGAAAGCCGGGGAGGGGCTTTTCGGCAGGTTGGCGGGCGCTGGTGAGTGTGTCGCCGACCTTCACCTCCGCGGAGGTTTTGATGTTCGCAATGACATAGCCAATGTCTCCAGCTACGAGTTTTTCGCGGGCAAAAAATTTGGGCTGCTGGGGTTTGAAGACGCCGACCTCCTTAACCTCGTAGTTGGCGTTGGTGGCCATGAGCTTCACGGGGTCGCCCGCTTTGATGGAGCCCTCGACGACGCGGATGTAAATCACCACGCCCCGGTAAGCATCGAAGTGCGAGTCGAAGGTGAGGGCTTGCAGGCGATTTTCTGTTTTTCCGGAGGGGTGGGGGATGCGCGCAACGACGGCCTCAAGAATCTCATGGATTCCGATGCCCGCCTTGGCGCTGGCGAGAATCGCTTCATCGGCCGGGATGGCGAGAATGTCCTCGAGTTGCTTCTTGGCCATTTCGATGTCGGCGTTTGGCAGGTCGATTTTGTTGATTACCGGAATGAGTTTGAGGCCCTGCTTCTCCGCGAGATGGACATTGGCGACAGTCTGGGCCTCCACGCCCTGGGCGGCATCGATGATCAACAGCGCCCCTTCGCAGGCTGCGAGCGAGCGGGACACCTCGTAGGAAAAGTCCACATGGCCGGGGGTGTCCGAGAGGTTGAGTTTATAGTTAGTCCCGTTTTTGGCCGTGTATTCCATCGCGATCGGGTGGGCTTTGATCGTGATGCCACGCTCGCGCTCGAGGTCCATGGCGTCGAGGAGTTGCTCCTGAGACTCTCGTTTTTGGATGGTTCCCGTGGCCTCCAGCAAACGGTCGGAAAGGGTCGTCTTGCCGTGATCAATGTGGGCGATAATGCAGAAATTGCGCGTGTTCTCGATGGCCATGAAAAGTCGGGAAATATCCGCGAGCCGTCGAGAAGGGTCAATCTCCGCGTTCGGAGCGAGGATTTGCGCTGACGGCGGACGGCGTGGTTTCTATGCTTTCAGCCGATCCAATGAGCGAAGAACCGAATCCCGATTTCAAAGAATCACCCCAGCCGCCTTTTCGCTGGAATGGCAAAGTGCTTCAGATGGTGAGCCTCGTGCTGGTGGCCCTGGCCTTGCCGATGACAATTGCCATTTATGGCATTCGCGATATTCGGAAAACCTCCGAACCGGTTCCCGATGCGGTCGGGTTGCGAGCGGTTTTGGAAAATGTCGTGGATGCGCAATGGCAGGCTCCCGTTCTGGAAGGTGCGGCTCGGATTTCCGTGCGGGAGGTTCCCGATGGGGAGGCGTGTTTGAAGGTTGGCGAGACGATCCAAAGCCTCGTGCGAAACTGTGGAGGAGTGGTTTTGACTCCCGAGAAAATCGAATCAGGCGGCACGCGGTGGTTGGTTCAAATTCCTGGAGATCGAGTGGCTTCCTTTGAGCGGGAGTTGGCAGAGGCGGGTTTTTCCAGCCCCAAGGGTGGTCGGGGTGGCGAGTCTGTTTTTTTCTCTCTTGAAATCCCAATTTCCCGTTGAGGATTTTTTGATAACCAAGTCACCACTTGCAATGGGGGCGATCCCGCCTTTATTGGAGACCAACATGGTAGCCAACGAGCAAGCCTTGGCCAAATTGCTGAGCGATGATGACCCGACGACCGTCCTGCTCGTGAAAGAACAACTCGCCGCGATGGCTGAGGATAATCCGAGACTCGTCGAGGATTTGGCAAACGGTGAATGTCCCGCCACCCAGCGCCTCGCCAGAGAAATTCTCCACGAACTTCAAGCCCGCGATGCCAGCGACGACTTTTTGCTTTTGTGCCATCTCGGAGGAGACCGCTTCGACATTGAAAAAGCCGCCTGGCTCCTCTCCCACGCACTTTTGCCGGAGGTTCCGACCGCGCCTTCCGAGGAATTGGTGAACGAGTGCGGAATCGAATTTCTCTCACGCATCCACGGAGCCGTGACGAATGAAGACCGTATCCACTTGCTCGGCGAGTTCCTCTCCGGCGAGCTCCATTTCGCCGGCAATGCCGACTGTTACTACTGCGAGGAGAATTCCCTCCTCCCTCGGTTGATTTCCACCCGAAAGGGAATCCCCATCAGCCTGTCGCTTCTCTACATGATGATCGGTGCGCGGGCGGGCATGAAAATCGATGGCATCAATCTCCCAGGGCACTTCATCGCACGGCACGGCGATCTTTTTTTCGATCCCTTCCACGGTGGTCGGATTCTTGATCGTGAGGATTTGCGCAGCATTCTTTCCCGGCAGGGAATCGAGTTGAAGGATAGCCACCTGCAGCCTGCCTCGCCTCGCCAATTCCTCATGCGCATCCTCGCCAATCTTCTTTATGTTTACGATTTGGATGCGGACACCAAGCGGCACGGCATGGTGAAAAGCTGGATGGATGCCTTGGCTTGTGGTCTCGTGGTGAAATGACCGTCGAGGTTCTAAACATCGGCACGGAGCTGCTTCTTGGTAGCGTGCAAAACACCCACTCGGCCTGGATTGCGCGTCAAATTTTTCCACTCGGTCTTCGCTTGGCGCGTCAAACGACAGTTCCCGACGGGCCGGCCATTCGTGATGGAGTGTTGGAAGCCTGTGGCCGCGCGGAGGTGCTTTTCGTCACAGGCGGTCTGGGACCCACGACCGATGACATCACTCGCGAGGTCATTGCGGAACTTCTCGGTAGAAAACTTCAGCCTGACCCGGTGATTCGCGCCCACATCGAGTCCAGGCTTGCCGCGCGCGGGTATCAACTCGTCGAGCGCATGCTCCGTCAAACGATGGTTCCCGAGGGCGCCGAGGTTTTGCCGAACCCGAACGGCACCGCGCCGGGTCTTTATATTCCTTCCTTTTCCCAACCCTCTTGGGCCTCACCGCATTTTTTCCTGCTGCCCGGCCCGCCACGCGAGTTGCAACCGATGTTTACCGACTTTGTGATGCCCCGCCTGCGCGAACTCACTGCCGACATCGAGGCGAAGGAATGTCGCGTTTATCGTGTCGTCGGCCTGGGCGAGAGCGCGGTGGAAAAACTCATCGGTCTGGAACTCACCCAAAACCCGGCGCTCGAAGTCGGCTATTGCGCGAGACCGAACGAGGTCGATTTCCGCCTGATCGGGGGGAGCGAGGATTTGGAGGCGGTCGAGCCGCGCGTCATCGAAATCCTCGGCGACCACCTCGTATCCTCGACGGGCGAGGGGATGGAGAAATGGATCGTGTCGGAATTGAAGCGTCGCAATCGCACCCTTGCATCGGCAGAATCCTGCACGGGCGGGCTTTTGGCCAGCCGCATCACTGATGTCCCCGGCGCCTCCGAGGTTTTCCACGAGGGCTTCGTGACCTATTCGAATTCGGCCAAAACTCAAATCCTCGGCGTTCCGCCCGAATTGATCGAGCGTCACGGTGCGGTCAGCCCCGAGGTGGCGCGCGCCATGGCTGAAGGTGCCCAAAAACGCGCCCTGGCCGATTTCGCCTTGGCGCTCACCGGCATCGCTGGTCCGGGCGGCGGAGGCGCAGAGAAACCTGTGGGGCTCGTTCACATCGCCTTGGCTCGCCCGAGTGCGGCGACGCTCCACATGGAACGCCGGTTTTTAACGGATCGAGTCACTTTCAAACAACTAGCGACGCAGTCGGCTTTCGACATCTTGCGGCGCGAACTGTTGGGGCTCTGATCTCACCCCCGACATTCGGCATTTAAAATATCAATAGGGCTTGCCACCCATTGAGATGGATTCTAGAGACAGGCAAGCTCCTCCGAGTTTTTTTAATTACCGATGAGCAACAACAAGTCCAAAGCAGGGGAAAAATCGAAGGGTGCCGAGAAAGCATCCGTAAGATCCATGTCCAAAACCAAGGCCGATTCCCTCGTCGGAAAAAAAACAGCCAAGCGCAGGAGTCTTGAACGAGCTGTGAACAAGCGAGACATCGACAAGCTGGGATCCCTGCCGCACAGCTACGGGACGAATTCCATTTTCCTTGCCGCGCAGGATCCGCGTTGGCTTTTCACTTACTGGGATATTGACATTTCGCGTCACCCTGGCGGCCCTTGCCACTTGCGCTTGGAGGATGAAATCGGCGAGATCGAGCAGGAGATTACGGTGCCTTTCGAAACTCGGAACTGGTATGTGCCGGTCAAAACGGCTGGGAAAAGTTACACGATCGA
>JBDKIG010000103.1:0-7956 GCA_039797215.1 Verrucomicrobiota bacterium | reverse complement strand
CCGCTTGGACACCAAATGCGCTGCCTTTGCTTCAGCAAGTCGGCTTCACGGTGCCGACGCCGCCTTGTTTTTTGGGATCGCTTCCGGACTTGGCTACAAAAATAATTCCATCCCATTTCTTCTCGCTGCTCAGCGCGCGGGGTGGAAAGCGGCCCGAGGAACGGATGGCGAGGCATGGCTCTTTGGTATCTCTGGTTTTTTGGAGCCTCGAAATTTCGACGACGCGGATGAAATCACAAAAACCTACCTGAAACCTCTCTGGGATTCGTGGTGGAAGGTTCGCGACTCCTTTTCGCGAGGCGTCTTGCCGCGTGCCATCTGGAAGCTGTCAGGGCTTCGTCCATCGAATCACCCTCACAGGCGACTCGGTGCGCTGGCCACGGTCGCTCAAAATTTCCAGAAACTTCAGAAGCAAATTGGCGAGTCCAAGGAGAAGGGATTCCGCCGTTTTTTTGAGGAGTTGGAGCATCCTTATTGGACCAACCACTGGAACCTCTCTGCGGATCCGCTGGCTAAACCCGTGGCGCTGGTAGGTGCCGATCGCGTGACGGATTTGCTCCTGAATGCCTATTTGCCCACGATGGGTTCCGAGGACGCCGCCAAGATTCTGCGCACGGCCCGGGGCCCCCAAGCCAGCGGCATTCTGGAGCGAGCAATGGTTTGGTTGCTGGGTTGCGAGTCGCGAGAGTTTCTGCGGACCGCATGGGACCAGCAGGGACTTCTGCAACTTTACAGGGATTTTGGCGCCGCCTCGTCCTCCGAAGCGTTCGAAAAAATCGGTAGCTCTTAGCTCCTGGCGCGAGTGCAGCGCACGGCGACATGGCGGGTTTCGGGCAGGATGAATTTTCGCAATTCCACCTCGACGCGGAGGGCATCGAATTCCGCAAGGATTCTCGCAGCCACCTCGTCAGCCAGAGTTTCAATCAGGTTCCTGGGTTTCTCTGAGGCGATGTTGGCGACTCGCTGGCATACCCGAGCGTAGTCGATCGTGTTCGAGAGGTCGTCCTCCATTTGATCAAATGCCACGGAGCTGTGGATGCGGAGATCGATTTCCAATTCCTGAACCTCCGCGCGCTCATCGTCTGGAACACCAATGTTGGCCTGAATTATCAGGCCGGAGATGCAAATCTCGCTCATAGGAGTCTTTGCACGGCCGCGATATCCTTCGCGATGATGGTCGGTTGGGCGGAGAGGAGTTTTTCAATCCGGTCAAAGCCCGAAAGCACGGCGACATCGAGCACGCCGCCATGTTTGGCCGTTTCAATATCGTGCACCATGTCCCCGACAAACATCGTCTCCCGAGGATCGAGCGAATGTGAGTGTAGGATCTCGCGAATTTTTTCCCGTTTATCCATCACCTCGGTGTAAGCGACCTCAAAATCATCCAAAACACCGAGTCGGCCGCCTTGAATCTCGAAATGAGAGGTTTTGATCGAACTCAGCAAAAAGGCCCGGCGATTGGTGGTGCGGCAGAATTGAAGGAACTCCTGCGCGCCGGGGAGGAGATCGATCGAATCGTTCAGCCCATGAAAAAAACGCTCGTAGAGGGCCTCCAACCCCTCCGCCGTAGCCTCAGGGAGGAGATCCGCGTAGAATCCAGAAAATGGCAAACGAAAGTGGAGCCGGAATTCCTCGAGCGTCAGCGGATCGCGTCCGTATTCGGCGAAAATAAGATTGGTTGCCTTGAGGACAGCGGAGAGGTCGTCGGCCAGCGTGCCGGACCAATCAAGGAGGACATTTTTGATCATTTCGAGCAGGAGGAACAAACACCGAAAAACTCGAGCGAGTGGCTCAGATCGCGAAAGCCATATTGGCGTGCGATGAGTTTCTCCGAGTCGCCGATGGGGCAGGGGATATCGATGAGAACCACCTCGCCGCAATCGCGGCAAACGAGGTGGTCGTAATGCTTGTGCGGGTCGCTCAGCTCGTAGTGGCTCCGGGACCGCTGGAGATTCACTTTGTGAACGAGATGGAGTTTTTCCATTAAAAGAACCGTGCGGAAAACCGTTGCGTAGTCGGGAGTTGAGGCGCTTTGTTGTCCGGCTGCTGACTGGATTTCTTGGAGTGTCATCGGAGCCTTCGCCTCAAAAAGCGCACGAAGAATGCCTTCGCGTTTTTTCGTCATGCGGAGCCCCTCGCGGCGTAGCAGCTCGCTGACTTTCTCGATGGAGAAGGAGGCTTCGTGGTTCGGCATGCGTGAAAAAATATCTCCTGTCAGCCAACGATCAATCGCCGAATCGCCGGCGCACCGGAAGGCCTCGAGAGGCGAGGTGGGCTTTGGCTTCTGCGACGGTGTGCTTTCCGAAATGAAAAATGCTCGCTGCGAGCACGGCGTCCGCTTTTCCACGCTCCAAAACATCGGCGAGATGTTCGAGTTCCCCGGCACCTCCGCTGGCGATGACAGGAATGCTGACGGCCTCCGAGACGGCTTTGGTCAATTCGAGATCGTATCCGCCACAGGTTCCATCGGCATCCATGCTGGTGAGGAGGATTTCCCCGGCTCCGAGTCGCTCGGCCTCGCGGACCCACTCGATGGCGTCGCGCTCCGTGGGTTTGCGGCCGCCGTGGGTATAAACTCTCCACTTCCCGGGGCCATCGCGTTTGGCGTCCACCGCCACCACCACACATTGGGAGCCACAGGCCTCCGCGCCCTCGGAGATCAGCTCCGGGCGTTGGAGGGCCGAAGTATTCACGCTGACTTTGTCGGCGCCGGCACGGAGCATGATCCGAAAATCCTCCACGCTCCGAATTCCTCCACCCACCGTCAGGGGCATGAAACATTGCTCGGCCGTGCGTTCCACCACAGAGAGCATCGTGGCGCGACCATCGCTCGAGGCTGTGATGTCTAAAAAAACCAACTCATCGGCGCCCTGGGCGTCATACATTTTGGCGCACTCGACGGGATCTCCAGCGTCACGCAAATTTAGAAACTTTGTTCCTTTTACCACTCGACCGTCAGTCACATCGAGGCAGGGAATGATTCGTTTGGCCAACATGCCGACATCCACGCTGCAGCAGGCCCGGAAATCGAGAGGAAAATACATGGCCCACCCGAAATGGTTTGCGCGGGATGTTGCCGGATTTTTATGGTGGCTTTGTGATGTTTCGATGGTCAGGGAAATCGGGCGTTCGCGATTGGCCGTTGGGCGAATCGCGCCTGTTTTCGTGGGCCTCGCCTCTCCTCGCTGTTCTGGCGTGCTTCTTTCTGTCGGCTTGTGGCTCGGTTTCCTCCCACCGCTCCGGATCCGGTTTTTTCGACACGGTGGTGATTGATGCCGGTCATGGTGGCCATGACCGCGGCGCCCGGGCCGTTAAGGGAAATCACGAAAAAGTCCTCGCATTGGATATAGCCCAACGCGTTTCCCGAATCCTCCGCGCCTCCGGGCTTCGGGTGGTTGAAACCCGCACTGGCGATTATTTTGTTCCACTCGACCAACGCGTGTCGTTCGCTAGCCGCACGCGGGACTCCATATTCGTGAGCATTCATTTGAATTGGGCCAGACGCTCACGCGCTTCCGGAGTTGAGACATTCTTTTACTCTCCTCGCTCCTCGCGACTCGCCGCCAATATCCAACGAGAAATTGTCCGTCCCTACGGCGCAAAAAATCGAGGGATCAAGCCTGGCCGCTACTATGTTCTTAGAAAAAACAAACGCCCTGCGGTGTTGGTGGAGTTGGGCTTCATTTCGAATGCCAACGAAAACAATTCCCTCCAAAAATCCCACATTCGCCAAAAGCTCGCTGAAGCGGTGGCCCGCGGAATCCTTGCAGAAAAAAACGGTCGATTTCCTTGATCGGAAACCCGGCCTACTTGCGGTGCAACGCCTCGATTTTTTCCCAGAGTTCTTTTTCTTCGGGCGAGGGGTTCTCGGGGATTGAGATGCTCGCTACCGCATAGAGGTCACCGCGTGTGGTAGCGCCTTCCGGCAATCCCATGCCTGTCAGTCGAAATTTTTTCCCGCTCTGCGTGCCTGCGGGGATCTTGAGTTTCACGCGTCCCCCGAGTGTCGGGACAGTTACGCTACAACCCAGCACGGCATCCCATGCGGGGATGTCCAATTCGTAAATCAGGTTGGCTCCTTCGATTTCAAAATCGGGATGGCGTTGGAATTTCACGCGAAGAAAGAGATCGCCCGCCCCGGCCCCGCCAGCGCCGGTTCCGCCTTGTCCAGCAAGTCGGATGCGCTGCCCCTCTCGAATGCCCTTTGGAATTTTCACCGTGTAGGTTTCGAGTTTTTTAGACGACCCGCGACGGAAGGAAACTTGGCGCGACGAGCCATGGAGTGCCTCTTCCAGAGTAACCATGATGTCGGCTTCCACATCCTGGCCGCGCTGGGGAATTCCCCCGAATCCTCCCCGGCGGCCGCCGAACATTTGCTCGAAGAAATCGCTGAAGCCCGTTCCGCCAAATGAAAAATCCTGCTCCGAACCCTGCGGGCCGGGCGCTGGACGAAATCCTCCCCGGCGCGGAACGCCTCCTCCGGCCTGTGGGCCGTGCTGCCAATCCGCTCCATAATCATCGTAGCGCTTCCGCTTTTCGGGGTCGCCGAGGACTTCGTAGGCTTCGTTGATCTCTTTGAATTTCTCCTCGGCCTCTTTTTTATCCTTGGCGGTATCCGGGTGGTGCTGGCGGGCCAGTTTGCGGAATGCGGTCTTGATCTCAGCGGCGCTAGCCGATTTGGAAACACCGAGGGTCTGGTAGTAATCGCGGAACTTTGCGGACATGTTGGACGAAAATCGTTGGCCCATTTTGCCGAAATTCTCCATCCTGTCCAACCCATGCTCGATATTCGTCTTATTCGGGAACAACCCGACCTCGTCAAAAGCCGCCTCTCAGCCCGCGCGCCGGGCCATGCAGACACCATTGATGCCATCCTCGCGATTGATATCGATCGCCGCGCCTCGGAAACCCGTTTGCAGACCCTCCAAGGGGATCGCAACCGCCTCAGCAAGGAAATCGGTAAACTTCGCGCCCAAAAGCTCGACTCCGCCGATCTCGAGTCGCAGGTAAAAAAAATCGCGGAGGCGATGGAGAAGGTTTCCGCTCAGGCCGAGGCTCTTTCTGCCAAGCAGCGGGAGATTCTTTTAAATCTTCCGAACATGCCCCAAGCCGATGTGCCTGTGGGGCGGGATGCCGCTGACAATCCCATCGTGCGCACCAGCGGCGAAAAGCCGGTCATCGCGAATGCCAAAGATCATGTCGCTCTGGCCGAGTCGCTCGGCCTGATTGATCCCGACCGGGCGACAAAAATCAGCGGCAGTGGATTCGCTGTCTACACCGGCCAGGGGGCACGGCTCGAGCGCGCGCTCTTGAATTTTCTGATCGATACCCACACCCAAGAGCATGGTTACACCGAGGTGAGCACGCCATTTGTCGTTCGCCGCGAGTGCATGGTCGGCACCGGACAACTCCCGAAGTTCGAGGAAGACATGTATGGAGTGGATGGCGGCGGGCTATTTCTGGTTCCCACCGCCGAGGTGCCTGTGACGAATCTCCACCGCGAGGAAATCGTCAGCGCCGCCAATTTTCCGATCCAGTATGCCGCCTACACTCCGTGCTTCCGCCGCGAGGCGGGATCGGCTGGACGCGAGACGCGGGGGCTCATTCGCATGCACCAGTTCGATAAAGTGGAACTCGTCAAAATCTGCGCCCCTGAGCAATCCAACGCCGAACTCGAATCCCTCACGGCCAACGCCGAGCGCATCCTCCAAAAGCTCGGGCTCCACTACCGCGTGATCGTTCTTTGCACCGGCGATATGGGCTTTGGCTCGGCGAAAACCTATGACATCGAAGTCTGGGCGCCCGGCCAGAATTCCTACCTCGAGGTGTCGAGTTGTTCGAATTTCGAGGACTACCAAGCCCGCCGAATGAACCTCCGATTCAAGGGGGAGGACGGCAAGAACCGCTATTGCCACACGCTCAACGGCTCTGGAACCGCGCTGGCCCGTCTTTATGTCGCCCTGCTCGAGAACGGCCAGCGGCCGGACGGGTCGGTCGAATTACCTGCGGCTCTCGAGCCGTATTTCGGTGCACGCATCATCACCAAATAAGCCGTCCGAGCCCAGCGATCCCTTGTTGAAGGCGGTCTCAACCGCGCTTTCAGGGGTCGCGAAGACGCGTCCGCTACTTGTCGGTGTATCCGGCGGGCGAGATTCCATGGTGTTGCTCGATGCCCTGCTGGAGTGCGGGTTTGGAAATTTGGTGGTGTGCCATTTGAATCACACCCTGCGTGGGAGAAGCGCGGCGGCGGACGAGCGGTTCGTCAGGCACCATGCGAAAAAGCGGGGCCTTTCGGTGGAGATCGCGCGGGCGCACACGGCGGACTTCGCAAAGGAAAATGCCCTATCGATCGAGTTGGCCGCGCGGGAGTTGAGGTATGCGTTTTTCGAGGAATGCGCGAGGCGCACCCGGTGCCGCACGCTGGTGCTTGCTCACCATGCCGACGATCAGGTTGAGACTTGTCTCTTCAATTTCTTGCGGGGCACTGGAGCTGCCGGGTTGGGGGGTATGAAGCCCTTTGCCAAGCGTGGGCTCCTTTCTCTAAGAAGGCCCCTCCTGGAGGTTTCCCGTGCCGAAATCGATGCTTGCCGGATGCGGCGCAAGGTGGCTTTTCGAGAGGATTTGTCGAATGCCGAGACACGACACACGCGGAACAAGTTCCGTCATCAGGTCATTCCCGCGATCGAGGCAGTGATGGGGCCGGGCTTCCGCAAGGCGGTTCTGCGCGCAGCGGAGATTTTGCGGGCGGAGGACGAGTGGATGGCCGGGCTGGTCCCCGAACCCGGCGACACGCTTCAGGTGAAGTCCCTTCGGGGCATGCACCCTGCTGCGCGTTCGCGGTTGGTTTTGACTTGGCTGAGGAGGCATGGGATTGCCGATGCCGGATTGCGGGAGACGAGACGAGTCCTGTCGATGCTGGATGCTGATGGTCCGGCAAAAGTGAATCTACCCGGCGACCTCCACGCCCGTCGACGAGCCGGGGTGGTATTTTTGGAGGGGGACGGCAAATGACATTTCGCAACGCGATGATGGTCGGCCTGCGCGCGGCCCGTGCGAATTTCCTGCCCGGACTGCTTCTGCAGGGTGTCATGGCCTGCATCCTTGCGCTGTATCTGTTCCACAACGGCTCGCGTGCATTTTTTCAACTGGTCGGCGAGTCCAGGCAGGAACTCGGCGTGGTCTTTGCGATGGTGACCTACACTTTTTCCGGAGCGCTTCTGCCCGAGATCATGCGCGTGCTGCTTTTTCAGCGGGGGAGAGTGACGGTGGGAAATATCCAAGGCTTCCTCACCATGATGCCGGTCTGGATTTTTATGGGGTCGGTGGTGGATGTCTTCTACACCGCCCAAAATATATGGTTCGGCGCCGGGAACGACTTCGCGACAGTGGTCTCCAAGGTGCTTGTCGACCAATTCCTCTACAGCCCCCTGATCGCGACGCCGGTGATCGCCGGGTATTTTGCCATCCGCTCCGGAGGATTCCGCAGGGAGGCGATCGCCTCCGTCTTCCGCTTCCAATTTCTTACCGACACACTTCTGCCCGTCCAGTTGGCCTCGTGGATGATCTGGTTCCCCGGAGTGACCTTTGTCTACATCATGCCTCCGCCTCTTCAGCTTCCCTTCGCCGTGCTCGTCCACACTTTCTGGGTGCTGATCCTGACAACGATCAGCGAGCGGGAGCGATCGAACGCCTGAGAGGCGAATGACGCTCGGCCAGGCCGTATTGATTTTCAGGTGTTGGATTCGGCGGCGAGGCGTTTGGCGATGTCGCCGGGGGAGCCGGTGTTTCGGGAAATGAGGGAGTAGGCGGCGGGGACCAGGTAGAGGGTGAGGAAGGTGGCGAGGAGGACTCCTCCGAGGACGACCACGCCGATGACCGAGCGGGTTTCGGCTCCCGGTCCGAAGGCCATAATGAGGGGGATCGCGCTGGCGGCGGTGGTGATGCCAGTCATGAGGA
>JBDKIG010000102.1:0-8202 GCA_039797215.1 Verrucomicrobiota bacterium | reverse complement strand
GGAACTAAATCGTCCGTATGGAGCCAGATTCCTACCCGGCGTTCGCTACGATGAGCCACCACCGGATAATCGAACAAGGCCTGCCGAGTGGTGTCGGCAAACTCGGCAGCAACCACTGGGGTAACCGCTCCATCCGAGATCCTCTCGCTGCCAGCGGGATTCGAAAGCAGCAAGTCGGGGGCGTATTTTTCGATGTTCGACACCCTGACCAAGTAAGTTTTCCCGGGAGTCTGCAAGCCGGCGAGCCATCGCCAGGAAAGGGTATTGCTGGCCGGGTCCGCGTCCAATAGTTGTCTGTAAAAAATCCCGGCCCCCAGTTCCCAAGGCAAACGCTCGGCATGAATCCAATAGCTGGCCCACCACATCCGAGCGTGATTATGAACATACCCCGTGGATATCAACTCCCGCGCAATCGCATCCATACAGGCCACGCCACTCTCGCCAGCGGCCACAGCATGCGCGCGCTGCAAGACCTCCTCGGGCAGCGTCTCATTCAGTTCCCGCTCGCGCCGCTGCCAGGAATTCCAGACATCGGGCCGTAGCTCCAGCCAACCCTTCCAATACCTCCGCCAGCAGACCTCTTGAATCCATTTCTCCACGCTGTGGAAGTCATGCGTCTGCAGTGTATCGGCCAATACCTCGTCCTCTAGCAAAGTGCGGTAGCGCAGAGCGGCACTCAGGCGCGAGACATTGCGATGGAGGAGGACCACATGGTTCCGCCGCTTCGCGTAGTGGCTCAGACTGGGTAAAAAGGCAGACCAAGCTGTCAGCGCGTCTCGACGAGTCAGGGGGAGGGTAGTCATCGCCGCAACGCCCCGCTCGTGCGATTTGGTGAAGGGGCTTGAGCAGATTTGCCCGTTGGGAAATGGTCCATGCGATATTTCACCTGGTCACAGACGCGTTCCTGCATTTTCCGCCAAGCAAATGCTCGCTCCCAAGGGACGAACGCTTTGATCGGCAGATGCTGTTTTTCCACGACCATCATTCTACGAACGGAGCGGAAATTCCGACGCATGTATAGCCATGGCACAGTCTTGCCGTTAAGAAGGCCAATCGGAGGATCAGGGATACCCCGCCATTTAAGCGATTATCCCGAGAATCATAGATTCAGCGGGAAGTTTTTCTAAAATCAGCTGCGCTTCATGCGGCGGAGGAGGGCATCGGCCATGTCGGCGGGGGTGGCGGCGACTTCGATGCCAGCGGCTTGCAAGGCATCGATTTTGCCTTGGGCGGTGCCTTGGCCTCCGCTGACGATGGCGCCGGCATGGCCCATGCGGCGGCCGGGAGGTGCTGTGGCTCCGGCGATGAAGGCAGCGACGGGCTTCTTGCAGTTTTTTCCGATCCACTCGGCGGCTTCTTCTTCGGCGGATCCGCCGATTTCACCGATCATGATAAAAGCTTCGGTGTTCGGGTCTTCATTGAACATTTTCACGACATCCAGATGCGATGTGCCGTTGATGGGATCGCCGCCGATGCCGACGCAGGTGGACTGGCCATGCCCACGGCTGGAGAGTTGCCACACGGCTTCGTAGGTGAGGGTGCCGGAGCGGGATACCACGCCGACTTTGCCGGGGTTGTGGATGTAGCCGGGCATAATGCCGATTTTGCATTGGCCGGGGGTGATGATGCCAGGGCAGTTCGGGCCGATGAGGCGGGAGGAGCTTTTTTGGAGCGCGGCTTTGACCCTCATCATGTCGATGACGGGGATGCCTTCGGTGATGCAAATGATAAGTTCGATCCCGGCGTCGACTGCTTCAAGGATCGAGTCGGCGGCTCCTGGTGGGGGGACGAAGATCATGGTGGCGTTGCACCCGGTCTGGGTGCGGGCTTCCATGACGGTGTCGTAAACGGGGACCTTGCTTTCGAAGGTCTCACCGCCGCGGCCGGGCGTGACTCCAGCAACGACATTGGTGCCGTATTCCATGCAGGATTTGGCGTGGAAGCCACCGGATTTTCCTGTGATGCCCTGCACGAGCAGGCGGGTGTTTTTATCAACGAGAATGGACATTTTTTTGGGAATTCTAAATGTGGAATGCGAAATGTGTCAGGCGGCAGCGGCGACGACTTTCTTGGCGGCGTCGGCGATATCGGTGGCGGTGGTGAGTTCGAGGCCGGACTCGGCGAGGAGTTTGCGACCGGCTTCGACATTGGTGCCCTCGAGGCGGACGACGAGGGGAATGGGGAGGCTGACGGCTTTGGAGGCGTTGATGATGCCTTGGGCGATGATGTCGCACTTCATGATGCCGCCGAAAATATTCACGAGGATCGCTTTCACATTTTTGTCAGCGATGAGGATTTTGAAGGCCTCGGTAACTTGCTGTTCGTTGGCTCCGCCGCCTACATCGAGGAAATTGGCGGGTTCGCCACCGCAGTGTTTGATGATATCCATCGTGGCCATGGCGAGGCCGGCGCCGTTGACGAGGCAGGCGATATTTCCATCGAGGCCTATGTAGTTGAGGTTCGACTTCGAGGCTTCGACTTCGCGGGGGTCTTCCTCGGCGGTGTCGCGGTAGGCGAGGATGTCGGGGTGGCGGAAGAGGGCGTTGTCGTCGAAATTAAACTTCGCATCGAGCGCGCGGATGTCGCCGGATTTGGTGATGACGAGGGGGTTGACCTCCACCATCGAGCAATCGCAGGCGATGAAGAGGCGGTAGAGATTTTCAAAGAGCGCGCAGGCGGGCTTGAGGAGCGTGGTGGGAATGCCGAGGAGTTTCGCGAGTTTGCGCGATTGGTAGGGCTGGAGGCCGAGGAGCGGGTCGATCGCAATGTGATGGATTTTTTCGGGGGTCTTTTCCGCGACGGCTTCAATATCCATGCCGCCTTCGGTGCTGGCGACCACGACCGGGGCCGAGGTGGCACGGTCGATGAGCATGGCGATGTAGAGTTCTTTCTCGATCTCGACGGACTCGGCAATGAGGACCTTGCGGACGAGGCGGCCTTCTGCGCCGGTTTGGTGAGTCACGAGGGTCTGGCCGAGCATTTTGGAGGCGAGGTCGCGAGCTTCGGCGGGGGTTTTGCAAAGATGAACACCGCCCTTGAAGCCATTTTTAAACGAGCCTTTGCCGCGTCCGCCAGCGTGGACTTGGGCTTTGACAACGAGATTTTTTCCCGCGAGGGAGTTAGCGATTTTTTCGGCTTCCTCGGGTGTGGAAGCGACGCCGCCGGAGCTGTTGGCGACGCTGTATTTATCGAGGAGTTCTTTGGCTTGGTATTCGTGGATGTTCATCTGGTGGTGAAAAAGGCGCTGTTATAGCGGCGGCGCGGGAAGAGTAGCAATCCCTCATTCGGAAAAATCAGGCCGGAAATTTTTTTTGAAAAAAAGTCTTGTGCCGTGCGGGAGTGCTGTTAGTCTGATCTAGTTCTGGGGGGAACAGAAGCCCGTTGTAGCTATCGCTGCGACGGGCTTCAACTTTTACAGGGTGCGTGGTTTTTCTAATTAGTCGGCCCTGAAAAACGACTCATCCCGTTTATGGTTAATGCGCTAGGCACGATTCTTGCTGTGTTGGATTGCAGGTAAAACCTGCCCATACCCACAAAAGCACTGCAATCCGCAACCATGCAACCCAGCACCACCGACAAAGCCCAAATCTCCTTTCTGCTCCCCGATCTGGAATGCCAACTCGATCCGCGCAATGCACTTTTCCGCCTAGCTCGGGCCATTGACTGGAGCGTTTTTGAAAAAGAGTTCCGGCCACTTTACTGCACAGAAGGAAGGCCAGCTTTGCCGATCTGGCGATTGGTGGGGCTGCTGATGCTCAAAAGTCTGAGGAACCTCAGCGACGAGGAGGTCGTGGTATTTTGGAGCGAAAACCCCTACGCGCAGGACTTCTGCGGGGAGCGGGAATTGCAATGGGGGTTGCCGTGCGACGCGAGCGAGTTGACGCACTTCCGCAAACGCATCGGCACGGGCGGAGCGGAGAAGATTCTGGCGGCTACGATCAAACTCCACGGCGAGCGGGCCAAGGAAAAGGAAGTGGTCGTGGACACGACGGTTCAGGAAAAAAATATCACCTTTCCGACGGACACGAAATTGGCGGCGAAGATCGTTCGAGGCGGAGTGAAAATGGCGCGGCGGCATGGGGTGAAGTTGAGGCAAAGTTTCGAGCGCACGGTGCCGAAGTTGCTGGCAGCGCAGAGAGGGCGTCGGACCAAAGGAGGAGCGGCGCGGGCGCGCAAGGCGGCTCGGCGTTTGAAGACGATCGCCGGGCGGGTGGTGCGGCAACTGGATGCGGGAGTTCCCAATGAAAGCCGGGACCGGCGCTGGGTGGAAACGGCGAAGAAAATCCTGAACCAAAAGCGTTCCGACAGCGGAAAAATCTACTCGCTCCACGAACCAGAGGTCTACTGCGTGTCCAAGGGCAAGGAGCACAAAAAGTATGAGTTCGGGGCGAAAGCCTCAGTGGTGGTGGGCAAGAACGGCGGAGTGATCCTAGGAGCCTACAGCCTACCGGAAAACGACTACGACGGCCATGCGTTGGAACCCACGCTCGAGCAGGTCGAACGGGTGGCTGGCTACCGGCCTGCGGTGGCGATTGGTGACAAGGGGTTTCGAGGGCAGTCGCATTGCGGGAGCACCGAAGTGGTCACACCTGGGAGAGGAAAGAAAAACGCCAGTGCCTACGAGAAACGCAAAGCCAGAAAGAGATTCCGCCGACGGGCAGCGATCGAACCACGGATCGGGCACCTGAAAAGCGACTTTCGACTGGATCGCAACTTCCTCAAAGGCCAAGTCGGCGACGCGATCAACCTGCTGCTGGCCGCCGCCGCCTCGAACCTGAGCCTCTGGATGAGGCAGGTTCTTTTGCGCCTTGTTTGGGCACTCCGCATATTCCACAAAAAATGGCAGGATGCCCAATACCCCCTCCCGGCGTGAGGGGTTTTTCAGGGCCGACTAATTCTCCAACGGAGGAATTTCTGGTCGCGAGCAAGTCTTGTTCAGCCCATCGCGGCCGTTGTTTTTCAAAGAGAATCAAAAAAAATCGGAAGTGATTTGCTTTGTAAGAATCAAATTGGGAGTAATTTGCGAGGCGGTTGAATTTTTTTTGAAAAAAAGTCTTGTGCCGTGCGGGGGTGCTGTTAATTTGATCACGTTCTGGGGGGAACAGAAGCCCGTTGTAGCTATCGCTGCGACGGGCTTCAACTTTTATGGGGTGCGTGGTTTTCCAGGTTTTCGACGGAGGATTTCCAGCAGGAAGCGAGTTTCGTCGAGTCGCAGGAGGAGGCATGCGAGAAAATAGGACGAGATGGCCACGGAGATTGTCGCGAGGACGCTGACAACACGCCAAGGGAAGGATTCGGAAGGAAGCCAACCAGGGAGGTAGGAGTTTCCAGCGATGCAGACGAGGGCGATCGGCACCGTGGCGATGGCGCAGCGCGCGAGCGTGGCGAAAAATTTTAAGCTATCGAGCGTTTGCGCTGCAGGCCTCATTAGCAAATAGAGTGCGGCAAAATTCAGCGTGGCGCAGATCGTGGTGGAGAGCGCGAGGCCTGTGTGGCCCATTTTGAGGTGGAACATGAAGTAGTTATTCAGGCCGATATTCAAGGCCACGGAGCCGAAGCTCACGAGCATGGGGGTCCATTTGCGATTGATCGCGTAGAAAGCGGGGGAGAGGACTTTGATGCAGGAGTAGGCGACCAGGCCGATGGCATAATATTGAAGGGCGAGTGCGGTCTGAAGCGTGTCTTGGGCGGTGAATTGTCCGTGTTGATAAACAAGTCCGATGACCGGGCTGGCCATGAACCAAAGCCCGACGGCGGATGGCAGGGTCAAAAAAACGGCCAAGCGCATGGCACGGCCAAGGGTGGGGCCGAACCGTGAGGTGTCGGTGTCGGCGGCGATTCGTGAAATGACCGGCAGGGTAATGGTGGCTACGGCGACACCAAAGACGCCGATCGGAAGCTGCATGAGGCGGAAGGCACTATTCAGCCAAGTGACGGCCTCGGCACCGGCGTAGGAGGCGAAGCGGGAGTTCACCAGCACATTTATCTGCACGGCGCTGGCAGCGATGACCGATGGCACCATCAGGGTGAGGATTTTTTGGATGCCCGAGTCGTTCCAATGGAAGTCCGCAACAAATCGAAATCCGGCCTTCCGCAGGCTGGGAATCTGGATGGCGAGCTGAAGAAGGCCGCCAACAAGGGTTCCGATTGCCAGACCGATGAGGGCGTCTCGGCCGAAGTGGGGATCAATCATCCAACCACAGACGACCCCTCCGAGGATGGAGCCGATATTGAAGAAGCTGGATGCCAGAGCGGGGGCGGTAAAAATCTGGCGCGAGTTCAGGAGGCCCATCACCAGTGCTGCGAGCGACACCAGCAGGATGAAGGGATACATGATGCGAGTGAGTAGAATCGTAAAATCTGCGTCGGCGGCTTCGAATCCTGGAGCGAGAAGATGAACGAGCGGCTCCGCAAATAGAATTCCCAGGAGGCTGACGAGGCTCATGAAGAGGGCCGTCAGCGTGAGCATCTTGGAAGCCAAGGCCCATGCGGAGGCCTCGCCTTCCTTTTCAATTTTCTGCGAAAAAACGGTGATGAATGCTGTCGAGAGTGCGCCCTCGGCGAAGAGGTCGCGCAGGAGATTCGGAAGGCGAAAGGCGATCAGGAAGAGCCCCATCGCGGCCGTGCCGAAGATGGCGTTGAAAAGGACTTCGCGAATGAGGCCCAGAACACGGCTGAGCATCACAGCGGCGGCAATGATCCCGCTGGCTTTGGTGTTGAGTTGTTTCCCGTCGTTCATCGCGCAGCAGCTTTGCGGAGGCGTTCCATGATGGCGGCACCGATCCCGGATTCGGGAATTTCTTCCGCGACAATGAGGTCGAGGCCGGCCTCATCGAGGCGTCGCATGGCGCCGTAGAGATTCGCGGCGGATTCGCGTAGGTCAGATGTTGCGCTGAGGATTTCTGTTTTGGCGAAACCCTCGCGCGGTGATGAGAAGGCGAGGAGGCCGGTTTTTTCGGAGTGCGGAGTGGGATTTTTTTCCAGCACAAGCGGAGTGCGCGGGGCGTAGTGGCTTTTCAATCCGCCGGGGGCGGAGACGGCGATGGAATCATTCAGCAACGGGCCGAAAGCGCGAAGGTCGTTGCGCGTAATCGGGCCCTCACGAAGGATTCGTAGGCCCTCTTCGGAAACATGGACGATGGTCGATTCGATGCCGTGAGCGCAGGCGCCGCCATCAAGAATGAAGGGGATGCGGCCATCGAGTTCGGCGAGGACATGGGCGGCGGAGGTGGGGCTGATGCGGCCGAAGCGGTTCGCGCTGGGAGCGGCGAGAGGTTTTCCAAAGGCCGTTGCCACCTCCTGAAAAAGCGGATGGGCGCTCATGCGAACCGCGACAGTATCCTGACCGGCCGTAACGATGTCTGGAACGATGGATTGGCGGGGAAGGACCATCGTGAGAGGCCCGGGCCAGAATTTCTCGGCCAGCGCCAGTGCGAGTGGGGTGGGTGAGGTGAGGCGAGGGAGCCAGTCGATCGAGGGAATGTGGATGATCAGTGGATCGCTGAGCGGACGGCTTTTGGCCTCGAAAATTTTCGCGCAGGCTTCGGGCGAGAGGGCGTCTGCCGCGAGGCCATAAACGGTTTCGGTCGGCAGAGCGATAGGCTCTCCGGAGGTGAGGGCCTCGACTACCGTGGAAACGCCATCCGGCGCCAGCAGAGTCCGGGTTTTCAATCGAGCCTCGCAGCGAGGACTTCCTTGGTCTGGTTGGATCGGAAGCCGAGCAGGTTTTTCTTCACGGCGGCGGATTCCTGGGAAAGCAAGGAGGCGGCGAAAAGAGCAGCGTTTTTGGCTCCAGCAATGCCGATGGCGAAGGTGGCGACAGGGATTCCGGCTGGCATTTGGACGATGGAGAGGAGCGAGTCTTGGCCTCGGAGGATTTGGCTTTCCACGGGAACTCCGAGAACGGGCAAATGGGTGTGGGCGGCGATCATGCCAGGGAGGTGGGCGGCCCCGCCAGCACCGGCGATGATGCAACGGAGGTCGCGCGAGTCGGCGGATTTTGCATATTCGGCGAGAAGGTCCGGTGTGCGGTGGGCCGAAACGACGCGGCATTCGTGCGGGATGCCGAGTTTTTCAAGAATGGCGGCGGATTCCTTCATCGTGCTCCAGTCGGATCGACTGCCCATGACGATTCCCACGAGGGGTTGTTCCGATTTGGACTTGGCTTTTTTCATGAAGGCCCGTGGCTTAACAGAAAGGCTC
>JBDKIG010000101.1:0-8269 GCA_039797215.1 Verrucomicrobiota bacterium | reverse complement strand
ATAAATTTATTGTGTCCAGCTATTTTGTATAGATGGTATGAGTGCCTGACAACCATTTCAAACTTTCCAAGCCGTGCACGCGTGGATTCCGCCGCCATGTTCTTTCTCCTTGGGATGGATGCTGCTGCAGAGGGTTCTTTTTCCGCAAATAAGATCGAAGTTTGTCTGCACAAAATGCCCACCCATTTGCATGGATATCTGGCAAAAAATTGAGCGCCAACCGCCATTTTCACTTAGACTCAAAAGTATATTTTTTCAAACCTCCCGTGAAAATCCCTCGCTTCCTCCGCCCCTTGCTCCTTATTTTCATTCTTGGATCTGCACCCAGCGCCACCCGCGCAAACGACCTTCAGTGGAATGGAGGCGTCTCGGGCAGTTGGCAAAACGGAGGGTCCGGCTGGCTTGACGGCGGATCCGCCGCGACATGGAACAACTCCAACCCGGACTCCGCTTCTTTTACGGGAACCACCCCCACGAGCGTCTCCGTTTCGACCGTCACGGCAGGCTCGCTGACTTTCTCCTCGGGAAACTACACATTTACCAACGGCACCCTTACATTGTCTGGAAATTCATCAATCAATGTAGGCTCCTCGCTTCAGGCGACTTTCAATAGCGCCATCCAAGGCAGCTCCGGCCTAGTCAAAGTCGGAACCGGCACTCTCACCCTCAACGGCACCAATAAAACATACACCGGCGGAACCACGATCAATGCCGGAGCCATCCGCATCAGCAGTGCGGCGGCTGGTGCGTTGGGCAGCGCGGCAAACTCCACTCTAACGCTCAATGGCGGCGCGCTCCATGCCAACTTCGCATCGAATACCACGCCCTCCTTTGCCATCACGATTGGAGCCTCCGGCGGTGAGATTCGAAATATCAATTCTGCCGGCAGGTATCTTTTTGGATCCAATGTGCTTAACGGAAATGGCACGCTCACTATCTCATTCGGCTCGGGAGCCGTCCGCGTTGGAGCTACAGGCACCGGGACAACACAGACCGGATTTTCCGGCAAGTGGATCGTTGACGGCAATGGAGGAAATGCCACCAACGGGTTTTTGGATGTTTATGCCGAGCAAAATTTCGGAACCGGGTCGGGCGATGATTTCCTCACCCTTCAAAACGGGGCCAAGGTTCTCATGCGCGGAATGTCTTTTACCAAAGGCATCACCATTGGCTCCGCTGGCGGCCAGATCGCCAACTCCGGCGGCGGCAATACCTCCATTTCAGGGAAAATCTCCGGCGCTTCCGGAAATGACCTGACACTCGATCTCGGAGGCTCCGCCACAAGCAACATCACACTTTCCAACACGGCGAACTCCTGGTCCGGCAACACGACCCTCTCAACCGCAGGCAACCTCCGGCTCGGCGCCAGTGGCGTCCTGCCCGATGCCGCCGGAAACATCATCTTTGCAAACGCCTCGGCCGTTTTGGACATGAAGGGCTTCAATGAAACCGTCGGTGGCATTTCCGGAAATGGCACGATAGACAACACCGCAGCTTCCACCTCATCAACACTCGATGTCGGCGGCAACAATCTGGCCACCACCTTCTCCGGCGTGATCCGCAACACGGGAGCCGGTTCCAGTCTGGCGCTCAGTAAATCGGGAAGCAACTCGCTCACCCTCTCTGGAAACAATTCCTACTCGGGCGGGACCACGGTGACGGGCGGCACACTCATTCTGACAAATGCCAATGCCCTCGGTTCAGGAAATCTGGCACTTAACGCCTCTGGTGCACAGCGCGCCATCCTCCGCTTGGATGGACTGACGATCAATGGCAAGACGCTGACCATGAATTCCTCCATCAACCGCTCCCAGCTCATTTCAACTGCGGCCACCGCCGCGACATGGAACGGCACCATTACTCTCGAGGGGTCGGTAAGCGGAAATGGCAGCCCCGAGCTTACTGATTCGGGCGCCGGCGGAAAACTGCTCGTCCAGGGATCCATCGGCGGATCGCTCACCAATGGCTCCCTCACCCTCCGCGGAGCCAACAATTCCAACGAACTCGCCGCGACTATATCCATTGGATCAACCGACATCACAAAAACCGACAGCAACACTTGGACGATCTCCTCCACAGGCAATACCTGGGGGAATACCTCCATCCAAATGGGAACCCTGCGGGTTGGGGCCGCAAATGCCCTGGCGTCCACAACCATCGTGAGCATCGGCAGCGGATCGAACAATGGCACCCTCGACCTGGGCTCCGGAGCCTCCAGTTACAGTCAAACCATCGGTGGCCTCAACACATCCTCCGCAAGCACCCCCGCCAACCAGAAAATCACCAACTCTTCTTCAGGCTCTGGAACCGCCGTGCTCACAATCGACACCTCCATTTCAAACACCTTCGGCGGCCTTATCGAAGACGGGGCCACGGCTAAAATCGCCCTTGTCAAATCCGGCACAGGCTCGCTCAGCCTCTCCGGAAGCAATTCCTACTCGGGCGGGACCACGGTGGCGGGCGGCACGCTCGTTTTAACCAACTCCAACGCCCTCGGCGGCGGCAACATCACCCTCTCCTCGTCGAATGCCACCGGTTCGGGAAACCGGGCGATCCTCCAACTGGCCGGGATTTCGGTTAACGGCACGACGCTGACGATGAATTCCTCCACAAACCGTGCCCAACTCATTTCCTCGGCTGCCACTGCAGCAACTTGGAACGGCACGATCACTCTCGAAGGCTCGGTAGGCGCCAATGGCAGCCCCGAGCTCACTGATTCGGGCGCCGGCGGAAAACTGCTCGTCCAGGGATCTATCGGCGGATCGCTCACAGGTGGCTCCCTCACCCTCCGCGGGGTTAACAATTCCAACGAACTCGCCGCCACCATATCGATCGGCTCCACTGATCTTACTAAGAATGACAATAACATCTGGACGATCAGCTCCACAGGCAACACCTGGGGAAACACCTACATCCAATTTGGAACTCTCCGGACTGGTGCCGCAAACGCCCTGGCATCCACAACCATCGTGAGCATCGGCAGCGGATCGAACAATGGCACCCTCGATCTGGGCTCCGGAGCCTCCAGTTACAGTCAAACCATCGGTGGCCTCAACACTTCCTCCGCAAGCACCGCCGCCAACCAGAAAATCACCAACTCTTCTTCAGGCTCAGGAACCGCCACGCTCACTGTGGATACCGCCGTCTCGAATACCTTTGGAGGTATGATTCAGGACGGTGCTACTGCCAAGGTCGCTCTCGTTAAATCTGGCAGCGGCAACCTTACTCTCTCAGGGAACAACAGCTACTCCGGCGGCACGACCATTAACACCGGCACCTTTGTTATTGGCCAAGCCAACGCCGCTGGCAGCGGCACGATCACGCAGACGGATGGCACCTCGCTCCTGAAACTCGACACCACCGGCACGATTGCCAATGCGATGTCGATCTACAATGTCTCGGCGAACAAAACCGTCACCCTCAGCGGCGGGATCACGGTGAACAACGCCACCTTCGATGTGGCCAGCGGGGAGACCCTCACGATCTCCAACACCATCAACGGCACCGGCGGTGTCACCAAAAACGGCAGCGGCACTTTGGTCTTGAGTGGCAACAACACCTACTCTGCCCCCACGATCATTAACTCCGGCACCCTGGAAGCCGCCAACGCCGGGGCACTGGGCTCCAACAACACCGTTCAAGTCACCGGCGGTTCGCTGCTCGTGAGTGCGAATGGTTCCCTTAACAACAAGTCCGTAACGCTCAACAGCACGAGCATCACCGTGGCCGGGCTGGCCTTTAGCGGAAACTACAGCGGATTGGTGGATAACTTAACTTTAAGCAAAAACTCCATCATCGACCTGGGCGAGGGGAGCGTATCGATCATGTTCGATACCTTTGTCATGGGCGCCTACATGCTCGATATCTACAACTGGAGCGGCACGACGCTGTGGAATGGGGGCACTGGCAACGACACCGACAAAGTTTATTTCGGACCGGACTTGTCCGACGAGGCATTGGCAAAAATCAGGTTCCACAGTGGCGCGGTGGGCGTCGGCGACAGCTTCCTTGGCACCGGTTTCGACCTTGGATTCCAGCCAACAAGTTTCGACTCCGGCTTAAGCGGCTACCACATCATTCCCGTGCCAGAGCCCGAAACCTGGGCCACCGGGATTATGCTCCTGCTCGGGGGCGCGGTGTGGATGTGGAAGCGAAAGCGGAAATTGGCCCTCGACTGCTAAACCTCTCTTCTAGTTTGTCTGTGTAACAACACCGGCAAGGATTCACTCCACGGGGTGCATGTAGGATGGAAAAGGGGAAAACTGCTCGGGGGGGGACTCGAACCCCCATGCCTTGCGGCATGCGCCCCTCAAACGCACGTGTCTGCCATTTCACCACCCGAGCGAGGGAGGTCAAATCTAGGCTCCAACTTTCGCGATGCAAGCCGGATTTTCAGCCGCGTTTTTTTCGGGAGGGTTTTTTGTAGGCTACCTTGCGGCGGGCGGGCAGCGAGGAGGGCGAGGTGCCGGTTTTAAGTTCGTTGATCTGGTCGCGGAGCAAGGCGGCTCGTTCATATTCCAATCGCCCAGCGGCCTCCGCCATGTCGATCTCGAGTTCGCGGATCAACTCTCCGACATCAAAATTCGAACCATTCTCATTCAGGCTGGATGCTTCGTTCCCACTTCCCTTCACGATGACATGCAGGCTCTCTTGCACGGCGCGGACGACGCTTCGCGGGGTGATGCCGTGCTCGGTGTTGTAGGCTTCCTGGATCGCTCGGCGGTGGATGGAGACATCGATCAAGGCCCGCATGCTTCCGGTTATGCTGTCTGCAAAAAGCACGACTTCGCCTCTCAGATGTCGAGCGGCTCGGCCTGAGGTTTGGATGAGGCTTGTTTGGCTTCGCAGGTAGCCCTCCTTGTCGGCATCGAGGATGCAAACGAGCGAGACCTCCGGGAGATCGAGACCTTCGCGGAGAAGGTTGATGCCGACCAAAACATCGCAATCACCGGCACGGAGACTGCGCAAAATTTCTACGCGCTCGATGGTATCGATGTCACTGTGGAGGTAGCGCACCTTCAGCCCGATCTCGCGCAGGTAGTCGGCCAAATCCTCGGCGGTTTTCTTGGTGAGCGTGGTGATTAAAACCCTCTCACCTTCCTCGATCCGGCGTCGGCACAGCTCGATGGTTTCGTCGATTTGAGCCTTTAGCGGACGCACGGTGATCTTCGGATCGAGCAACCCCGTGGGCCGTATGATTTGCTGAACAACCAGTGGCTCACCGGGGGTGGCGAGATTCAAATCCGCCGCCTTGGCTGTGAGCAATCGCCGCATGTCGTTCGTTTTACCGCCCTCACCGAATTTATTCTCGGGATTGGGAATCCACGCGGCATTGCCGACGATGCTGTTGTTGAGCTCGAAGCCCCCAGGCGTCGCGCTTACATAGACGAGTTGGTTCGTCACCTCCATGAACTCGCCAAAGTTCAATGGACGGTTTTCGAGCGCGCTGGGAAGCCGGAACCCGTATTCCACCAGCACACTTTTGCGCGAGCGGTCGCCGGCATACATCCCGCCAATTTGCGGCACAGTGGCGTGTGACTCGTCGATCACCAGCAAGTGGTCCTCCGGTAAAAAATCCATCAGCGTGTAGGGACGCGAACCCGGTGGTCTGCCCGTGAGGTGGCGCGAGTAGTTCTCGATGCCGTTGCAAAAGCCCATCTCCTGCATCATCTCGAGATCGAACTCGGTGCGCATCTTGATGCGCTGTGCCTCGATCAACTTCCCCTGTCGCTCGAACTCCGCCACCCGCGCATCCAACTCCCCTCGGATCGCCGCGATCGCTGGCCTCAACTTGTCATGGGGCGTGACGAATTGCTTCGCCGGAAAAAGCGTGAAGGTCGTGAGCGTGGCCAAGGGTTTTCCAGTGAGGGGATCAAACTCACTGATGCGCTCGATCTCATCGCCGAAAAACTCCACACGAATGGCCGTGTCCTCGTTCTGTGCCGGATGCACCTCGACGACATCGCCACGCACACGGAATTTTCCACGACCGAATGCGATGTCGTTTCGCTCGTAGAGCATCTCCACAATTTTCGCCAGAAACGCCTCGCGCGTCATCTGCTGACCAGGCCGAATGGTCAGGAGCATTTGCAAAAAATCCTCCGGCGATGCCAGGCCGTAGATGCACGACACACTCGCCACGATGATCGTATCGCGCCGCGTGAGCAGCGAACTCACCGCCGAGAGGCGCAGGCGCTCGATCTCCTCGTTGATCGATGAATCTTTCTCAATGTAGGTGTCCGACCTCGGGATGTAGGCCTCCGGCTGATAGTAGTCGAAGTAGCTGACAAAATACTCAACCGCATTGCGCGGGAAGAACTGCTTGAACTCGCTGTAAAGCTGGGCCGCGAGGGTCTTGTTGTGCGACATGATCAGCGTCGGCCGGCCGATGTCACGAATCACATTCGCCATCGTAAAAGTTTTTCCCGACCCTGTTACTCCGAGAAGCGTCTGGTGGCGGTTCCCAGCCGAGATCGAGCGAACCAGATTGGAAATCGCCTGCCCCTGGTCCCCGCGCGGTCCGTAGCTCGACTCGAGTTCAAAAACCATAAGCAAACGAGTATCCCGCCGGAGCGAACATTGCGCAACTGCGGTTGCAATCAGCCAAGCGAAAAAGCCTCAAGGCTGGGGCGGAACGATGCCTTTCGCGGCGAAGTATTGGCGGAGGAATTCGATGTCGCCGCGGTCCTTCTCCCGCGCGGCGCGGCACTTCATTCGCCACAGAAGCTCGGGGCTCGCAAAGGGAATCGGCACGCCGTCGATTTCATGGATGACCATGCTTTGCGAGGCCTCGGCGTAGTCTATCCCCGAGGCTTTTGCCATGAGATCCACGAGGATTTCATCGGCCACACGAACGACGGTGTATTTTTCCACTTCGCCGGGTTCCAATTCCCGCACGCATCCATCCGGTAGTGTGGCAAGGGCCTCGTAAACTCGGGCTTCGTTTTCCAGATTTGTGTCGATGAGGAGATCGATATCGCCCGTGTGGCGACCGTAGCCTGCGGCGCGTATCGAAAATCCTCCGACAACAATAAAACTGGCCCCGCGCGTATGAAGTTCACGGCACAAGGAAACGAGATCCTCCACCGAGGGATCGCGCGGGATCAGTTCCCCGGTTTCCGGATCGAATGGTCCATCAGCCATTGGTCTGCCTCCTCGTGCGATTTGAACCTGTAGACGCCCTTTTTAATACGGGGAGAAAAAGCCGTAGCGGCCCATTGGCGATTGGCGTCGGTTTCCTGTGGGGAAACGACAAGGCGGTTTGCTGGCCTGCGCTTGCCGACGACCTTTCCAACAGGGTCTTCGATATTCACCACGGGGTGCATGTTTTGAAACTAAGCCTCGCCGTGGCCTCGGGCAAGCGGCAAGGCGGTTCAGGGTTGCCAATCGAACCAGAGAAATTTCTGCCAGAGGCGCGAGGTTTTGATCCGGCTCTTCTTTCCGATTCCAAAGGGAGATTCGGTATCTCCGTCGTGATCCAGGAGCCCCATTCGCTCGAGTGGCTTGTAGATGTAATAAATCAAAATGTCGTCCTCGCAGAAAAAAGTCGTCGCGGCCTCTCGCACCCGGACAAGCGGCATGGGGAGCAGGATGCGCGGTGCCAGGCCCACCACCGGAGTCCAGTCCCTCACATCGGCATCCATTCTCCAAACAATCGCGGGAAAAGTTTCTTGGATCGCGGGGATATCCTCGCGGATTACATCATATCCGAGGTTGAACCGTTGGAAATATCCCGAGAAAAGCTCCCTGTAAAATTCCCCCGCCTGATCGGGCACGAGGAGTTTTTTTCCTTTTCGGGTGAGTTGAAACTTCTTTTGCCGAGGAGCCAAAAACCCCGCTGCATGGGCGACTTGGCGGGCGCGGTGCAGATCGCCAATATCCGGTTCGTTGAGCACTTTGTTGTAAGCGAGGATGCTTTCCCGCCTGACCGGATGGATTTTGAGGCTCTCAAAAATGCCTTCGACAAAGGCCCGGTTCAAATTTCCGCCGGCAGTGCACGGCGCGCCTCCCATGGCATCGATTCTCTCCATGAGCGTCCGAACATTTGCGGGAAGTTCGGCCTGGCCGTAGTCGGCGATTTCAAGTTTATGGCTCAGGCGCATCGGCCCGCCGGGCTGCTTCCAATCCTGCAAGCGCAGGGCATCGAGAAAATCTTGAATCAGGTTCACAAGGGAACTGTTAGTTTATGCTGAATAATATTTTAGAGTCTTTCCTGGATTGCGGATGATTTATACCATCTATACAAAATAGCTGGACACAATAAATTAAG
>JBDKIG010000100.1:0-8341 GCA_039797215.1 Verrucomicrobiota bacterium | reverse complement strand
TGCTTTACGCAACCGGAAAAGACCAGAATGGAGCGGAGTTGAGCGGCACAGTCAAACGACTCTCCGACCTTGGGGTGAACTTCGCGGGAATCGAAAACACGATCTCGATCACTAATTCCGCCCTGCTCGACACCCGATTGGCATCCAATTCCGACGATCTGGTGGATTACTTCACGACAGACACGGAGGGACTTGTCGACCGCTTGGATGCGATGATGGACCGCCTCGTCAACGACTCCGGCACAACCCCTGGCACCTTCAAGGTCCAACTCGACAGTATCACCAGTCAAAACAAAAGCCTCGATAAGCAGATCGCCGAGTTCGAGCGCCGCTTGGATTCGCAACGCTCTCTCTTGGAATCCTCCTTCATCGCCATGGAAAGAGCGCAATCCAACTTCCAGCAACAATCGTCCTACCTCGCCAAAACCTTCAGCGGATCTTCCAAATAATTTTTCCCTAAAGCCACGCGATTTTTTTACGATTAAAGAACTATAGAATGTGAATAAGTTTCCCAGACATCAGAAACCAGTAACCAACCAGTAAAATACCATGAACAACATACAACCTATCGCGCCACAAACCTCACCCGTTTGGCCGGAGGTGAATGCGGTCACTGCCAAAAGCACAATGTCCGCGCCTCAGGTCGGAGCCAGTGAGGTTCCAATCCGTGAGTCGGTGATCTCCACCGGTAAAACGGACCTGCCACCCAAGAAGACGCTTTCCGATACCTTGGAAGCGCCCCATCGGGAAATGGTCCGGGAGTGGTCATCCACCCAACAAGATGCCCGCGCCGGAGAAGTCCAAAAAGGACTTGAATGGAACTCCGATCCGGACTATCCACAGCTTAATGTGCTTAATGGAATCGCAACGCTGTTTGTCAATTCAGCGCTCACAGACGGCACCATTTCCTAATCTGTTTTGAAACCGCACAGCAAACTCAATATCTATCGCAAGACCGCAACCACAACCGCGTCCCCTGGCGAATTGGTATTGATGCTATATGATGGCGCCCTGCGCTTTATGGCGGCTGCTGAACTCGGTTTTCAAGAGGAACACTTCGCGCGCAGGAATGAGCAGATTCATAATAACATCCTGCGCGCCCAAGCTATTATCACGGAGCTGCAAGCAACCTTGAACATGGAAAAAGGCGGGGCGTTTTCTGAAAATCTCTATCGCCTCTATGATTTCATGCAGACACACCTGACCGAGGCGAATAGGGAAAAGAGCCCGGAAAAAATCAAGGTTGTCGCTGCGTTCATGCAGGACATCCGTGATGCCTGGTCGCAAATGCTGCTCCAGCAATCTGCCGCACAGGCACCCGAAGCCGGGATCTCCCAAGGCCTCGGTGCCCAATGCTGATTCGCAAGCCGTCGCCACCGGCTCTCCCTCCGGATGAGCAGCGGTTGAATTCCCTCCTCAGCGCTTTTGAGGAGAACCTTCGCCGGGAGATTTTCTTTATCCGAAACAAAGAGGCAGACAACCTCTTGGAACTCCTCCCCGGTCAAGGAGACTTGATTGTCGCCATTTCGGAAATTGTGGAACGCATTGAGCTCCCCGAGCCTAGCGCAACAGCCCTTCGCAAACGCCTTGCCGCCGCCGATGCCCTTCGCGAAGCGAATCGAGCGGAAGCCGATCGAGTAACGGAAGAAATGCGCTCTGAGTTGGAGGAGATGAATCTTGCCCGGCAGCGAATCCGGCAGGCTCGCCACATTTCAAAATCGATCTACAGCGAACCGCCCGCCTCGCGGTTGAATGGCTTCGCGTAGGCACCGAATCGGTGCTCAGGAGAATTGACGCCAGAAAAACGCCGCTGACAGGGAGAGGCCAATCATGGCGATCAGGATGCGGACTTGGGATTGGGGGATTTTTTGGGCAAGCGCTGCCCCGCCATAGTAGCCAATCGTCGATCCAATCATCATCACGATCGCTTCGGGCCACTGGACAAGGTCGGCCCAGACAAAATAGACAGCCGCCACGACATTGATCAGGCCCCCGAGAACGGTCTTGATGGCATTCATCTCATGGATGTTTTTGAGTCCAATGAGCGCAAAGGTCGCCAACATCAGGATTCCAATGCCTGCACCAAAATAGCCCCCGTAAACCGCCACGGCGAAAAGAACCACCGCCGCTGTGATTTTTTTCGCGGGCTGGGTCGTTATGACAGAAGCATCGAAACCCGCAAGGCGACTCAGAACATTTCCGAGGAGAAACAAAACCGTCGCAAAGAGGATGAGAAAGGGAACTAGGTCGTTAAAAAACTTCTCGCTCGTGACGGTGAGAAGCCAGGCGCCAAACAATCCGCCGACGATGCTGACTGGCCCAAAGAGTTTCATCCACGGCTTGGCAGCGGGGAGGTTCTGGCGGTAGCCATACACCGAACCAAAAATTCCCACCATGAGAGCCACCGTGCTGGTGGCGTTAGCTTGGATCGCCGGCATCCCGAAGGCGATCAAGAGGGGGAAAGTAATGATCGTGCCACCGCCAGCGATCGCGTTCATGGCCCCAGCCAGACAGGCCCCGATGGCTAGGGTAGCGATTTCAATTAGCGGGAGGGATTCCCACACTCAGGAGCCGTAGCTTTTGGTGAAACGCTTGCGGGACTCGGGCTCTGTATCGACGGCGGCGGATTCGACCCGAGGCTCGGCTTCCGGCTTGGAGACGGGCTGCGGCGCATCGTGGGCCTCAGGAGCGGATTTGGAGACTTGCACAAAGGCGAGTCGGAGATCGGAAAGCACGCTGTTGAGAACCTGCGTTTCCTCCTGGCTCAAATTCCCACGCGTTTTTTCCTGAAGCATTTCGATTTGATCGATGAACATTCTCGCGTAAGGCAAATTCGGCTCGAGTTTTTGACCATCGGGCCCGGGAAGTTGACCGAGGAACATGGCTGTTTGCTGGGCCTGCATCATGACCAGCTCGATGAACCTCTGGGCCATCTCGCCGGAGTGGGTGGATTGTTGGACTTCTGGCATGGTGTTGTCTCAGTTGGCTGCGGGTTTGGAATCCTTGTCCGGAGGCGGCATGACAGCGGCCTCCACGCTGGAATCGGTATGAAAATACTTTGCGGCGACACGGCGGGTATCGTCGAGGGTGATTTTTTCAATCTGCTCCTTGCGGCTTTTGTGGGCCTCGTATCCGAGCCCCATCAATTCATCGGCCGCCACGACTCCAGCGAGGGCACTATTGCTTTGATTGCGGATGACTTCGGCGCCAATCATCTTGGCACGGGCGCGCTCGAGTTCCTCTGCGGTGAGTCCGGACTTGGCGAGATCAGCGATCTCGGAACGCATTTCCAAAGTCACGGCGTCGAGTTTTTTGGGATCCGTGCCGAGGTAGAAAAGAAAGGCCCCAGGCGCGAGTCCGTTGAACTGAGCCGCTCCGACAAAATAGGCCAGGCCCATTTGCTCGCGGATACGGTTGAAAAAACGGGAGCCCAGATCGCTGGAGGCCTCGCTGATAAGTTCGAGTGCGATGCGGTTGGGATCATCCACCGAGGCGCCTTGATAACCGATCATCAGGACCGCTTGTTTTTTGTCGAGATAGGCGGAGGCGGGAGGAATGCCTGCAGGCACAGGCGGCCGATCGATATTTTCAAACGCGAGCTTCCCCTCGGGCATTTCGGAAAAATACTTTTCAAAAAGGGCCTTCACTTCCTTGGCCTTCACATCGCCAAAGACGGAAATGACGCCGTTGCGGGCACACGCGTAGGTATTGTGGAATTCACGCAATTGCTCGGGCTTGATCCCCGCCACAGAGTCGGAGGATCCCAGATTGCGGAGCCCGTAGGGATGCGAGCCAAAGAGGTTTTCGCGCAGGAGATTTCTGGCGACTGAGGTGACCTGTTCCTCATCAGCCTTGATGCCGGCAATCTGAGAGCGTCTTTCCAACTCCACCTCCCTCTCGGGGAAGGTCGGGTGAAGCAAAATGTCGGAGAGGATTTCGACACCGAGCGCCAAGTCGGGTGCCATGACATCCAGCCCCACGCTGAAAGAATTGTTCGCGCTGTCAGAGCCAATGCCCCCACCCACCCCTTCGATTTGGTCGGCGATTTGCTCAGCGGTTCGATTTTTTGTTCCCTTCAAAAGGGCGCGCGAGTAGAGCCGCGTAATTCCATTCGTGGATCGATTCTCCGCCAGCAACCCTCCGCGAAAGACGGCATTCATTGATACCAGTGGGAGCCGCGAATCCTCCCGCACGAGGAGGCGAAGCCCGTTCTTTAGCGTGAATTTCTGAATCTCGCCGGATTGGGATGCCGTGGACTCCGAGGATTTGGATGCCATCGAGCCGACGGGATTGAGCGAGGAAATATTGATCGATTCCGAGCCGAGGTATTTTTTGGCGACGCGTTGGACATCCTCCGCAGTGACCTTTGCAATCTGGTCAAGGTAGTGCTTCGTGAAATTCAGGTTTCTCGCGAGCATCCAATTCGATCCGAGGTCGGAGGCTTTGCCTCGCATGGTGGTGAGCCCTTGCAGCTGACCGGCTAGGAGCGAGCGGCGAGCACGGTCCAACTCGGCTTCGGTGACACCATTTTTCTTCAAGTCCTCAAGAACGGCGAGCGATTCCCGCTCGGCTTCCTCGCGCTTGCCGGGATCGCTAACCGCCTGCATGACGAAAATCCCCTCCGTTTGGAGCGAAAACATTCCACCGCCGGCTTGGTGGACGATTTCCTTCCGTTCGCGAAGTTCTCGGTTCAGTCGGGAACTCGCGCCCGAGCCGAGAATTTCGCCAAGGATTTCGAGGGCTGGCGTGTCGGGATGCGTCACGCCCGGAATGCGCCAAGCCAATGAGAGACGCGAAAGCTCGGTGGGGAATTCCTCGTGAATTTCACGACGGCCGAGTTGAGGTGGTTCAGAGGCCACATAAACGGGCTCGAGGGCTTTGCGCGGCGAGGTTTTAAACATTTCACCCAGATCGTTTCGGATTTTTTTTGCATCCACATCTCCCACGACGACGAAGGTCAGGTTGTTCGGGACATAGCGGGTCTTATAGTAGCGCAGCACATCGTCGCGCGTGAGCTTGTTATAGACATCCAGATAGCCGATCACGGGATGGCGGAATGGGCTTTCGGAAAAAACGGTGCGGAGCATGAGCTCGGAGGACTGGCGACCGGGATCGTCAAATCCCATGGCAAATTCGCGACGGATGACTTCCTGCTCCTTCACATACTCATCTTCGGGGAGCGTGGCGTTTTGCATCACATCGGCGAGGATTTCGACGGCTTCCGGAGCGCCGTTTGAGGGGATATCGATCCAATAAACGGTGCGGTCGAAGGAGGTGTAGGCATTGATGTAGCCACCGAGTTTTTGGACTTGGTTGGCGATCGCGCCGGGTGGCCGCTTTTCAGTGCCCTTGAAAAGCATGTGCTCGAGAATGTGCGACATCCCCGCCCCCATCCAATCGGCTTCATGGATACTCCCCGTGCCGCACCAGGCTTGGACGCTGGCCACCGGCGCACTCCGATCCTCCTCGACGATGAGAGTCAGGCCGTTTTCGTAGGTGAAAACTTCGGCTCGGGATTCGGGTAATACAGGAACCTTTGCGGGTTCAGCAGAGGAATGGGATGTCATGAGACTAGTTATCGCGGCAGCAAGTAGTGTGGTTCGAAAAATCATAATCCGGTAAAGACCGCCGACTCGGAATCGGCGTTCAATGTTTCCCCCTCCGGGCGGAAGGGAGAAACGAAAACCTCGGCGAAATCAAAGACATCACGAAAACTCTCGATCGTGTCCTCGTCCGTCTTGCCGAAAACCTCCGCGTTCACAAGGTTGAAAACCATATTTCCGACATCCTCGCTGGCACGAAGTCCCCAGTAATTCAGGACCATAAGAGACATCGGTCCGAATTCATCGAGGGCATGGAGTCGAAACCCATCGAGCAACTCCTCGGCGCCGACATGGGAGCTGGTGTCTTTGCGGGTTTTCTTGCGGCGCTTCATCGTCCCTTCGAGAGAATCACGCAAAAACGTGTAGGCCTCCTGATGGTAGCGCTTGTCCTGACGGCAGATTTTTTCGACGGCTTCTTGGAATCCAGTTTGTTGCATTGCTATTTTTGACCGATCTCTGTCGGCGGGGGCTGCAAGCCGCGGGTTTCCCTCCAATGTTTTACTCCCAGCCCGAGGACCAGAAGGAAAAGGAAACCCGCCACGACAGCCTGTTCGCGACGAGTCAGGTCGAACATGCGGGCCAAGATAAATCGAATCGCGGAGGGCGCAAGGCGAGTTGCGGGAAAAAGTTCACGCTCACGATGGAAGCCTATTTCGCCGAACGGAGAAATTCCGCCATGCGTGCCGGGCTGCCGTCGGTATCACGCACCTTGGATAAGAAATCCGGCAGCGAAACATGGTGCTTGGCCAGAAAAGCCCGGTCGCCGGCGCAGCCATACATGATGTCGGGACATAGGCAGCCATGCAGGAAGCACTCGGCTTTACGAATCATGCGAGGCAGCCAAGCGATTCCATCGAACTCCTCGGTTTTCGTGGGCAATTCGCATTCATCGACCATGCGAGAAGGCGGCACGCTATGCTGCGCCTCTCGGAAATAACCGGCGCGAATATCGCAAAGTGTGAGGAAGGTTTTCAAATCCGGTTCGTCATAACGCGAGAGGTCGTCCACACAGTCGAAGAGGAATTGGGTGCGCACGCCAATCGTTTTCAAAAACTCGGAGGCATCGGAATTGGCCACCCCATCCGGAGTTTGACGACCAGCTTCGTAGGCGGAGCAGGCTTCTTGATGGATACGGGTGAGGATTTGGGTTTCGTCTGTTGTCATAAATCTGTTGGTGAAAAATCGCCCTGCTGGAGAAAACGCACACGACGGTCGGCTCGGGGTAAAAGGATGGTAACGGTAAGCCCCCGACCGGGGGCACTCTCGAGGATCACCTCGCCGCCATGGGCACGCACGATGCGGCGGACGATGAGCAGACCGAGACCGTTGCCATCGGATTTTGTAGTGAAGTAGGGCTCAAAAATTCGCGTGATATTCTCGGGCGCGATGCCGCCACCGGTATCGGCAAAAACGATCTTCACATTTTCAGCGTCCTGCGAGGTTTCGATATGAAGGATGCCGCCGGATTTCATGGCCTGAAAGGCATTCCGGCAAATGTTGTAGAAAGCCTGTTTAAACTGATCGCGGTCGAGCTGCAGCAAAGGCAGGGAATGGCTCAGGCGCTTTTCCAAAAGGATGTCTCGCTCCTGGATTTCGGCTCCGAGAAATTGCAGAGACTCATCCACCACAGCATTGATGTCCGAGGGTTGGAGATCGAGTGCCTGCGGACGAATTGCGCGAAGAAATTGGGTGATGATGTTGTCGAGTCGAGCGACCTCGCTGCGGGCGACATTCACCGATTCATCCAGAGCAGCTCGGGTCTTTGGGGGGAATTTCCTCAAATTCCGCTGCATGAGTTGCAGGTGAATATTTAGAGAATTGAGAGGATTTCCGATCTCATGAGCGACCCCTGCGGCCAGCATGTTGAGGGCGGAGAAACGCTCCACCTCGATCGTCTCCTCCGTCTCTCGCCGGGACTCGGTGATATCCCGCAGAATGATAGCCCGAGCCACCGCCTCGCGGTTCTTCTCGTTTTTTTCGTCCGACATCAAAGGAACGACATAGAAATTTAAAATCCGGTTCTCAGGATAAAACACCTCCAAGTCGCGGCTCACCGAACCGCTGCCAGCGCCGCCCAATGCGCCCCAATCGATCCCTCGCACGACCTCAGCCAGCGGCTTGCTAATACTGGCATCCGACTCGATCCCGAAAAAACCGCATGCTGCGCGATTCAGATAGAGGATGCGCCCTTCGGGATTGGTGACGATGACGCCCTCGAGGATGGCATTGAAGATGGTTTCCAAGAACCCCTTCTCTCTCGCGATTTCGACGAGGTAGTTTTGAACCTCGCCGGGCTGCACCAGCGGAAGCCGCTCAATGAGTTTGTCCAGAAACCCCCGCTTCATAGAGACGATTTCCTCCACTGCACCGCTTGCTCCCGGATGCCGAATCGGGCAAAGCCGCGGGCGCCGGGTCGTCCATTGCCAGAACTCCCCCACCCTCCAAAGGGTAGTGTGGATGGCGAAAAAGTGGTGGGGAGGTTTTGGTAGAGGTTGCCCACAGATAGGGAAGCGCCGAGTCGTTGAAAGCGGTCCGGATCGGCAGTGAAGACACTCGCCGTGAGACCGAACTTCCAAGCTTCATGCCGCGAGATGGCTTCGTCCTCCGTCGAGTAAATTTCCACCACAAGAATGGGAGCGAAGATTTCTTGCTGCGCCAGCGGGGAGCGGTCGAGGACCGAGGATTGCGAGGCCACGACGATGGCGGGAAGAACCCAGTAGCCGTGTTGATCACGGGAG
>JBDKIG010000099.1:0-8355 GCA_039797215.1 Verrucomicrobiota bacterium | reverse complement strand
CCCAGTGCCGCTCGGTGCGCCCGCGCGATTGCTGATCGGATCGATCCCCGCTCGGCCGTTTGCCAAGGCGTGGCTTGGCTGGAGAAGTTGGGTGCGGGTCGATCCGAATAAGTCCTTGCCTCTCGCGAGGCCGAGGCTATCAAGTCGCCCCATGGTCGCCGACATCGCCCGAGTCCTTTATCACGAGTCCACGATCCTCAGCCGTCTCGATGAGATGGCCCACCAAATTACAAGCGACTACGCGGACAAGGAACTCACGGTGGTTTCCATCCTGAACGGCAGTTTCATTTTTATGGCCGACCTTCTGCGGCGTGTGCCCCTGCCACTCCAAATCGACTCTTGGAGCGTCTCCAGCTACCACGGCACGAAATCCCGCGGGCAAATCCAATTCCGCCAGCAAACCATCGCCGATGTGCGCGGGCGCCATGTCCTGCTCCTCGATGACATCCTCGATAGCGGGCTTACGCTTCGTGCGATCAAGGAACGCCTCGCCGCCGAGTCCGGCGCCGCCAGCGTCCGCTCCTGCGTGCTCCTCCGCAAAAGCGTGACCCGTGAGTCCGCCATCGATGCCGACTACATTGGCTTTGATATTCCCAACGAATTCGTCGTCGGCTACGGGCTCGATTACAACGAGCAATACCGCAACCTTCCCTACATCGGGGTTTTGAAGGAAGAGGCGATCCAGCGGCACGCCCGCTGAAACAAGCCGTGTGCGCGGTTTTTAAAGTCCAAGGAAAAACCTTTCGCCCTGGTCGAGAAGTGCCGGCCGTGGGTCCCGACGGGCCGATCCATCGAATCTGGGCGGGCTTCGCTAGGAGCGAAATTTTAAATTGGTGGATCCAGCGTGGCGGCATCCTGCTTGATATTCCTGCCGAGGAATTCGCCGAACGCTCCGACCGCACCGGCGAGTTGGTGTGGGATGAGCTGCCTTCGGGGCTCGTGATCCGCGCGATCCTCGACCGCCAGACGGCCCATGAACTCATCAAAATCGTCACCCGGGAAGCTGCTCCCGCCGAACTCGAGCGATTCCAGCACAACCGCATGCCGGTTCTCGAAAATCCCCTCCATGTTGCGGCTCCCGTGACTTTGCCGGAGCCAAAACCTCCCGCGAAACCAAGCCCCGCCGGTCTTGTTCAAGAAATGCTCTTTGATTTTTGATGGCCAACCCGCTCGAAAAAACCGCTGGAATCCCCGTTCCTCTCGCTTAAAAATCTCCGCATGACTCGCTTCGCCATTGTCTCTTTTTTCTTAACCGCTGTTTCGGTTTTTGCTGGCAATGCCGGCTCGGCCCTCAGCGCCCTCCAAGCCATCTCCGCGCATCCGGTCGCGCAGAGTGCGGCTTTTGTCGAAATGAGCGGTCAGCGCGGCGATCCCGTCCCCGCCGAGTGGGTTGTCCTCCTAGCCGACCCGTCCGCCCGCGGGGGAGTCCGTGAATTAACGGTCGCGAATGGCCAGATCACCGGGGAGCGCACGCCGCTGGCTGGATTCAGCGATATCGCCAGCCGGCCGGCGTTGGATCGCGCCAAGGTTTTGGTGGATGCCGGAAGCGTCTTCGAAACCGCCCAGCGCGAGGCCGTGCAGTGCGAACTCGGTTTTCACTGGATCGACTACTCTCTGGCGACAAATCCCCAGACGCTTCAGCCCGAGTGGACCGTGCGCCTTTATGACAGCACCGGATCACCCACCGGAACCATTCGTCTTTCAGCGGTTGGTGGCGAGGTGATCGAGCCCCTGGTTCCACCCGAAGGAGAGCGCGCCAGCGAGGATTCCGAAAAAAGGGTGGGGGGCTTGGTCGGGAAAGTGGTCGATTTCACCGAGTCGACCGCGAAAAAAGTTCAAAATACCACTCTGCGCACCGTCGGCGATGTGCAGGAATTCCTGGTCGGCGAGCGCACCGTCGGTCCGAAAGAGAAGGATTAGCCGACGCGATTCCGCAAACCGGAGCGAGATTTTGGTTTGGAATGGCGGGCGGGTGACAAAAAACCTCGCGCCACCGATTTCTTCCCGCTAGGCAAGTCCCCCATGAATCCCCGATTCCTCGTTACTGCGGTTGCTTTGATCACCGCTGTTTTTTCAGGCTGTAAGAAACCCACGCCCCCAACGCCCCCGCCGCCCAATGTCCAGGTGACCCCTGTTCTCAAGATGGATGTCGTGGCCTCGCAGACTTGGGTGGGTTTGCTCGATGGTTTTCAGAACGCCAACATCCAGGCCCAAGTCACCGGGTATCTTCTCACCCAAAACTACAAAGAGGGCTCGATGGTCAAAAAAGGCGACCCTCTATTCACGATTGATCCCCGGCCGTTCCAGGCCGCTCTCGCGCAAGCCGAAGCCCAATACGCCAGCGCGGTCGCCAAGGCCCAGCTCCAGCAGCTGACCCTCCAAAAACAAACCCAGCTCTACCAGACGAAGGTCATCAGCGAGCAGGAATACCAGACATCCTATCAAGACACGCAGGCCTCCTTGGCCAATGTCGGTGCCGCCCAAGCCTCCGTGCAGGCCGCCCAAGTCAATCTCGGCTACTGCACGATCACCGCACCGTTCGATGGGGTCGTGGGCGTCGCGGAAGCCCAGATCGGCGATCTCGTCGGCCCCGGCGGGCGTGTGAGCATTCTTACCCAAGCCTCCCAAATCAATCCGATGAAAATGAATTTCTTCATCACCGAAGCCGAATACCTGCAACTCTCGCAGTTGATCAAACTCCTGGACGCCACGCCGCAGCAGGAACGCAATGCCCGGCTCTCCCTCCAACTCGCCGACGGCACAAAATACCCCGAGCCGGGCAAATACGATTTCGTCAACCGCCAGATCAACACCTCCACCGGCACGATCCAAGTCACCGCCCTCTTTCCAAATCCTCAGGAACTCCTCCGCCCCGGCCTGTTCGCCACCGTCTCAGGCCCTGTCCAGAGACTCCCCGGCGCCCTGCTCATTCCCCAAAAAGCCGCCGTCGAAATGCAAGGCACCTTCTTTGTCTCGTCCATCCAAGCCGACGGCACGGTCAAGTCCGTTCCTGTGAAGCTCGGTCCCGTTCTCGGCCCCTGGCAGGTCGTGACCGGTCCCGTAGCCGAGGGAGAAAAAGTGATCGTCGAAGGCGTGGAAAAAGCCCGTCCAGGCATGAAGGTCAATGCCACCGAGTGGAAGGCCCCGCCGCCACCCGAGATTCCTGGCCCGCCATCTTCTCCATCCACGCCCGACCCCACACCCGAGGCTCCTGCCGCCAAGTAAGGATCTCCGAGCATGTCGAATTTCTTCATCCGCCGGCCGATTGTGGCGATGGTTATCGCCATCATCACCGTCATTATCGGTCTGGTCTCGATGGCCAGCCTGCCCGTCGCGCAGTTTCCCAATATCGTCCCTCCCCAAATCCAGGTCTCGACCACCTATGTCGGCGCCGACGCGCTCACCGTCGAGCAATCCGTCGCCACCCCGATCGAACAGCAAATGAGCGGCGTCGAGGGGATGGAATACATGTATTCCATCAACGCCAACTCGGGCATCATGAGCCTGAATGTGATCTTCGGCACGGACACGTTGCCGACGACCGACCAAATCCTCGCCCAGATGCGGCAGACCCAGGCGGCCTCCCAGCTTCCGACGGAGGTCAAAAACTACGGCGTCACCGTCGAGCAATCCCTCTCCTCCCCGCTTGGCGTCTTCGTTCTCTATTCTAAGAACGGCGAATTCGATCCGACCTTTTTGGCGAACTACGCCTACATCAACCTCAACGACCCGCTCACCCGAATCCCCGGCATCGGCAGCGTCAGCATCTTCGGAGCAGGCGAATACGCGATGCGCATCTGGGTGAAGCCCGACCGTCTCGCCACGCTGAATATCACCGTTCCCGAGGTCATTGAGGCGGTGAACTCCCAAAACAAGGTGAACCCCGCCGGCCAGATTGGTGGCGAACCCGTTCCCGAAGGCCAGGTTTTCACTTACACCGTCACCACCACGAGCCGCCTCACCACCGCCGAGGAATTCGAAAATATCGTTATCCGCGCGGATCCCAATGGATCGATCGTTCGGGTCAAAGATGTCGCGCGCGTGGAACTCGGCGGGCAGGTTTACAATATCCGTGGCCGCTTTCAGGGGCAGAGCGCCTGCATCGTTGCGATTTACCAACTCCCCGGATCGAATGCGGTGGACACCATGAAACAGGCCCGCGCCTTTTTCGAACAACAAGCCAAAACCTTCCCCAGCGGCCTCGATTACACCGTTGCTCTCGATACCACCCTCGCGATCACCGACGGAATGAAGGAAATCGTGAAGACTCTCTTCGAGGCGATGGCTCTCGTGATTCTGGTTGTCTTTATTTTCCTGCAAGGTTGGCGCGCGACGCTGATCCCGCTCATCGCCGTGCCAGTCTCTCTCATCGGAACCTTTGCGTTGTTTCCGATGCTCGGTTTCTCCATCAATACCCTCTCGCTTTTCGGAATGGTCTTGGCGATCGGCTTGGTGGTCGATGATGCCATTGTCGTGGTGGAGGCCATTGAGTCCCACATCGAGGAGGGCTTGAGCCCCAGGGATGCGGCCTTCAAGGCCATGTCCCAGGTCTCCGGCCCGGTCATTGCCATCGCCATGATCCTCGCGGCGGTTTTCATCCCGACCGTCTTTATTCCCGG
Source organism: Verrucomicrobiota bacterium (assembly GCA_039797215.1). GTDB lineage: Bacteria > Verrucomicrobiota > Verrucomicrobiia > Chthoniobacterales > Terrimicrobiaceae > UBA967. The sequence goes on along the minus strand of JBDKIG010000099.1, from coordinate 3,736 downwards.
AATCACCGGCGCGATGTATCAGCAATTCGCGGTCACCATGGCCGTGTCGGTGCTCATTTCAGCCTTCAACGCGCTCTCCCTGAGCCCCGCTCTCGGTGCCCTGCTCCTGCGTCCGCGCAAAGAGACCCGCGGCCCGCTCGGTGCGTTTTTTAGAGGATTCAATAAATTCTTCAACACCGCCACGAATGGCTATACGGCCATCTGCCGTGGCCTGATCCGCAAGCTCGCGATTTCGATTTTGCTGCTCCTCGGCCTGGCGGTAGCTGCCGGTGGCATCGGGGGTTCCATGCCCACCGCATTCATTCCGGAGGAAGACCAAGGCTACCTCTTCGGCGTGGTCCAACTCCCGCGCGCCTCTTCACTTCAGCAAACCACCGCCGCTGCCGACGAGATCGAGAAAATCCTGCTCAAGACGCCCGGCGTGGAATATGTGACTTCGATCATCGGCTTCAACCTCCTGAGCACCGTCCAGAGCACCTACACGGGATTCTTTTTCATCACGCTCCAGGAATGGTCCAAACGCACCACGCCCGAGCTTTCCGTCGATGCCATTCAAGCGAATATCAATAAGGAACTCGGCGCGCTCTCGAATCCCACCGCCTCATTCGCCTTCCCGCCGCCCGCGATTCCCGGCATCGGCACGGCAGGTGGCGTGACATTCATGCTCGAGGACCGCACCGGCGGACCGGTGAATTTCATTGCCGAGAACACCCAGAAATTCATGGCCGCCGCCAAGGCCCGCCCCGAATTCACCAGCCTCTTCACCACCGCTCTTTGGGATGTCCCCCAAATCCACCTCAAGGTCGACGAGGCCCAAGCCATGATCCAAGGCGTGAATCTCAACGAGGCCTACCAGACCGTGCAAACCTTCCTCGGTGGGTATTTTGTAAATTACTTCAACCGCTTCGGTCTCCAGTGGCAGGTCTATGTTCAAGCCGAGGGCGAATACCGCACGGACCTCGACAACCTCGGGATGTTCTACCTGAGCAACAAAGACAAGGAGTCCGTGCCCGTGAATTCCTTCATTAAAGCCGAGAACTCGTTCGGCCCCGAATTCACGATGCGCTACAACATGTTCCGCTGCTCCCAAATCAACGCCTCCGTGGCGCCAGGCTACTCGACCGCCCAGGCGATGAAGGCCCTCGAAGAGGTCTTTGCCGAGACGATGCCACCCGGCATGGGTTATGACTACTTTGGCATGTCCTATCAGGAGCAGCAGGCCGCGCAAGGCGTGCCGCCCACGGCCATTTTCGCGTTATCCCTGCTGTTTGTTTTTCTCATCCTCGCGGCTCAATACGAGAGCTGGAGCCTGCCGTTCAGCGTCCTCTTCACCACGCCGATCGCCGTCTTCGGGGCCTTCGCCGCCCTCTCGATGCGCGGTATGCAAAACAACCTCTACGCGCAAATCGGTCTCGTCATGCTCATCGGCCTCGCGGCCAAAAACGCCATCCTCATCGTGGAATTCGCGAAGGATGAATACGAGAAAGGCAAGGACCTCCTCGAGGCGACCTTGCAGGGCGCGAAGCTCCGCCTCCGCCCGATTCTGATGACCGCCTTTGCCTTCATTCTCGGCACCGTGCCGCTGGCTTTGGCCTCGGGTTCGGGCGCCGTCAGCCGCCAAGTCCTCGGAACCACCGTCATCGGCGGAATGCTTGCCGCCACCTTCATCTCGATCTTCATCATCCCGGCCTGTTTCTACCTCGTGGAAAAATATTTCGTTGGCGCGCACTCCGAAAAACCTCCCGCCGAGCCGAAGTCGGCCTTGTAGCCGGGCCGTCGATCTGATTTTCATAATCGCCTCCACCCGAAAAACATTATGAGTTCACCCTCCTTGCTGCCCCGGAATTTCATCATCCCGTTCATTCTCGTCACCACGCTTTTCAGCCTCTGGGGTTTCGCCAACGACATCACGAATCCGATGGTGGCGGCGTTCAAAAATGTCCTCCTGCTCTCGCACTTCGAGAGTTCGCTCGTCCAAGCCGCCTTCTACGGCGGGTATTGCGTGATGGCCATTCCGGCCGCGTTGTTCATTCGCCGCTTCACCTACAAGAGCGGTATCCTCGCCGGCCTCGTTCTTTACGCGGTTGGTTGTCTGCTTTTCATCCCCGCTGGAAACGCCCGCGACTTTTCCTTTTTCCTCGCCGCGTATTTCATCATGACGAGTGGACTCGCATTTTTAGAGACCACCGCGAACCCCTACATCCTCTCGATGGGACCGGAGGAAACAGCCGCACGGCGTTTGAATTTCGCGCAAGCCTTCAATCCGGTTGGTTCGCTCTTGGGTATGTTCGTGGCCAAGGATTTCATTCTGGGCCGCCTCGATCCCGCAGACGAAACGGCCCGCCGCGCGATGGCTGAATCCGCCCCCGAAGCCTTCCAGAAAATCCAAATCGCCGATCTGGGCGTGATCGTCGGGCCGTATGCCATTCTTGGCTGCGTTGTGCTTTTGGCGATGGTCGCCTTTGCCCTCGCGAAGCTTCCGGATTCAACCACCAGCGAATCCCGTTCAGGCACCGTGGGCGCCTCGCTGGGTCGTCTGTTGCGCACGCCGGATTATGTTTGGGGTGTTGTGGCGCAGGCCTTTTATGTCGGTGCTCAAATCATGGTCTGGACCTTCATCATCCAATACGCGGTGAATGAAATCGGCCTGTCAGCTCAAACTGCCCAAGGCTGGAACATCGTGGCCATGGTGATCTTCGTCTCAAGCCGGTTCGTTTGCACCTACCTGCTCAAATTCTTCAATCCCGGCCTGCTTCTCACTTGCCTCGCCATGGCGGGGGGAGCCTTGGTGATAGGGGCGATTTTCCTGAAAGGAATGCCGGGCCTCTACTCACTCGTCGGCGTCTCCGCCTGCATGTCGCTCATGTTTCCGACCATCTACGGCATCGCCCTTTCAGGTTTGGGTGATGATGCCAAACTCGGATCGGCGGGACTCATTTTCGCCATCGGTGGGGGTTGCCTCATGCCACCCCTGCAAGCACTGATCATGGATGGCTCGGCCTGGGGACCGATCTCCGCGACACGGGCCTCGTTCCTGCTGCCGTTTGTTTGTTTTGTGGTCATTGCCAGCTACGGGCTCTCGGTCGCCCGCCGCAAGGCTTGAAGTCGCCTTGGCGCCAGAGTTGCCGGGAATGGCGATAGCCGATACGAAAGGATCCATCGTATGGACTTACAGCGCTTGATTTCCCTGCCGCCTGCCATGGCGGAATTTTTCCCGACCAGCCCGGAGGGGTGCGATTGGTTTGCCGCGTGCGACCCTGCAGGCTCGAAACTCGGCTCCGGCGGGGGCGTCGCCCATCTCCTGGCAGCCGCCTGGCGCTCGTCGGGCGGTGCTCAATCCTTCGCCGATTGGTGCGCTTCCGGCCTCAAACTCGCGCTGATGGCGGGCGGGCAAAGCCGACGACTTCCCGCCTATGCGGCCACGGGCAAAATCCTGATGCCGTTCCCCGCGCTTCGTTGGGCAGAGGGTCAGCGGCTGGATCAAACCCTCCTCGATGTCCAGTTTCCCGGATTCCGAGAAATCGCCCACGCCGCGCCATCCACGAGCCGTGTGATGTTGGCCAGTGGCGATGTTTTGCTTCGCTTCCCGCCGAACCTCCCGCCCATGCCTGAGGCCGATGTGATCGGGCTGGGAATGTGGGTCGATGCCGAGACCGCCTCGCACTTCGGCGTGTTTTTCTCCCCGCGCGAACAGCCGGATCAACTCGCTTTCTTTCTCCAAAAACCCAAACCCGCC
>JBDKIG010000098.1:0-8376 GCA_039797215.1 Verrucomicrobiota bacterium | reverse complement strand
CGACGAGGCAAACGCCTGCAATCTCGACCAAGCCGAGAAGGTGGAACTTTTCAAATCCTAACCCCGAACCCAACCAAACAACCCAAACAAAATGAGCGAAGCAATCGGACTACTCGAAACCCGCGGCTACGTCGGCCTGGTGGAAGCCAGTGACGCGATGGTCAAAGCCGCCAATGTGCAATTGATCAAATCCGTCCCCATCGGCGGTGCCTTGATCACAACCATCGTCCAAGGCGATGTCGGCAGCGTCAAAGCAGCCGTCGAAGCCGGACGCGAAGCGGCGAACCGCGTCGGCAATCTCGTGGCCTCCCACGTGATCGCCCGGCCAGCGCCGGAACTCCTGAAATTTTTCACCGCCTGATTCTTTAGAAAACCAATTTTATGGCTAACCAAGCACTCGGAATGATCGAAACCAAAGGCCTCGTGTCGCAGTTCGAAGCGACGGACGCGATGCTCAAGGCTGCTAATGTCGAACTCATCGGCTGGGAAAAAGTCGGCTCCGGCAATGTCGCCGTCTTCATCGCCGGCTCAGTCGCCGCCGTCAAATCCGCTGTGGAAGCGGGCGCGACCGCCGCGACCTCCATCGGAGAAATCGTCGCCGTCCATGTGATCCCTCGTCCGCACGAGGATCTCATGAAGCTCGGCAAGTTCCTCGGCGGAAAACCCGCCGCCGCCAAGTAATCCACGCGATCCGGTAAGATCCATGTCCGCCAAAAACAAAATCCTCGTCTCCAATATCGGGAGCACTTCGTTCAAGTTTCGCTTGTTTGAGATGCCTTCCGAAAAGGTTCTGGCGAAGGGCGGCGTGGAGCGCATCGGATCGACCGATTGCCCATACACCATCTCGCTCGGGGATGCCGCGCCCGAAAAAGGCACGGCATCCTTCCCCGACCACGGCGCCGCCATCCGCTTCATCGAGCAAAAGCTCGGCGGGTTCGACGGCATCGCGGCGGTGGGCTTCAAGCCCGTGATGGCGAAGGGCATTTCCGGCACGCAGATCATGGACGAGCCAGTGCTCCGGGCCATGGAGGACTACAACACCCTCCTCCCCGCGCACAACCCGCCCTACATCGCCGGCGTCCGGCTTTTCAACCAACTCCACCCCTCGCTGCCCTGCATCGGCACCTTCGAGACCGCGTTTTACGACCACATTGGTCCCGCGACCTATCGTTACCCGGTCCCGCTCGAGTGGGAGGAAAAATATGGAATCCGTCGCTATGGATTCCACGGAGCGAGCCATCGGTTCGTCTCCCAGCGCTGCGCCGAACTTCGCGGCACCGACAAGCTCCGCGTTATTTCCTGCCACCTCGGCGGGAGTTCCTCAATCGCGGCGGTCGTCGATGGCAAAGCCGTCGATTCGAGTTGGGGCATGACCCCGCAGAGCGGCCTGCCACAAAACAACCGCGCCGGCGACTTCGATTGCTTCGCGCTCATCTACCTCGCCCGCAATCTCGGCCTTGGCCTCGACAATGTCGAAAAGGCGCTCACCAGTCAGTCCGGCCTCAAAGGCATGTCCGGCCTCGAGACCGGCGACATTCGCGACCTCGATGAGGCCGCCGCGAAAGGCAACGCCAACGCCCGCATCGCGCTGGACATGTTCGCCAACCAAATCCGCCGCTTCATCGGCCAATTCCTCGTTCGCATGAACGGAGCGGATGCCCTGATTTTCACCGCCGGCATCGGCGAGAACAGCCCAAGCCTCCGCGCCGCCGTCTGCGCGAACCTTGATTTCTGCGGGCTCGAACTCGACCCCGAACTCAACGCCGCCACCCGTGCGACCGAGACCATCATTTCCAAGCCTTCTTCAAAAATCGAGGTCCGCGTGATCCCGACCAACGAGGAAATCGTTATCGCCCGCAACGCCTGGGCCAAGCTTCAAGAATCCCACTAAACCAACCCCGAATCAGTCAACCAACCAAACCAAACACCATGTCACAACAAGCACTCGGAATGATCGAAACCCGCGGCCTCATCGCCCTCGTTGAAGCCACGGACGCCATGCTCAAATCCGCCAATGTCGAACTCATCGGCCCAATGACCCAAGTCGGAAACGCCATGGTCACCGCCTGCGTGTCCGGAGATGTCGCCGCCGTCAAAGCTGCCACCGAAGCCGGCAAAACTGCCGCCCAGTCGCTCGGTGAAGTCATCAGCGTCAGCGTTATCGCTCGCCCACATGGCGATCTCGGCGCCGTTCTGCCCAAGGCCAAGTAACAAAACCGGAAACCAGAAGGTGGAAACCGAAAAGGAAACCCGCAGCCACGCCGACTTCAGGCGGAGAACCTTTGACTTGGCGCTGAGAGTTGTGCGCTTGGTCGAGGCCCTCCCCGACAACGGGATTTGCAGGACCTTGGGCAACCAACTTCTCCGCTCCGGCACCTCGATTGGAGCCAACTCCCGCGCCGCAAAACGCGGACGCTCCCGGGCCGAGTTCATCGCCAAGATGGGCATCGTCGAAGAAGAAGCCGACGAAACCCTCTACTGGCTCGAACTCCTTGTAGCCGCCGGGAAAATCCCAACAAAAAAAGTGGAATCGTTGTTTCAAGAAGTGAACGAAATCCTATCCATTACCGTGGCCTCCATTAAAACCGCCCGAACCCAAAAACGCGCGACCGCATGAAAGCTCTCTCCGGTCTCCGCCTTCCCATTTCCCATCTCCTATGATCTTAGCCAAGGTCGAAGGCAGCGTCGTTGCCACCAAGAAGAACCCGAAGATGACGGGAACCAAGTTCCTCGTCGTCCGTCCGCTCGTGATCGATTCGCCCGCAGCGAAGGAATTGCGCCTCGGCCAATCCACGCTCGTTGCTTCCGATAGTCTCGGCGCCGGCGAGGGCGATTGCGTTCTTGTGGTTCAAGGTAGCTCCGCCCGCCTCGCGGCCGAGGACAAGAATTCCCCCGTGGACGCGGTCGTCATCGGTATTGTTGACACCGTCGATCTCGGAAAACGCATTCTCTATAAGGCCGAATAAAAACCATGCCAGCGATTGATGAAAAACTTGTGGCCCGTGTGGTGGGAGAAGTTCTCACCCGCCTTTCAACTCAACCCTCCGCCGCGAAAGCCGCGCCCTCGCAGACCGCCTATGGCGTTTACGAGGACATGAACGCCGCCGTCGAGGCCGCCCAGCGCTCGTTCGAGAAACTCCGCGCGGGTGGTATGACCGCTCGCAAAAAAGCGATCGCTGTCATTCGCAAGCTCTGTGTGCAAAAAGCCAAGGAGTGGGGCGAGATCGAATTCAACGAGACCAAAATCGGCCGCCTCGATCACAAGATCGAAAAACTCTCGATCTGTGGCGAACTCGTTCCCGGCGTCGAAATGCTCGACCGCATGGCCTTCAGCGGCGACTCCGGCCTCACCGTCATCGACTATGCTCCGTGGGGAGTCATCGGCGCGATCACGCCGTCCACCCACAGTGTTCCGACTCTCACCGGCAATGCGATCAACATGATCGCCGCCGGCAATGCCGTAACCTACAACACGCACCCTTCCGCCGCGAAGTGCGCCGCCATCGCCGTCCGCGAATACAACCAAGCGATCGCGAAAGAAACCGGCATCACCGACCTTCTCACGACCGTCGTGAAGCCGACGCTCGAGACCTTTGACGCGCTCTGCAAGCACCCGCATGTGAAATTGCTTTGCGTCACCGGCGGTCCAGCCGTCGTCGCCGCTGCGATGAAGACCGGCAAGCGTGCCGTCTGCGCCGGCCCGGGAAATCCTCCCGTGGTCGTTGACGAAACTGCCGACCTCGATGCCGCCGCCCGTGCGATCATCCAAGGCGCTTCCTACGACAATAACCTTCTCTGCATCGGCGAGAAGGAGGTTTTCGTCGTGGCCTCTGTCGCCGACAAACTCCTGGAGGCCCTCCGCAAAGCCGGAGCCGTCCAACTCGACGCCCAGCAAATCGAGGCCCTCGCCGACAAAGCATTCGTTTTTCCAAAAGGCAAGGGCGCTGGTTGCCCGCACCCGGTCGTCAATCGCGACCTCGTCGGCCGCGACGCCGCCGTGCTCGCGAAAGCGATCGGCCTCGACATTCCCGCTTCCACGCAACTCCTCTTCGGTGAGACCAAGGCCGACCACATCTTCGTGGACGAGGAGCAAATGATGCCATTCATCCCGGTCGTCCGCGTTCCAGATGTGGATACCGCCATTGCCGAAGCCATCAAGGCCGAGCATGGCTACAAGCACACCGGCGTGATGCATTCCCAAAACATCCGCAACCTCACGAAAATGGCCCAGGAGATCGACACCACGCTCTTCATCAAAAACGGCCCCTGCATGACCGGCCTCGGCCTCGGCGGCGAAGGATTTCTCAGCTTCAGCATCGCCACGCCCACCGGAGAAGGCGTCACCACCCCTATGACCTTCACCCGCTCCCGCCGTTGCGTGATGGTGGAAAATTTGAACCTCTACTAAATGCGACTCGCCACCATCCGCGGCTACGCGACCAGCACGATCAAGCATGCCAGCCTTGAAGGTTGGCGCTTGTTGTTGGCTGAGCCGGATTCGTCGGATTTGGCCCCGCAGATCGTGATCGATAACCTCGGTGCCGCCATCGGCCAGAAGGTCATGATCTCGAGTGATGGCAGTGAGGCCCGCAAAATCGTGGGCGACGAACTCAGTCCCGCCCGCTGGACCGTGATGGGGATCATTGATCCCGAAAGGAGCCTCGCCGTATGAGAATGGGCACCGTCGTTGGCCGCGTGACTCTTTCCGTTCGCAACAAGCGATTCGTGGGCGAGCGCCTGCTCCTCACGCTGCCCTGGACGAGTGACACCTTTGATGGCAAAGACGCCTTCGCACCATCGATCGTTGTTTACGATCAACTCGGTGCCAATATCGGCCAAAATATCGCCATCAGCGAAGGCCGCGAGGCCGCCTGCCCATTTCCTGAGCCAACCCCTGTGGACGCCTACTGCGCCGCATTGGTCGACGACCACTTTTACAAAAAATAAACCATGAAACTGATCGCACAAAAAGAAGCCGAAGCATTCGTGAAGACGGGAGCCACCGAGTTCCGCTACAACCGCGACATCCGCCTCACCCCCGGAGCCAAAGATGTTTTCTCTGAAGCGGGAGTGAAGGTCGTGTTCGACGCCGAGGTCTCCGCCACCGAGTCCGCACCCGCTCCCTGCGCTGCCGCTGCTGGCACTTCGGATGATCAGAAACTTTTCAACAGCCCCGAGGCTGAGCGGATCAAAAAAGAAATCTGTGACATCGGCCGCCGCATCTGGGCCCGCGAATACTGCGACGGCAATGGCGGCAACATCTCCGCCCGTCTCGGTCCGGATCGTTTCATCATCACGCCCACTGGCGTCAGCAAGGGTTTCATGACCCCCGAAATGCTCTCGATGGTGGACATCAAGGGCAACCAACTCGCCGGTTCTTGGAAGCGCTCGAGTGAGTTCACGACCCACGCCGCGATTTACGAGACCACTCCCGAAGCCGCCTCCGTCTGCCATGCCCACCCTGTGCACGCGGGCGCTTTTGCGATCAAGGAACTCCAACCGCCCGCCCGCCTCATTCCTGAGCTCGAGGTTTTCGTTGGCCAAGTCGCCGTCGCTGGTTACCAAACCCCCGGCTCGCCTGAGATCGCTGCAAGCATCCGTCCGCTCGCACCGCAGCACCAATCGATCATCATGGGCTGTCACGGCGTGATCTGCTGGGGCAAATCCGTCGAGGACGCCTACTTCAAGATGGAGATCACCGATGCCTACTGCCGCACGATCATCCTGGCCCAATCCCTTCCCGGCGCGGCCTCGATCCCGTGCGAGAAGATGGACGACCTCCTCGCGATCAAGAAGAGCATGGGGCTCCCCGACAACCGCTACGAACTGAAGAACGCCGAACTCTGCGAAGTCGATCCTTGGTCCGAGATGTGCGGATCCCGCGGCTGCGCCACGCCCGTGACTCCCTGCAATCCCATGAATTCCCCGCAGTCGGATGCGGAACTCGAATCCCTCGTTCAAAAACTCACGAACGAGATCGTGGCCAACCTCAACAAATAATTATCCCATGAAAGTAGCCATCATCGGCGGCGGCGGGCGGGTCGGATCCTGCGCGGCCTTCGCTCTCCAATGCTCCGGAATCGTCCGCGAACTCGTCCTTCTCGACGCCAACCAAGCCACCGCCGAAGGCGAGGCCCTCGATCTCTTGCACGGCGCCGCCTACTGCGCGGACCAGAAAATCTCCGCAGGCACCTACGCGGATTGTAAAGACGCCGACATCATTTGCATCACCGCCGGACTCCGCCGCAAACCCGATGAGTCCCGCCTCGATCTCATCAACCGGAATGTCACCCTCTTCCTCGGCATCCTCGAAAGCCTCAAAGCCGCCGGAATGAAAAAAGACGCGATCGTCTTCGTGGTCTCGAACCCCGTCGACATCCTCACCCAACTCGCCGTCGAAAAAACCGGCCTCCCTGCCTCGCAGGTCATCGGTCTCGGCACCGTGCTCGACACCTCCCGTTTCTGCTCGCTCATCGCCGCCTCGCTGGATCTCCCAGCCACGCAGGTCCGTGCGATGATCCTCGGCGAACACGGCGACACCATGCTGCCCGTGTGGTCCTCGGCTTCAGTGGATGGCTTCCCGCTCACCAAATTCCCGGGCGTCACACCCGCCTTCCAAACTCAAATCTTCGAGCGCACCCAAAAGAGTGGCGCGGAAGTCATCTCCCGCAAAGGCGGAGCCGGCTATGCCGTCGGCGTCGCCATCCGCGAGGTCATCGACTGCATCGCCCTCGACCGTCGACTCATCCTTCCCGTCTCGAGCCAGATCAACGGAGCCTACGGGATCCGTGGCGTCTCGATCAGTGTGCCCACCGTCGTCGGCCGCGCCGGCGCCCTCAAGCACATCGAGTTGGAACTTTGGCCCAAGGAACTCCAAGCGCTCCAAGCCTCCGCGCAGGCCCTCAAAAACACCCGCGCGAAGATTTCCTAACGCACCAACGCCACCAAGCTGCCGAGATGGCAGCTCCGGTTGCATAGTAGAGGATATCCATCGGGTCGGCCGTGCAATGGGCGAAGAGCATTGGAGCGATGCCCTCGGCGGCAACCGACCAGGCAGCAGTGAGGAAAACGATTTCGCCGATCGATGGGAAATTGTCGTGAGTCCGGAGACCGATTTGGCGCTCAATCCAGAGAAAAGCCGGTGCGGCAGCGGGTATCAAAAGGATGTCAGCAAACCATCCACTCAGAGCCTCAAAATCAAAAATCCACCGATTGATCGCATACAGGGCGATAGCTCCAAAGCAGAGCGGGTCTAGTGCGTAGCGGAACCGCTTCAAAAAAGGCCGGTGATCACAATTCCCGTTCCAAAAGCAAGAGCTGCTTTGATCAAAATTAATCCCATGAGAGAGGGATCTATCAGAGCGCCAGGGGAAGCGTCAAACCGCACTCGCTCGTGTCGGGTCGATGGGGTCGGGACTCCGATTGACACGGGATATCATCGGCTTAGCCTCCACGCGCATGTTGGATTTGGAATTCAACCTTAAAACATTTTTTGCAAACCGAGCCGCATCCCCTCTGGTAGCTGTCGCATGGGCTGCGCTGCTTGGGGCCTGTGCGCCGCAGGGAGATTCTCCGCATTCGCGGATTTCGGTTTATTCGACGGCTTATCTCACCGATGACAATCAGGTCGTTTACGCGGTGAATTCCGGGGCGCGCCCGAAGCCTACTCCCAAACCCTCGCAGGAATGGACTTGGACGGGTGACGGTGTGCTCGGGGCCCCGTCCGTGACGATCGATCTCGGTTCGCAGACCGCGACATTTTTTAAAGGCGACCAACCAGTCGGCAAATCGCCCGTTTCGACAGGCCGCGAGGGCTATGGCACGCCGACGGGCAGTTTCAAAATCACTCAGAAAAACAAAAACCATGTCTCGAATCTCTACGGCGATTTTGTGGATGGGGAGGGGAATGTTGTGAAGGCGAATGTAGCGCTCGGTCGCGACAAATGCCCGGCGGGCGCGAGGTTTCGCGGGGCGCCGATGCCTTATTTCATGAGAATCCATGGAGCGGTGGGGATGCATGCGGGCTACCTCCCGGGCTATCCTGCCTCGCATGGCTGTATCCGGATGCCGCGCGGTGCGGCTCAGCGTTTTTTCGAAAACGCTCCAGTTGGCACGCCGGTGCGGGTGGTTCATTGATCAGCTCAACCCGGCGCGCTTTCGGCGAGAGAAGTTGCGGCGCGGGGTGGGGCGTTGTATGGATACCGCCCAATGGCACAATCCTCCACCTTTCAACTACCGCGTCCGATCGGGGCGGTGCTCTGGGGAATTTCCGTCGCCCTCTCCTGGATGTGGGGCCTCGGGTTGTTTTTCTCGGTTCAATTCACCACGCAGTTCGGGCTGTTCGGCCTGCTGACTTTTGCGATTCCGAATTTCCTC
>JBDKIG010000097.1:0-8415 GCA_039797215.1 Verrucomicrobiota bacterium | reverse complement strand
GGCATTGACGATCCCGACGAGTGTGACATTTGGAAAATGCAGGCCCTTGGCGATCATTTGGGTGCCGACAAGAATGTCGATCCGGCCTTCCTTGAAGGCTCCGAGTGTCTCGCGGTAGGCCTCTTTGCGGGTCATCGAATCGGCATCCATGCGGGCGATTCGAGCTTTTGGAAAAATCCGCTGGAGAGCCTCCTCGACTTTTTGAGTTCCCGTTCCGGCATGGCGAATTCTGGGATCCGAGCATTTGGGGCAGGACTTGGGGGCGCGTTGGTTGTGGCCGCAAATGTGGCAGACGAGTCGTTCCGCCGCGCGGTGGTAAGTGAGCGAGACACTGCAATTGTTGCATTCGCAGACATGGCCGCAGGCTTCGCAGATCATCGAGGTGGAAAAGCCGCGCCGGTTTAGAAAAAGGATCGTTTGTTCCCCCTTCTGGATTCTTCCCTCGATGGCTTCGCGAAGAGGTTTGGATAAAATACCGCCTCCCGGATCGTTGCGGGCGGGACGCCGGAGATCGACGACTCGCACGACGGGCATGCTTTTGTCATCGACCCGCTGGTTGAGTCGGACGAGTCGATATTTTCCGGATTGGGCATTGTGCCAACTCTCGAGCGAGGGGGTGGCGCTGCCGAGGATGACGGCGGCTTTTTCCCGGTTGGCGCGCAGGACGGCCATGTCGCGGGCATTGTAGCGGGGGGCCTCGTCCTGCTTGTAGGACGACTCGTGCTCCTCATCGATGATGATCACGCCAGGATTTTCCACCGGCGCAAAAATCGAACTTCTCGCGCCGATCACCACTCGGGCATGGCCGGTATGGATTTTGTGCCACTCGTCATGGCGCTCCCCCTCGGAAAGATGACTGTGCAGAACGGCAATCCGGTCTTGGATGTCCGCAAAGCGGGATTTGAAGCGTTCCACGGTTTGAGGGGTCAGGGCGATTTCAGGAACGAGAACCAAGGCGGTTTTGCCTGCATCCAGCGAGTGCCGGATAGCGCGGAGGTAGATTTCCGTTTTTCCCGACCCGGTCACCCCAAAGAGCAAAATGGGTCGGCTGGGATTCGTCATTTCCTCGACGACGACTTTCATGGCCTCTTCCTGCTCCGCGTTGAGTGTCAACTCCGCGCCAGACACATATTGCTCCGCATGGGGATTCCGAGCCACCACCGAGGCTTCGATCGCTACGAAACCATGTTTTTCCAGTGTTCGAAAAACCGCCTCGCTGACTCCTGAAAGATTGGCGGCCTTGGTGACGGCGAGAGGTTTTCCGGCATCGATCAATACCCGCAAGGCATCGGCCTGCCTCGGTGCACGGATGGCGATTTTCTCGAGATCAGATTCGGTGAATTCCCGTGCGAGGCGCACTGTGTTTTGTTTTTTGGCTGTGACGCGTCCATCCCGCACGGCCACTGGCAGGACGCTGCAGACGGCCGTTTCCAGTGGACAGCAATAGTAGTCGGCCATCCAGTAAGCCAACTCGAGCAAGGCTGGGCGGATCATGGGGCGCTCGTCCAAGAGTTCGGTGATGTCTTTGACGCTGCTAAATTCACACGCATCGAGCAATTCGATCACGGTTCCAGCGAGCAGGCGGGTGCGGACGGGGATTTTGACACGGGAACCAACGGCGATTTTTGAACTCATCGCCTCCGGCACTCGGTAATCCAGTATTTTTCCAGCCGCCTGATCAGGCAGCACACGCGCAAACATCCGGGGACTATTCCCCTCATCGGGCGCGGCCTCAAGCCCCGTCGCAGGGCTTGACTGTGTTTCGTGCGACTCGGATAAATGCGGGTCCATGACTGCTATTGAGATCTTTGGACGCCTGTCCGTTCCTCGTGCGACGGGAATTTTAAACTGGCTCTACGAAAACGACCGAGAAGCTTACCGCAGCTGCGCTGGCATGCTCGCCACGCGACGCAAGTTGCGTCCGGTCTTTGTGGAGCGCAAACCCCGCGATGAGCGGAATCTTTGGATCCGCGAGGCCCTAACCAAGTCATCCAACGCCGATCTCGCTCTCGAGACTCTGCAAATTTGGGTTCTTGGAAAAAACGAACGCTTGGTTTGTGATTTTCTGGATGCTCTTGAGATCAAGCACGACGGGAAAGGGCTGATCGACGAATTGCCCGCCGAGCCAGACGCAAAGAAGGTTTCGGCGGCTGTTGAGTCCATCCTGGCCAAATACTCGCCCGACGATGTCTGGATTTATCTCCATCTCTTCGCCGGGATGGATACGCCGTGGCCGAATCTCAAGGGTCTTCTGATGACTCATCCGGCTTTTGCTCCCGAAGCTCTCGCTGCCTGATTCATGAGTCCGTTTTCCGAATCCCTGCGCGATGCCTTGGTGGTTTTCGAGTCTCTTCGTCCGCTCGAACCCAAAGTCGTGGAAGCCGCCGAGCTGGTTCTCGCGTGCCTGAAGTCGGGTAGAAAATTGCTCCTCTGCGGCAATGGCGGAAGCGCGGCGGATAGTTCGCACATCGCCACGGAATTCACCTGCCGTTTTCAAAACGACCGGCGCCCCTATCCGGCCATCTCCCTGGTGTCTGACGGTGGACTGCTCACCGCGATCGGGAACGACTATGTTTTTCAGGACATCTTCGCGCGTCAGGTTCAGGCCTATGGAAAAGCCGGCGATGTTCTCATCGCTCTCTCAACGAGCGGTAAATCGCGAAATGTGCTTTCGGCAATCGAAGAGGCGAAACGGCTCGGGGTTAAAAGTATCGTTCTTCTCGGCAAGGGTGGGGGGTTCACCAAAGGGGCGGGCGATATCGAACTTCTCGTTCAAGGCACCGTGACGGCGAGAATTCAGGAAGCTCACAAATTCCTCCTCCATGCGATTTGTGAACTGGTCGAGCCCGGCCTCGAAAAGGCATGACCATACTTCTCGCGGTTTTCGCCGCCGTGCTGGGCGCGGTGACGGGATCGTTTCTGAATGCCTGCATCCACCGGATGCCGCGTGGGGTGAGCCTGCTGAATCCGAAAAGATCATTCTGTCCCGCCTGCGAAAAAACCATCCCGTGGTATGAAAACCTCCCCGTGGTGAGCTGGGTTTTTCTTCGTGGAAAATGTTCTGGCTGTGGCGCGTCGATTTCCATGCGCTACCCACTGGTGGAGTTGCTCACGGCCGGCCTCTTTCTCGCGCTCTGGCTGAAATTCGATTTTCCCCTAGGCCCCGCCTATTTCTCCTTTGTCGCTCTTCTTCTGGCGGCGACTTTCATCGACTTCGAGCATTTCATTATCCCGGATGAAATTACCCTCGGCGGGGCGGCGCTGGGAGTTTTCTTGTGTGCGCTGATCCCTGAATTGATGGGAACGACCTCTCGATGGACGGCTGTGGGTTGGTCCGTGCTCGGGGCGCTCGCGGGGTTTGCCTCCGTTTTTCTGATCGTGGAATTGGGTAAGTTGGCATTTGGCCGAATCCGACACCGGTTTTCCGAGCCCGAGCCATTTCGTTGGGCGTGTGATGGTGAGTCTGTGACGATTTCAATCGCTGGAGAAACGATGGATTGGCGGGATGTTTTTTCGCGCAAGCAGGACAAACTGGTCGTGGCTCTCGAGGGGCCAGCAACCCTCGACGGTGAGACGATTTCACCGCATCGACTGGAATTTTTTTATGACCGCGTCTTGTTGGATGGTCAGCCGCGAAGTTTGGAATCCATCTCGCAAATCGAGGGGCGAATGTCCTCCGTGGTGATTCCCCGCGAGGCGATGGGGTTTGGTGATGTGAAATTCATGGCGTGCATCGGGGCATTTCTAGGTTGGCAGGGTGCGCTATTCGCTCTCTTTGCCGGCTCGATTGTGGGATCCATTGCTGGACTTGCCGGGCTGTTTCTGGCGAGGGACCGGGCAGGTGTGCGGTTGCCATTTGGGCCGTTCTTGGCGATTGGCTCCTTGATTTGGCTCTTGGGAGGCGCGCTCGTTTGGGATTGGTATTTGCGTCTTCTCGGGGGCTTGCTGGGTTCGTTTTTTTGAGTCCCACTGATCGTCAAGCCGTGTAGTTTCATCTCATATGCCCAAGCCGCCGAAATTGCCATTTCCCGAACTCGTCCGTGCTTTTTGGCGACCCTATTTGCGGTTGCTTTCCTACATGGTTCCCTACCGGAAACGGTTTTTTCTGGGCATCGCCTGTGGCGTGATGGGCGGGGTGCTCAACGGCATCATTCCCCTAGTTATCAAAAAAGCGGGGGAGCCGCTGATGGGCGGCGCGCTGAAATTTCCGGACAAGTCGGCCCTCTTCAGCGGCGGAGTTTCCAACGACGGTCCGGGGATCGAAAGTGTGATTTGGATCAGCCTTCTGATCCCGCTCGTGATGGTGGCTCGGGGAATTTTTTCTTACCTGAATGTCTACTCGCTCGCATGGGTCAGTCTTCGCGTGCTCCGCGACATTCGCTCCCAGCTTTTCGCCCACTTGATGTCGCAATCGCTGGATTTCTTCAGCCGCGAAAAAGCCGGGAAGCTCATGTCTCGTGTGATGAGCGATACCCGCGTCGCCCAAAACGCGCTTACTTCCGTCTCCGGCGACATCATCAAAGATCCTGTTGCTGTTCTTACAGGAGTCGCCGTTCTTGTGGCGATTGATTGGAAATTCAGTCTTACAACGCTCGTGCTGTTCCCCATTTGCATTATTCCCGTTGTGGTTTTCGGTCGAAAAGTCCGCCAAGCCGGCAAGGCCGAGGAGAGCGAGGCGGCGCAGATGTCGGTCATTCTTCAAGAAACCTTCGCCGGGGTGCGTGTGATCAAGAGCTTCGCCCGCGAGGATTATCAAACCGCGCAATTCTCGAAGTCCAGCGACACGCAATGCCGGAACAGCATGCGCGTGCGCCGGAGTTCGGACATTGTCCAACCACTCATCGAATCCGTGTCCGCCCTCGGGGTCGTTTTGGCGATGGCCTATGTTTATTATTACGGGATTGGTTTTGCGAAATTCGCCGCCCTCTGCGCTGGAATTTTTCTCCTCTACAATCCAGTCAAAAACCTGAGCCGGATTCCGATGCTCATGCAAAAGTGCATGGTTTCGGCGAATAACATCTTTGAGTTGATGGGAACCAAATCGACCATCACCGACCTTCCCACGGCCCGTCCGCTCGAGCGCTGTGAGGGATTGATCGAACTTGAGAATGTCAGCTTCGGTTACGGCTCTGAAAAACTCGCTCTTCGCAATGCTTCGCTCCGCATCGAGCCTGGAAAAAAATACGCGCTGGTGGGTGCCAGCGGGGCGGGAAAGAGCACGATTCACTCGCTGATTCTTCGATTCTACGACCCCCAATCAGGCGTGGTGAAAATCGATGGTCACGATGTCCGCGATCTCACCCAGCATTCTCTCCGCCGTCATATCGGGACTGTCACCCAGGAGACATTTCTTTTCCACGACACGATTGCCGAAAACATCCGTTACGGAAATCTCGAGGCAACCCGCGAGCAAATCGAGACGGCTGCCAAGTTCGCTTATGCCCATGATTTCATCCTCGCTCAGCCGAATGGCTACGAGACGATCGTTGGAGACAAAGGCTGTATGCTTTCCGGTGGACAGCAGCAGCGCCTTGCCATCGCCCGAGCCATTCTGAAAGGCGCGCCAATTCTTCTGCTCGATGAGGCGACTTCCGCGCTCGACTCGGAATCCGAGCGCATGATCCAAGATGCGATCGAGAGGCTGTCGGAAGGTCGCACGGTGGTCGCCATCGCCCATCGGCTTTCCACAATTCTCAAATCGGATTGTATCGTGGTGATGGACCACGGACGGATTGTTGACACGGGAACCCATGCCGAGTTGCTGGAGAAATCCGAGCTGTATCGAAGCCTTTACGAACTGCAGTTCCACCACGGGGATCTCGTGTGAGCTACCTCCAACCATGGATGATTCCAGGCCACCTCGCGCCTGGGGATACGAAAAGCCTCGAGGGCGATTGGTCGGAAATCGAAATCCACCGCATCACCAGCGCAACGGATCCTTTTTTTGAAATGGCCTTCGGGGCGCTTTGGGACGAATTCGGTTTCAAAGGAGAAATGGAACAAGCCGATGTGATTGCCGACCGCTTGAATTGGCACCCGCTGGAACCCCGCAATGGGGCAGCATTGCGATACGCTCTCGTTCTTCTGACCCGCCGCGGCGAGTTTGTCGCGGTGCGTGACCATACCGTCATCGTGCTGACTGGACATCCAGGCGCGGTTGTTCACATGTCGCATAATCTGGTGGCCAAAGATTGGCGCCGGTCTGGAATCGCTGGCTGGTCGAGGGCTCTTCCCATTTCAACCGCTCTCGAGTGTCTCGCCGATTTGAATTACCCGCCCGGCTCGCCGATTACTTTGGTCGGGGAGATGGAGGCGTTGGACAAATCGCAGCCCGATACTCAAATTCGCCTCACCGCCTACGAGAAGGCTGGATTCAAAATGGTCGATCCGACGCGCGTGAATTATCTCCAGCCGGATTTCCGCGATCCAATGGAGATCGATAAAACTTCGGGACCACGCCCCTTGCCGCTTTGCCTCATGCTTCGACGCGTGGGGCGTGAACTCGAGACCACTTTAGGCGGTGACGAGTTGCTGCGCGTGGTCCGCTCGCTTTACCGGATGTATGGAGTCGGGTTCCGCGAGTCGGATATGAAAGTCGTAATGGACTCGCTGGCGGGTTATCCAGCGCCGACCGACACCCTCGACCTGCTCCCTCCGACGCTCGCATGAAAATATTCCACCACCCGGGATTTGCGGCTCCACTGGGCGAGCACATCATGCCGATTTCGAAGTTCGCGCTTGTCGCGGACCGGATTCGCGAGGTTTTGCCGGAGGTCGATATTGCCGCGCCCGCCCCGGTCTCCGAGGAGGATTTGGCTAGGGTTCATTCGCCGGAATACATCGCAGCGATCAAGACGGGGGAACCTCGCGAACTGGCGGAGTCCCAGAAATTCCCATGGTCCCCCGAGCTCTTCCCAAGCGTTTGTCTGACCAATGGCGGGGTTCTCGCCGCCGCCCGTTTGGCTTTGGCAGAGGGCACATCCGCCGCGCTGGCGAGTGGGTTTCACCATTCTTGCTCGGACCATGGTGAGGGCTTTTGCACTTTCAATGGATTGGTCGTTGCTCTGGAAGCTTTGAGGGCCGAGGGGAAAATTCGCACGGCGGCTGTGCTGGATTTGGATCTGCACTATGGAAATGGCACGGCCTCGCTGGCGGCGAGTCGCCCCTGGCTGCATGCCTTGTCGATTTACGGGAATGATTACTGGCTCAATGCCTGCTACCGCGATGTGCGGGAACGGCACCATGTGGATGGGACGAATCATTTTTCCGTTCCCTTGATTCCCTCGGGTGGGAGTGATCGCGGTGTTTTGATGGATGCCTTGGACCAAAACCTCGCTTGGATCTTGGAGTCTGGCAGGCCCGATATCCTGCTTTACCAAGCCGGGGCCGACCCTCTGCGGGATGATCCCTACTCGCCCTTGGATTTGAGCCACGAGGATTTGATGGAGCGGGATCGATGGGTGTTTGAATTTGCGAAGGCCAATGCTCTGCCGGTGGTCTGGGTTCTAGCAGGGGGATACTCCAAGGACATCCGCAAGGTGGTCGATGTGCATGTGAACACGGCTCTCGTCTGGCGAGAGGTTTTGGGTTGATCAGGCGCCGACACCAGTCAGGCGAGCGAGTGCATCGCGGCGGGTGGTTTGAATTTCTTTTTCCAAGGCGGCGCGGGCAGCGTGTCGTGCTTCGAGTTCTTTCAGGCGGGCTGCCTTGAGTTCATCGCGGCGGGACTTCAAGGCCATGACCTCGTTTAAAGCCTGGCTAATCGTCTCCTCGAGCTTTTGCGATTCTTCGGATTCAGGGTTGCGAGCGAACCCGGGCGCAAGGGGTTTCACGGCGTCTCCGATCCAGCGGATATAGCACTCGGCGCGATTGAATTCCGCCATGTTGTTGGCCAGGGCGAGATCGCTCGCTGCGATGGTTTTTAAATAATCAATGGCCTCTGTAGTCGTCGGAGTGAGAACCGCAACTTGGTAACGATTGGAGGAAGAGGAATTGGTTGATGGTTCGTCCGGTGCGTCCGAGGAAACGGGTTGGGCGTTATCTAGGGGAGTTTTAACCGTGATGGCTTTCGCGACTTGGATAGGTGCTTGCGGTGCTGGAGTGGGTGGTGGCGTGGTCGAAACCTTGGGGACTTGGTCTTTGGGTTGGACCGTGACTACCGCCGAGGGGGCGCGAGGTTTTTGCGAAGGTGTGGGCTGGGAGACTAAAACAGGAGTAGGGTCCTCAACCGCAGAAGGCGTTGGCTCGGGCGTTGGCTCAGGCGTTGGCTCGGGTGTTGGCTCGGGTGTTGGCTCGGGTGTTGGCTCGGGTGTTGGCTCGGGTGTTGGCTCGGGTGTTGGCTCGGGTGTTGGCTCGGGTGTTGGCTCAGGCGTTGGCTCAGGCGTTGGCTCAGGCGTTGGCTCAGGCGTTGGCTCA
>JBDKIG010000096.1:0-8441 GCA_039797215.1 Verrucomicrobiota bacterium | reverse complement strand
GATCGGAATCCATACCGTGAATGCCTCGGAGCGTGTCGTGGAATGGAGGCTTCATCAGCCCGGACGGCATGGAGTTAGGAATTTCCGCTTCGCCGATGTGGTCACCGATCTGGTTGCTGACGGACATGGACATATAGATGTGATCTCTAATTCCAGCTACACTCTCATAATTAATGGGAAGCCATTTAAGGTCGAAGCGGGAACCCAGCAATTTGCAGCACCTCCCATTCCGAGTTCCGAGCAACCTTCAAACCAATAGGAAAATCGGCGATATTGTGCCTTTTCTTTTAAAAATGGAGTCGGCCAATTGCGCGTGGTGGGTTGTTTTTTAACATGGCGCGCGGAGGAGATTGGCATCGACTCGATTTCTGAAACGAGAGAGAAACCATTTTCAATGAGGGGCGTTCTTTTTGTTGCGGTGCTGCTGGCTTCACTGGCGCCGATTTATTCGGCGGATTCGGTTGGCGAGGGAAGTGAGAATGCGGGTTCGTCGCTTTTTGAGAAGCAGATGCTTTCGGTTTTGCCTGCGGTGGATGGGGCGGGCGGGGAGGATTTCGAAGTTTCCACGACGAGCGAATTTTCGCCGTCCGAGGGGCCGTGGGCGACTCCGGGGCCGGAGGAATCGGTTTTTCTCCGGGCTTTTCGAACGGTGGATTTGCAGGGCCGGCCGATGGAGTTTCGCATCGGCAAGGGTGGGCATTTGTATTCGATCCAGTCGGCGATCGGGGAGTTGGTGCCGCCGCAGTGGCGGGATGCGAGGCGCAACATGCTGAGTCCTTGGAATGACGAGGTCTGGCAGTCGGTGGCTGTGACGCGCGAGCCCGAGAAGATTTTTGTGCATCAATCCGGTTGCTATGTGAAAGCGGGGGAAGCGCCGATTTACGCACCGTGCTTGGCGCAGTCTTGGTCTCCGGAGGAAAAGACCTTCACGATGCTTTCGTGGGGAATGGTGCCGCAAACTTCGAGCCCGCTCGTCTCGGAGGTGCTGTATTACTCGCGATATCGGTTCGCGGCGCGGGGTGTGCTGGAGGTGACGGTGGGAATTTTTGATTTCGGGAAGAATAGTTACCCGTGGCTGAATACTCCGTGGGGCGGGGTGCGGCAGACGGCGTTGGGGGAGCTGTGGATGGCGGATTCGAACGAGCGCGGGTCGGCGAAGCGACTGGATCCGTTGCCGAGATTCGGCGAGACGGGAAGCACGGATTTTGCCCCGAACACCGGGGGTTGGATGGCTTTCGCGCAGGAGAGCGGGGCGGAGGATCGTTATGCGGTCGGGCTGACTTTTGGGCGGGATGATTTTCCAACTTCAGGAATCGACCCCGCGCTGTTGCCGAGGGCGAAAACGCTTTTGCGCTTCGGTTGGGCGGGCGGGAAATCCGAGGAAGTGGCGAAGAGCACGAGGAATTACTCGGTCGCCGTGGTGATTCCTCGGCTCGGAGTGACGCCGGGGCGCGGCGTGTGGTGGCGTTATTACATGGTCTTCGGGGCGTTCGATTCGCTGAAGCTGCAATGTCCGGACTGGGCCGGGAAAACCTCCGGCGGCGAAATGATTTTTCCTCCCGTGGCTGCGGAAACCCGCGCCTTGGAGGAATGCCTAGCGGCTAGTGCGATCCCTGCGGACGCGGTGCTCGATTCAGATTTGTCGCGTTCCGCTCGTTTGGATCCATGGCCCAAGTCGGGGTCGAAGGCTGTGTTTGCGTTTCAGCTCAAAAAAGACGGCTCGTGGGTGGTGACGAGGGATGTCGCGAAGTATGCGGCCCTCGGGCAAAAAGATGACAACGGGCGGGAGTTGTATTCCGTGGGGTTGAGTTTTTCAGAAATCCGCTTGCTGGGATTTGCTCCAGGGCGGGAGGAGTCACTGGCTGGGGAGAAGCACTTGGAATGCACTCCCTGTCTGTGAGCTGGAGAAGCTCTTACCAGGGAGTTTTTAGCTGGATTCCGGAGGGGGTGAGGTCGATGAGGCGGTTGCGGTAAAGGGTGCCAAGGGCTTGTTTGAAAGCTTTTTTGCTGGTTTGGAAGGTGGCGCGGATGGCTTCGGGGGGGCTTGCGTCGCTCATGGCGAGGTGGCCGTTGTTGGCTCGGAGGTTGGCCAGGATTCGCTCGGCGAGCGGTTTAACCCGGGCGTAGCCGGCTGGGTCGAGGCTGAGGTCGATTTTTCCATCGGGGCGGATGGTTTTTACGAAGCCTTCGCAGCGTTGGCCGATGCGGAGCGGAGTGCCGAGCTCGGCACGGTAAAGCAGGCCCATGCGGGAGTTATTGATAATGGCATTGTAGCCGAGCGGGGTCTCGCTGGAGATGAGGAGGGAAACTTCGTAGCCGGTTTTGTAAGGTGGCGGGGTGTGGTCGGTGTGGGCCAAGAGCCGTGTGGTGGCGATGATGCGTTCGGTTTGATAATCGATGAAAACGAACACCACGACGGTCTCGCCTTCCACGACGCGGCGCTCTTGTTCGGCGATGGGGAGGAGGAGGTCTTTGCGAAGGCCCCAATCTAAAAACCCTCCGAGGCGGGGGTGGGCTTCCCGAACGACGAGCGGGGCGAAGTCGCCAACTTGGGCGAGGGGCTTGAGAGTTGTGCAAACGAGGCGGTCTTCGGAGTCCCGATAGACGAAAACCTCGAGTTCATCGCCGGGAGCGGCGCCTTTGGGGATGGCGTCACCGGGCAGGAGGATTTCGCCCAATTCGCCCCCGTCGAGATACAGGCCGGGGCTGGAGTCCTTCAGGACAGTGAGGCGATTGAGTTTTCCAAGGATGGCCATAACGGAAATTTAATCAGGCGAGAGGCTATGTGGGGAGTCGGGAGTTCGCGGCGCCCGGAGATGCGAAGGAGGATCTGGCTCGACGGCTCTGCACCGACCCGTGCAAGGTGGGAGTGGCGTTCCTGTTGTGGGAAAAAAACTCGTTCTCGGAGTCGTCGATCGCAGATTTCGGGGGTCTAAAAACGAATGAAAATACACGCTGATACCTATTTGATTCGATGAGTGAACTGGAGCGTGAGGTGATTCCTGAGATTCTGGATTCCCTGGATCCGGCGGATCCCCGGGCTGTTCGGAGCCGTCTGGATTTGAGGTGGATTGATTTTTATCTCGGCAATTCGCGTTGGATCGTGCGCCAGCTGAGAGAGCGAATCTCTGGTCCGGCCCGAGTCATTGAAATCGGAGCGGGTGAGGGGGGGCTTTGCCGGAGGGTTCAGGCAGCGCTGCCTGGATCGATTTTAACTGGCCTCGATTTGGTGCCACGGCCTGCTGGTTTGCCGACGGCGATTCTGTGGAGGCGAGGCGATTTTTTTCAAACCCTAGGCGAGATCGATGCCGAGGCCTGTATGGGAAGTCTCATCTTGCACCATTTCCCTGAATCGGCGCTGCGCGAGCTTGGAGCCCATTTGCAATCCTTTCGTCATCTCGTTTTCTGCGAACCGCTCCGATCGCGACTTCCACTTTATCTCTCCAGATTCGCGGATTCATTCCTTGGCGAAGTAACCCGCCACGACATGCCCGTGAGCATCCGCGCGGGATTCCGAGCAGGCGAGCTGCCCGAGCTCTTGGGGTTGGAACCGAAAAAATGGTTCATTCGGGAAATATCCCACTGGCGCGGATCGTTGAGACTAGTAGCCTCCCGGCGTTGAAAAACCCAATCACCATCGCGGGGGGAGGGCTCGCCGGGCTTTCGCTGGGGATCGCGTTGCAAACCCGCGGGGCGATGGTGACGCTGCACGAGGCGTCCACTTACCCGAGGCATCGGGTGTGTGGAGAATTCATCAGCGGCGTGAGCCAAAAGACCCTTGAGACGCTTGGCATCGGAAATTGTCTGGATGAGGCCACGCAGCTTCATAGGGCCTCTTGGAATGACCGCAACGGAAGGCTCGCCGAAATGCAGGTGCCGGGCCGGGGGATTTCTCGCTGGAAACTCGATGCTCATCTCCAGCAGCAATTCCTTTCGCTTGGAGGCACGCTCGTCACCAATTCCCGTGTGGCCTCGGCGCCTGGCGTCATCTGGGCGGCAGGGCGGCCAAGCCAGCCTTCCCCATGGCTTGGGCTGAAATGCCATGCCCGCAATTTGCCGCTGACGCACGATCTGGAAATGTTCACCTCGCCCGACGGATACCTCGGGCTCGCGAAAATCGAAGACGCCAAAGTCAATATCTGCGGGTTGTTTAAAAAGAGGCCTCCCAGTGGGGTGAAGGGAAGCGCACTTCTTGTCTCCATCCTTCGCGTGTCTTCCCTGAATGCGCTCGCCGATCGCTTGGAAGCAGCGGAGATCGATGAATCCAGTTTTTGCGGGGTTGCAGCATTTCGAACCGGACGACAGGAAGGCCCGGAATTCTGCATTGGCGACGCCGCGAGCATGATTCCACCCTTCACGGGAAATGGAATGAGCATGGCATTCGAGTCGGCGGAGTGCGCTCTTAACCCGGCGATGGATTACGCCACTGGCAAGAAATCCTGGCTGGAAGCCGCCTCGGCCTCCACCGCCAGCCAAGCCTCCCGCTTCAACCGCCGCCTGGCGATGGCGGGTGCGCTTCACTGCGTCCTCCTCCATCCTCTCGGCCTGCGACTCACCACCGCCCTGGCCCGCCGAAAGTGTGTCCCTTTTGAAACACTCCTTCACCTCGTTCGTTGATGTATCTCCAATCCCTCGCCACCGCCTTTCCGCCGCACGCCTTCACCCAGCGCGAATGTTTTGAAATCCTGAGCCAATCCGGGGCGATGGAGGGTTTGCGGGGGCGTTCGAGGGACCTCCTGCAGAAAGTTCTCACCGGCGATTCCGGCATCGAAACCCGTCGATTTTGCGATCCCGATTTGCAGAAGACCTTTGGCTACGACGCCGGCGCCTTGCACCAGCATTTTGAATTCCACGCCCCGAGGCTCGCCTCCGAGGCCCTTCTCAAATCGTGTGATCTCGCCTCGATAAAGCCCTCAGGCATCGACGCGCTGCTCGTCTGCACCTGCACCGGCTATCTTTGTCCGGGATTGAGCAGCTACATTTCCGAAAGGCTTGGACTCCGCCCGAACGCCTTTCTTCAAGACCTGCTCGGCCTCGGATGTGGCGCGGCACTGCCTCTTCTGGAGACGGCGCGCGGTTTTCTGGCGGCCAATCCCGACGCGACGGTCGCCACCATCGCCGTTGAAATTTCCTCTGCCGCCTTTTACCTGAACGACGAGCCCGGCGTGCTCATCAGCCTCTGCCTTTTTGGCGATGGAGCCGCCGCCGCCATCTGGAAGGCCGAAAACCAAGGCGGCCAGTTGCGTTTCCAGAATTTTCGAACCATCCACCAGCCGGAGCACCGGGAGAAAATCCGCTTCGTCAATGCCGGCGGTCGTCTCAAAAACCAACTCCACCGGGAAGTCCCCGATCTCGCCGCCAAGGCCGTCGCTCAGCTCTACGAAATGAGTTCCAGCGCCCCTGAGAAGATCATCGCGCACACGGGCGGGCGAGATGTCATCGAGGCCATTGAGCGCGCCATTCCAGACAAAAAGCTGAGCTCAACCCGGGAAATTTTACGCCAATACGGAAACATCAGCAGTCCGAGCGTCCTCGCTGCGCTGGAGCATGGCCTGGCCGCCACCCCACACAGCGAAAATCTCTGGCTCACCGCCTTCGGAGCCGGCTTCGCCGCCCACAGCGCAGAGCTGGTGGTCAGTCATTAGAAATTGATTTTTCGAAGGCGTGGCAGGCTTTGCGAGGAAGGATCAGGCTGGACGCTCTGGCAGTGATCCGTGAAGGTGCGGCGTGTTTGTTTGGATCGCGGAAATTTTTAAAATAAAAAACGCGGCCGCTTTTGGTTGGGAGTTCAACCGAAAGAATCTGGCCTGCCTTGCATTGCTCGAATTGGAATGAAATTACACACGGACCCCAACTCGCTGGGTGGCGGGAGTTTTACGGATTTGTTCATCAAGCGGCCGGTCTTGGCCGTGGTGGTGGCGTTGCTGATTCTGGTGGCGGGGGCCCAGGCTATTTTCACCCTCACGATTCGACAATATCCCCGGAGCGACAATGCCTCGGTGACGATCACCACGATTTATGTCGGTGCGAACGCGGAACTCGTTCGGGGTTTCATCACCACGCCAATCGAACGGGCCATCGCCGCAGCGGATGGCATCGATTATGTGCAGTCCGAGAGTTTGCAAGGCCGCTCGCTGATCACCGCGCGGCTCAAGCTCAACTACGATCCCACGAAAGCCCTT
This sequence comes from Verrucomicrobiota bacterium, assembly GCA_039797215.1. Taxonomy (GTDB): domain Bacteria; phylum Verrucomicrobiota; class Verrucomicrobiia; order Chthoniobacterales; family Terrimicrobiaceae; genus UBA967. The sequence goes on along the minus strand of JBDKIG010000096.1, from coordinate 2,259 downwards.
TCGGAGATCAGCTCCAAAGTGGATCAAGTGCGAGGTGACCTCCCGCCCGAGGCCGAGGTGCCGATCATTGATATCGAAAGTGCGGATTCAAAGCGTGCAGCCGCTTACCTGCGTTTTGTTTCCGACATCCTTAAGCCGAATGAAATCACTGACTACCTCACGCGCGTCGTTCAACCGCGTTTGACCGCAGTGGCCGGAGTTCAGCGCGCCGAAATCCTTGGCGGCCGGACCTTCGCGATGCGCATCTGGCTGAAGCCCGACCGCATGGCCGCTCTCAACATCAGCCCCGCCCAAGTCCGGCGCGCACTCGCTGGAAACAACTACCTCTCTGCTGTCGGCCAGACGAAAGGCTCACTCGTTACCGTGAATCTCACGGCGAACACCGACCTGAGCACCGTCGAGGAATTCAACCAGCTCGTGCTGCGCGAGAGCGGCGGCGCGGTGGTGCGTTTGAAGGATATCGCGGATGTGGAACTCGGCGCGGAAAACTACGACTCCGCTGTGCGCTTCAGCGGCGAGCAGGCGGTCTTCATGGGCATTTGGGTTCTGCCAAATGCCAATACGCTGGATGTCATCCAAGCCGTCCGCAAGGAACTCGATAAAATCAAAGCGGAACTGCCCGCAGGCCTCGAGGCCGGGGTTGGCTACGACTCGACCGTTTACATCACTGATGCGATCCATGAAGTCCTCAAGACCCTCACGGAAACCCTTCTCATTGTCGTCGTGGTGATCTTTCTTTTTCTGGGATCGATGCGAGCCGTGCTGGTGCCTGTGCTGGCGATCCCTCTGTCGATTCTCGGGGCCGTATTCCTCATGCAGGCAGCGGGTTTCACTGTGAATTTACTGACCCTTCTGGCGATCGTCCTTTGCGTCGGTCTGGTGGTCGATGATGCCATCGTGATTGTGGAAAATGTGGAGCGCCACTTGTCGGATGGCATGAAGCCATTTGATGCTGCGATCCTCGGTGCCCGCGAATTGGTCGGGCCGGTGGTTTCGATGACCTTTACCCTGGCCGCTGTTTATTTACCGATCGGCCTTCAGGGCGGATTGACGGGGTCTCTTTTCCGCGAGTTCGCATTCACATTGGCTGGGGCAGTGCTTGTTTCCGGCATTGTGGCCCTCACGATTTCTCCCGCGATGAGCGCGGCTTTGCTCAAGCCGGGAATGGAGGAACATGGTTTCGCCGGCGTGGTGGCGCGGGTTTTTGCGAGGTTGAGGAATTTCTACGGCCGCGTGCTCGACATGGTCCTTGCCAACCGCCCCTACGCCTATGCGGTTTGGATTGCGATCGCCGTTCTGTGCGTTCCGATGTTCCTCCTCTCGCCGAACGAACTTTCGCCTGATGAGGATCAAGGCGTGGTCTTTGGCATCGTCGAGGCGCCTGCCGACGCCACTATCGACGAGACCGTTCGCTACGCCGACAAGGCGACTCAAATTTTCCTCAACACGCCCGAGACTTCCTACACTTTTCAGCTCACTCAGCCCACCTTCGGCTTCGGCGGTATGGTGCTCAAGCCCTGGGGAGAGCGCACGCGCACGCCGAAACAAATTCAGCCCGAAATTGCGAAGCAGCTCTCTCAACTGGCTGGCATCCGGATGTTTCCCGTCACACCTCCCGCCCTCCCTGGCGGTGGAGATTTTCCTGTCGAGTTCGTCATCGCCTCGACCGCCGAGCCGGAGCGGATTCTGGAAATTGCCCGGACCCTTCAGCAAAAAGCCGCTCAAAGCGGGATGTTCGCCTTCCCGCCAATCATCGATACCAAAATCGACCAGCCGCAGACCGAGATCGTGCTCGACCGCGACAAGATCGCCTCGCTGGGCCTCGATCTCCGCCAGATTGGCGAGGATTTGTCCGCCATGCTCGGCGGGAATTTCGTGAATCGGTTCAATATCGACGGCCGCAGCTACAAGGTCATTCCGCAAATCCAGCGCGTCGACCGGCTGAATCCCGACCAGCTCCAGAAAATCTATGTCACCGGCCCCGAAGGCCGCCTCATGCCGCTCGGTTCCGTTGCCACTCTGAAAACCACCGCCCAACCGCGTTCGCTGAACCGATTCCAGCAATTGAATGCCGTGAAACTCAGCGGTGTCGCGATCCGTCCACTCGATCAAGCCTTGCGCTACCTCGAGGACGAGGCCACGAAAATCATGCCGCCCGGCTATGTGATCGACTACACCGGCGAATCCCGCCAATTGCGCGCCGAGGGGAGTAAATTCCTGCCTTCGCTCGTGCTGGCTCTGTTGCTGATTTTTCTCGTG
>JBDKIG010000095.1:0-8457 GCA_039797215.1 Verrucomicrobiota bacterium | reverse complement strand
ATGATGGTCGAATTCGCATTCCTGAACCTCCCAGTTCATCCCCAATCCCAGCAACTCGTGAAATAGCTTTTCGGTTTTCATTTTCCCATGCTTTTACGCTTCTCCCACTCAAATTGACGAAGAACCTGATGTTTAAATCGGATTTTTTGTGAACAAACAACATTCGCAAACAAAATGAATCAGCATCGCTACCTGTATGTCGGTATTTGTGCGACGCTCCTGATGGCCGCCTGGGCATTTAGCCGCTTTGCCCCGCTGTTAGCGGTAGTATTCATCTTCCCGCCGATTTTGCTTTCAGTTGGATTCTCGGTTTGCAGACGCTCGCTAGCCCAAGTTGGCTGTTATGGTGCATATCTCGGCAGTCTCCTCGGTTGTTTACTCTTGCCGTTTCTAGATCTCTTGAAGCCCTTTTACTCCGATGCCGCATGGTTTGGCCCGATTGCCATTGGATTTTCCGTAATTATCTGGCCATTCGTCATCTGCTTTGCCGGAGTAGCAGGGATGGGAGCCGGATGTATCCTTTCAAAATCTCAAAGAGCGACAAAACAGACCAAACCGAGCGGTGCAGATAACGCCGCTACGCGGCGCACCTGACCTCATGCATTAGCCAAGAAATATCACTCTATGTTGATCGAAAAGCTGCTTTACCAGATCCACATCGTCATTCCCTTCTTTTTTCCCACGCTTGCGATGCTCTGCATCAAGTCTGTGTGCAAGGATTTGCCTGCCCGCGCAATCTCAATATCAATATTTGCAAGTGTTGTATCGCTGGCCGTTTTCTATTTCCTGCACATCACGCTCAATGGACGGCTTCCATATGTTTATCCAGCAACAAAACCTGATGGACAAACAGGATTGGGAGACGGGCTGATTGTAATGATGGCAGCATTTGCCTACCCTATCGCAGTCGTCGCAGCGGGATTTACAGTTTTTCGGAAGAGAGACAAAACGAATGAAAACAAAAATGGCTAACGAGCCGATGGACCGAATACCCATGCCTGCGGCGCTTCTGGCATGTCATTAGGGATGTTAGCAAAAATATGAAGACTTTGCTATACGCGTTTCTCTGTTGCTCACTGGTGCGGATGCTTTTTGCATCAGGCATTCAAGATGCCTATGTTTTCGATCCGAAGGAGAAACTGATCGCCGAGGAATTTAACAAAACTCGGCGAGCAGAGATAATTGAATCAGAAAAGCAGAAGATTGCCACTCTCATAGACGCGAAAAGGGCACAGCAATACATGGATTCGTTCACAAGAGGCATGGATTCGACATCAGGGATAATTTTGCTTGAGGGCGAAGACTCAGAATGGCTTCGTGTAGCCTATTGGAGCGGCTACCAAGCGAAAATGAGTTTTATGATGGGATATGTAATGGGACAAAATGCTTCATTGCCAAACAGGTAAAATGCACAAAAACCTAATTCGGCGATGGAACGAATCACCATGCCCTCGGGACTTCTGTTATGCTTTCTGCTGATTTCGCCTTGCTCCGTTTGGGCGCGAGTCGCGCCACGGGCAGCCATCGGTGATCACGGACATTCGCAATCAAAATGAAAATTCTCTATTTGCTATTTGCCCTTATCGCTTTAACGGCTGTCACCGTGTATGCTGACGTTCCAGCAGTGCAGTTTCTGGCGGTGGTGGCTGAGCCAATGTCTGCGTCAAAGGAAGTTGAGTTCAATTGGCGCGACGAGATTCGATCTTTGCATGTTTTGCCCACGCCAATCATTTCGGATCCAGATATTGAATCCGCCGAGGTTAGTTTAGACCAACCGAACACGGTGAACATTACATTGTCTGAAGCGGGCGGCGTAAAATTCAAAAATGGAATAAAGGATATGCTTGGCAAGCAGATAGCAATTGTCGTCAACGGTAATGTTGTCTCAGCACCGGTCCTTCAAGCAGTCGATTTTGGTAGGAAGCTACAGATAGCTGGAACCCTTTCGGATCAAGAGAGCCAATCTCTTGTGGAAAAACTAAACCAAAAATAACGCGAACAATGCGATCCACCGAAGACCCGCCAGCGTCACTGGTAGATGCCGGTGATCGCGGATGTTAGAAAAAAATATGAACTCCGAAGCACACACCACTTCATCCAATCAACAACGCTGGCCATTCAGCATTGTTTTCCCAGCTGGTCTGCTCCTGCAAGTGGGAGTATTTTTGCTTATTGGTCCACAACTCATAGGTGACAGGTCCTTGCCAATGTGGTTCGCCATTCTCCCTCTTGTCTCTTTATTTGAACTTATCCTGAAGAAGATATGGGGAATTCGATTGTCACGGGTTACTTTTTTTCTCGGATATGTATTTGCACTGGTATTCCTCGTCGGAATCTGGAGCGCATCCGGGCCACAGCATCAGAAGATTCTATACATCACAGGAACACTTCTTTTTGTTGGATTGTTTGCAATTTCAAGCAGTCTCCTTGGCTCGCGCACGACAACAGAGATTATAAAATAATCCGAACACTTACCCGCGTTACGGGTGGATGCCGGTGATCACGGACATTCGGCAAAAATATGAAAACCACTATTATTGCATTTGGCACCGCCCTCATTTTCGGCATCTCTGGATATGTTCTCGGTGGCTACAATGGAGCCACTCGTATGGCGAGAGCTTCGAACTATGCGACTTTGATGTGGCTCACTAACATCGACAAAGATTTGCAGCAGGGGAATATCGACCGCGCAAAGAAACTTACCTTTCAAGCCACGGATGCGACATTTGGGGTATTAGAGAGGATTGATACAACGCCAGAATCTGCTCTGCTGGCCGTAGTGCCGTGGGACGCATTCAACATCAAGGCATTCAACGAGCAGATTGCGACCCGAGCCAAGCAGCATTTTACTCTCCGGTTTGATGAGTTTTCCGAACCATCGAAGAGCTATATTCAAAAAATCGTTGAAGTCGAATTGCCAAAAAGCGCATGTCCCATAAAAAAATGAAAACCACCCTATTGCCACTCCTCATTCTTCTATCCTGCATGACCGCTGCTTTTTCAGCGGATCAGCAACAATGTGATGATTTAAAGGCGAGACTTGAATCAGCAATAAAGGCAAAGGACACAAAAGCGCTCAGCGATTGCTACTATTGGGAAGGAACGCCACAGGCCCTGATAGATCAGGCGATTTGGTCAGTCGAAGAGAACTGGAAAATTAGTGACCTCAAGGAAATCACATTCCGCCAATTGAACGATCCTGAACTCAACCCTCGGTTTTTGGCTGTGCTGACTGAAGGAAAAATCATGAATGGCCGTCAATATGCTCCGAACCTGATACCAGAAGCAATCTGCACAATTAACTTTTCAAGGGATGGCTCAACTATCGGAACAGCAATTGCAGTGGGAACTGCTCCGGATGGGAAGTTGAAGATTGTTGGAACGAAAGTGATTGAGAAATGAAGGGAAATTGGGGTCGGTGCATTTTCTTTCAAAAAAATGCTGGGAGGATGCGAATCCAAAGCAAAATCTCCGGTTGAGTTAGTCAGAAGTTGACTAATGCTGCGGCCATGACGGTGAAGATCTACCAAGCCAAGAAGCATCTTTCGCGAATTCTGCAACGCGTGGAGCAGGGAGAGGAGGTGGTGGTGTGCCGTGGGAAGCAAGCGATCGCCCGGATTGTTCCCTCCGACACCGCCAAACCCAAGTGCCCCAAAGTCGGGGAGCTGACCTCGCCGCGCTTTGAAATTCCGCCCGATGCCTTTGCGCCGTGGTCTGGTGAGTTTGCGTAAGCAGGGTTCTGCAGGGAGGCGGGATGGAAAACTCGCCCGATTTCCAAAGCCTGGCAGGGTTTGGTTTTTCCTCCGGAGATTGTTTCCCTGCCGCGATTGACTTCCCGCTGAAAATCACCCATCAACCTGCCCATGTTCAACGATCCCGAATCCCTCCGCATTCAAGCTCGCGACTCTGGCAAGGAGGATTGGTCGTTGTGGGGACCGTATCTCAGCGATCGGCAGTGGGGGACGGTGCGGGAGGATTACTCGGCGGATGGCGATGCGTGGACTTCGTTTCCGTTCGATCACGCCCGCTCGCGGACCTACCGATGGGGTGAGGATGGGTTGCTCGGCATCTCGGACAACAATGGTCTCCTGAATTTCGCGCCCGCGTTTTGGAACGGCAAGGATCCGATTTTGAAGGAGCGGGCCTTCGGGCTTTCCAACCCCCAAGGCAACCACGGCGAGGACATCAAGGACTACTTCTACCATGTGCTGAACACGCCGACGCACTCGTTCATGCGGGGCCTCTACAAATACCCGCAGGCCGAGTTCCCCTACCGCCAACTGATCGAGGAAAATGCCCGCCGCTCGCGTGAGGAGCTGGAATACGAGTTGGTCGATACCGGGATTTTTAATGAGGGCCGCTACTTCGATATCTTCGTTGAGTATGCGAAGGAATCGCCCGAGGACCTTGCGATTCGGCTGCGCATCATCAACCGTGGGCCGGACGCCGCGCCGTTGACTGTCCTGCCGACGCTGTGGTTCCGCAACACCTGGGCTTGGGACGAGGGGGCAAAGGACAAACCGGGCATTCACCTGCTGCCGGGCGGACATGCGGTGGTCGCGGATTGCGCCGGGCTGCTGGAATACCATCTCTACGCCGATGGCGCGACGGAGTGGATTTTCACCGAGAACGAGACGAACACCCAACGGCTTTACAATTCGCCGAACAAGGCCGCGCATGTGAAGGATGCCTTCCACGACTACATCGTCGATGGCCGCGCGGATGCCATCAACGCCGCGAAGATCGGCACGAAGGCGGCTGTGGTTTACCGCCACACGCTCCAGCCCGGCGAGGAGTGGACGATCCGCCTGAGGCTTTGCCGTCCGCCGAAGCCCGAGCCGTTCGGCCTCGTCTTTGATCAGCTTTTCAAAGACCGCGAGGAGGAGGTGCAGGCTTTCCAGCAATCGATGAACCCCGGCGCGCCCGAGGAATTGCTGCATGTGATGCAGAGTGCGCTGGCTGGGCTTTTCTGGTGCAAAAAATTCTACTGCTACCCGGTCACGCGCTGGTTGGAGGGCGATCCGACAATGCCCAAACCGCCTGCTGAGCGGTGGCAGGGCCGGAATGTCTTCTGGCGCGATCTCTACGCTAATGATGTCATTTCGATGCCCGACAGCTGGGAGTATCCCTACTTCTGCGCCTGGGATCTGATGTTTCAATCCGTCTCGTTTGCGTTCGCCGATCCGGCGACAGCCAAACGCCAGAACATGCTCCTGCAGGGCGAACGCTACACCTCGCCGAGCGCCCAGCAACCAGCCTACGAATGGGCGCTCTCCGACGCCAATCCTCCCATCGGCGGTTGGGCGGCGTGGCGCATCTACTCGATCGAGCGGGGTGCAAAGGGAAAAGGCGACATGGTCTTTCTCAAAAAAGCCTTCAATAAACTCCTGCTCAACTACGGCTGGTGGGCGAACCGCGTGGACCAGACCGGCGACAATGTTTTCGAGGGCGGGTTCCTCGGGCTCGACAACATCGGTGTGTTCGACCGCCGCTACCCGCTACCCGACGGCTCGCGGATCGCGCAGAGTGACGGCACCGCATGGATGGCGCAGTTCTGCCTCAGCATGCTCAACATCGCGGTCGAACTCTCGAAGGAATCGCCCGAATACGAGGACATCGCCGACAAGTTTCTCAATGATTTCATCTACCTCGCCGCCGCGATCAACTCGCCCGGCAAGGATGGATTCACGCTGTGGGACGAGGAGGATGGCTTTTACTACGATGTCCTCCGGCGCCCCGACGGCACCTCGGCCTATCTGAAAACCCGTTCCGTCGCCGGGCTCACGCCGCTTTTCGCGGTCGAGAGTTTCGACATGGAAACTGTGAAGCGCTCGCGGCTTTTGCAGAACCGCTACCAGTGGTTCAAAAAAAACCGCCCCGATCTCCTCAAGAATCTCGACCACCTTTCCAACCAGATCGATGGTCGAGCGCTCGTCTCGCTCGTTTCGCCCGAGCGACTGCGCCGCATTTGCGAGCGGCTTTTTGACGAGAACGAATTCCTCTCGCCGCACGGCATCCGCGCCCTCTCGAAATACTACGAGGCCCACCCCTATACCTTCACCGAGGGGGAGAAAACAGAGACGCTCGCCTACAGCCCCGCCGACAGCCCGGTGGCGATGTTTGGCGGGAACTCGAACTGGCGCGGTCCCGTCTGGATGCCGATGAATTTCCTCATCATCGAATCGCTCCAGAAATTCGGCTTCTACTTCGGTGACTCGTTCAAGGTGGAATTTCCCACAGGCAGCGGGGTCGAGATGAACCTCTGGGAGGTTTCGCTCGAGCTGCAAAAGCGCCTCGTCGGCATTTTCACGCGCGGTGCGGATGGCCGCCGGCCCTTCCAAGGCGGAGTGGAGCTTTTCAAAAACGACCCGCACTGGCGCGATCTGCTCCAGTTCAACGAATACTTCAACGGCGACAACGGCGCCGGCGTCGGAGCCAGCCACCAAACCGGCTGGACCGCCCTCGTCGCCAAGATGTGCCGCCAACTCCACACCGCCACCTCCACCCAAAACCCCTCGGCGGCGTAAGGGAGGGGCGATGATCCAAAGCTTCGCCGATGAAGAAACGGGACAACTTTTCGAGACAGAGTCCAGTCGCCGGTTTGGCGCCATTTCACGCGTTGCCCTTCGGAAGCTCATCCAAATGAATCGCGCCCTCCGAATCGAAGATCTCGCAGTTCCTCCGGGCAACCGGCTGGAAGCACTTAAGGGTGGGGGGGTCGGCTTCCATTCGATCCGCGTGAACGACCAATGGCGGATTGTCTTTCGCTGGACGCCTTCCGGGCCGGCCGATGTCGAGATTGTGGACTATCATTGACGCTCCGGTATAACGCCATACATTATACCTCAATGAAGACTCAAATCACTCCCGGCGAAATCCTCCTCGAGGAATATCTGATCCCGATGGGGATTTCCCAAAATGCGATGGCTCGGGCGATCGGCGTTCCTCCCCGTGCGATCAACGAGATCGTCTTGGGTCGCCGCTCGATCACTCCGGCCATGTCCATCCGCTTCGGCGCTTTTTTTGGCCAGTCCGAGGGCTTCTGGCACGGCATCCAGATCGATTGTGATTTCCGCGCACTCGCCAAACGCCGCCGAGAACTTGTCAAAAATATCATTCCCGCCAGCGAATTGATCGCTGCTTGAAATTCCGTTTCCAACAACACTCAACCAACCAAACCAAAAAAAACCACCAATGAACCTCAAAGGAAAAACAGCCATCGTTACCGGCGGCAATAGCGGCATCGGTCTCGCCATTGTCCTCGAACTCGCCAAGCAAGGCGCCAATATCGTGATCGACTATGTCGTCCACCCCGAGACCGCCGAGGCGCTCGAGCAACAAGTCCTCGCCCTCGGCGACAAGGCCGTCTGTGTCCAGGCCGATGTCAGCAAAACCGCCGATCTCCAAAAACTCGTCGATGCCGCTGTGAAAAATTTCGGCCGCCTCGACATCATCGTGAACAACGCCGGCGTCGAGACCCGCACCTCCGTTCTCGACACCACCGAGGAGCAATACCAGCGCGTGCTCGACATCAACCTCAAGAGCGCCTTCTTCGGCACGCAGATCGCCGCGAAGCAATTCATCGCCCAAGGCGGCGGCGGACGCATCATCAACATCACCTCTGTTCACGAGGATTGGCCGATGCCCGGAAACACCGCCTACTGCCTCTCGAAAGGCGGCATGCGCATGCTCACCCGCACCGCCGGCCTCGAACTCGCGCCGCACAATATTCTCGTCACCGCCGTCGGCCCTGGCGCGGTCGCCACACCGATCAACACCTCCACAATGAAAGACCCCGCGTTGCTCAAGAAGCTCGACGATGCGATCCCGGTCGGCCGCATGGCCAAGCCCGAGGAAATCGCCAGCGTCGTTGCCTTCCTCGCGGGTGACGGAGCCAGTTACCTCACTGCCACCACGATCTTCGCGGATGGCGGCATCATGCACAGCAGTCCCGGACTTTAAGTTTGAAAAAACAGGGGCGCCGGTGAGATTTCGGCGCCCCCTGTTTTGGCGCAACCAACCCATAATTTTTTTCAATCAGCCACTTTTCGCTCGCAGACAGCAGGCAAGATGAATAAAAACTTCACCGTTTTTCGATGATCGACCCAACCACCAAACTAGCAGTCGCGGAATCTTTTCTGCAGCCGATGGGGCCCGTGGCGTCCGCGCAGTTGCAACATTTGGAAATTGTAACCTTGTTGACTTTGATCGCGGTGGTTCCCGTCCTTTTGGCCACGCCATGGATTTTGTGGCGTTATCGTCGAAGCAAGCCGACGGGCAAATATCGTCCGAATTGGGAGTCGAACCGTCTTCTGGAATGCCTGATGTGGGGCGTGCCGGTTCTCGTCGTCTTTTTGATGGGGGTCAGCCTTTGGAAAATGACCTTTCGCCTCGACCCCTACAAGGAAATGGGCAAAGACCCCCTGCAAATCAAAGTCATCGGACTCGATTGGAAAT
>JBDKIG010000094.1:0-8473 GCA_039797215.1 Verrucomicrobiota bacterium | reverse complement strand
CGCCAGATCGCCATGTATCTCTCGCGCCAACACACCAATTCCTCCCTCATGGATATCGGCGATGCGTTCGGCGGCAAGGACCACGGCACCGTGATCCACGCCTGCAAACTCATCAAAAAACGGATGGAGGATGACGAAAAAACCCGTCAGGTCGTTAGCCTCCTCGATACCCAGCTCCAGCGCTAATGGCGCGGAGCCCCGGCCCCGTAGCGGAACTTGGAAAAAGTTTCGCCCTCGAAGACTTCCATCGCGGTTAGAGCACCTGGGGCGATGGATATTGTTTATTTCGATCTCGAAACCCAGCGCACCGCGAACGATGTCGGCGGTTGGGACCGCAAGCACGAGATGGGCATGTCGCTCGGCGTGACCTACAGCACCCGCGACGGGATTTATGAGATTTTCAGCGAAGATCAGGCCGAGGCTTTGATTCGCCGCCTCCAGCGGGCGGACCTCGTCGTGGGCTTCAACCACATCCGCTTCGATTACGATGTCCTGATGGCCTACACCGTCCTCGACCTCCGCGAAAACCTCCTCTCTTTCGACCTTCTTCTCGAAATCGAAAAAGCCGTCGGCCACCGCCTCAAACTCGAAGATATCGCCCAAGCGACCCTCGGCGTTGGCAAAATTGCGGACGGCCTCGATGCCATCAAATGGTGGCGCGAGGGCAAGATTCTCGAAATCGCGCAATACTGCTGCTTCGATGTGAAGGTCACACGACTCGTCCACGAATACGGGGTGAAAAACAAGGAGGTCCTCTACCGGGACCGAGTCGGCCGCATCCAGCGGATCGCCGTGGATTGGCGCACATGATCCAACCTCTCAAAGTCCCCAAAAACGCCTGGCACCTCTACTGGCTCGACCTCGAAGAGCCTTTGCCAAAAGGCAAGGATTGGTATCTCCCCACGCTGGTCGTGGTCTGCAACCGACACGGCACCCCTGTCGCCCCACCAGAAATCATGGAGGAGCTCGACCAAGGCCGCATCGAGAACATGCTCTATCGCATTTTCGAAAAGACCCCCCCGCCCGACCAATTGCTCGTTCCCCACGACGAAGAGTGGGACGAGGAATCGTGGAAAGCCCTCTCCTCCGAGTCCAAAATCGAGATTCGCTTCCAACCCGCCGAGCGCAGCGCGCCAGACGAATTGAAAGCCATGACCCAGGCCTTCGTCATGCACATCGGCCGTTCCGACAAGACCGGCCCGAGCCCGGCTGAGATCGCCCATGGCTTGGTGCGCACCGCGCTTCGCCTCCTCTCGATGCGGAAACGCCTCCAACTTTTCCAAGCCGCCCTCGCCCGTGATCCGGAGTGCTTACCGGCCCGAATCGAACTCGCCGACGCCGAATTCGGCCAAGGCAACTGGAAATCCTGCGGCGAGGCCTACGACGAAATCATCCGGCGTGGAGAGTATCTCCGCAACGACCCCTCGACCGTGTGGTGGAAAGACGCCGAGACCCGCCCCTACCTCCGTGCGATCTACGGCAAAGCAATGACGGAATGGCACCTCTCCCGCTTCGCCGAGGCCGCCGACAATTTGGAATATCTGCTGAAATGCAATCCCGCCGACAACCAAGGCGTGCGCTTTCTCATCCCCATGCTCCATCTCCTCGCCGAGAAACCCCCGAAGGCGGCGCGGTATTTCAAGAGCTACGAAAAAAATTACCCGAATGATTTCAAGGAACCCTCGTTCCTCTTTGGATGGGCGCTGAGCTGCTCGCTCGATGGCCACGAACGCTCCGCTCGCAACAAATACATCGAGGGCATTCTCCGAAATATCTACATCGCCCCGATGCTTCTGGAGGTCGATGAACCCCCTCGCTCTATCTGGCTGCCCACCGACCGCGCCGAGCCAAACTACGCCTCGGATTTTGTGCAAAGCTACGCCCTCCTCTGGGACCGCGAGCCCGGCGCCCTGCGAATCCTTCGCGAGGTCTGGCAGGAAATCCAACCCCGCGTCCGCGACCTCGTGCGCCTGCGCGAGAAAATGCAGGATTTCCAGGACCAGCACTACGATCCCGACTTCAAGACGAAGTGGCAGGACCTCGTCGCCGAGGAGGAGAAACTCGCCACGCCTTGAGCCGCGCCACGGCACACCTTCTCGCGTTGCAGGAGGAATTGGGCGGCACCCTCCCCTTCGAGCGCTTCATGCGCGAGGCGCTCTACCAAGCGGATTTCGGCTACTACACCGCCCGTATCCGCGATGTCGGCGCCCGCGGTGACTTCTCCACTTTCGCCACGCTGGGAAATTCCCTCGCCCAATTCCTCGCCCGCTGGATCGTGGAAAACAAAGCCCGCGATGTCATCGAAGTCGGCCCGGGCAATGGCCAACTCGCCGCCCAAATCCTCGGAGAACTCGGCTGGTGGCGCCGCCGGTCCGTTCGCTACCACCTCGTCGATGTCGATGGCCCACTCCGCGCCGCCCAAGACCAACGCCTCCGAGGATTTCGCATCCAACGCCATCCCGACCTCGCCTCCGCCCTGCGCGCCACCGGTGGACATGCCTGGATTTTTTCCAACGAACTCCCCGACGCCTTTCCGTGCCGGGTCTTTGAACTCACGCCGGAAGGATGGCTGGAACTCCACCTACGGCTCGGACCCGATGGGATTCGCGAAGTTCTCCTTCCTGCCACCTTGCCCGAGTCCACCGCATTCAACGGAGATTTCCGCCCCGGCCAGCGCGTGGAAATCCACGAAAGCTACCGCCAGTGGCTTCGCGCTTGGGCACCCCAATGGACCTCCGGCGCGATGCTTACGATCGACTACGGCGACCCGATGCCCGCCCTCTACCACCGCCGCACCGCCGGCACCCTCCGTGGATACGCCCACCACCAACGACTTACAGGCCACGAAATCTACCAAGCCCCCGGCCGGATCGACCTCACCGCCGATGTGAATTTTTCCGACCTCGAAAAATGGGGGGAGGAATTGGGTTGGAAAACCACCAGGCACGCGACCCTCCACGAGTTTTTGCCCCCCGCCACCGAGCCCAAATTCCTCGAAGCCGCGAAGGCCTTTCGAGTTTTGGATCAATGTCCTTCAGCCGCTTTTGGATTGCCCACCACGGGAAAAATCACAGGATAAACCACGCTCATGCTTCGACCCCTGCTAGCCGCTGTTTTGTTTTCTTCCACCATCGCGATGGCGCAAGTCTCGATGCTCGATGCCGAGACAAAGAAAAACATGGCCATCGAGCGTGTCCTCGCGGACTACGGAGCGCAAAAATACGACGAGGCTCTGGAGCAGTTGTTTGAGTTGAAGGATCGCTACCCGAGCGATCCGCTCATTCTGAACCTCATCGGCTCCGTCTACACCAAGAAGCTCAACTACCAGAAAGCCGAGAAGGCCTTTCGCCAGGCCCTCGACCTCGAGCCGGGATATTTTCCTGCCGCTTTCAACCTCGGCGATCTTCTCTTCCTCCAACAAAAATACGGCCTCGCCCGCCAGTATTACGAGACGATGCGGGCCACCGACCACCGCCACGAACTCCTGCAATTCAAGGTCGCCCTCTGTGACATCCTGGCTGGGGAAAATGAACGAGCCATGAAGGTGATGAATACCATCAAATACCCTGGCGACTCGCCTGCGTGGTATTACACCCACGCCGCCTACGAACACCATCAAGGCAACACCGCCAAAGCCCGCGAATACATCCGCGGCGCGAAGTTTGTTTACGGACCCGAAAAAACCGCCCTCTTCGACGAATGCTTTCAACTCATCGGCATCGAGACCGATTGATTTCCCATTTTTATTTTTATGGCCGAACACAACCCATCCTTCAAAGCCCCCCCTCGCCCGTTTCGCTCCGCCCTGCCGCGCAACCATGGCGAAAAAAAACTCAACCCGACCGATTCCCTCCTCCACTCCAAGGCCCGCGTGCTCGTCACCGGGGCGGGAGGTTTCATCGGCAGCGCCCTCGTCCATGCCCTCAACCAGCGAGGCATCGACCAAATCGTCGTCACCGATTGCCTCGGCGAGGATGAGAAATGGCGAAACCTCCTTCCGCTTTCCTTCGAGGACTATGTCCCGGCGCAGGAATTCCTCGATGGCATAGAGTCCGACCCCGACACTTTTGGACGCTTCGCCGCCGTGTTCCACCTCGGTGCCTGCTCCTCGACCACCGTCACAGATGCAGACTTCGTCCTACGCAACAATTTCGCCTACACCAAATCCCTCTGCCGCTGGGCGCTCTTCTCCGGTTCGCGTTTCGTCTATGCCTCCTCCGCCGCGACCTACGGCGACGGCTCGGCCGGGATGGACGACAAATCCACCGACCTCTCGCGCTTTCGCCCTCTGAACCTCTACGGCTACTCGAAGCACCTCTTCGATCTCTACGCGATGCGCGAGGGGATCCTCGATGACATTGTCGGCATCAAATACTTCAATGTTTTCGGCCCGAATGAATATCACAAGGGCGACATGCGCAGCCTCGTTTGCAAGGCCTTCGACGAGATTCAAAACACAGGACGCATCCGTCTTTTCAAAAGCTACAAACCCGAATACCCGGACGGCGGCCAGATGCGCGACTTCGTGTATGTGAAGGACGCCGTGGAGATGACCCTCCACCTCGCCGAATGCGAGACGGCCGGCGGCCTCTACAACATCGGCTCCGGCTCGGCCCGCACCTGGATCGACCTCGCCAACGCCCTCTTCGCCGCCCTCGGCAAAAAGCCCGAGATCGAGTTTTTCGACATGCCCGAAAGCATCCGGCACCAGTATCAATATTACACCTGCGCCGACATTTCGAAGGTCCGCTCGACCGGTTACGAAAAACCCACCACCAGTCTCGAGGACTCCGTCGCCGACTATGCCGTCAACTACCTCCTGCCGCGAAAACGCCTCGGAGAGTAGCCCCGCGCCAAATCCTCCCCGCTACGCCTGCCAGCGCTGCACGAATTGCTGCCGCTGGCCGGGATTCGTGAAACTCACCGACTCCGATATCACCGCGATCTCGGGATTTCTCGGCCTGACGGAACTCGACTTCATCCAGCAATTCACCCGACTCCGCCCGCGGCGCGACGGTCTTGCGCTCATCGACCAACCCGATGGCGCCTGCATTTTCCTCGAAGGGCGCGACTGCCGCATCCAGCCCGTGAAGCCCATCCAGTGCTCGGGATTTCCGAACATCTGGAACTTCCCCGGCTGGCGCGAAGTCTGCGAAGCCATCGAAATCCCTGCGGATCCAAGCACCGCCTAGGCCCCGGTGGTGCCTAAGCGTGGAATTCCTGAAGGCTTTTCACGCCGTAGCCATTTTTTAGCATGGCTTGAATGGCTTTCGTGCTGGCGCGAGCGCCTCGAAGAGTGGTCATCACGGGCACACGAGCAGCCACCGCCGCGCTGCGGATCGCCACCTCATCCTCGCGGGGAGCCTGGCCGGTGGGCGTGTTCAGGATAAATTTCACTTCGCCGTTTTTGATGAAGTCCACGACATTCGGGCGGCCTTCGCGGATTTTCAGCATCACGGGAACCGAGAGGCCATTTTCAGCGAAATATTTTGCCGTGCCGGTGGAAGCATGGACCTCGAAGCCGAGCGCATGGAGTTCGCGGGCGACTTCCAAGGCCGCCGGCTTATCGGAATCCTTCACGCTAATGAAAACCTTGCCTGAGAGTGGCAGCGCCGGTTGGGCGCTCATCTGGCTTTTCGCATAGGCGATGCCAAGGTCGGGGTCGATACCCATGACCTCGCCGGTGGACCGCATTTCGGGGCCGAGAATAATGTCGATGCCTGGGAACTTGATGAATGGGAAGACGGCTTCTTTCACCGAGTAGTAGGGCGGGATCACTTCTTCCGTGAAACCGAGTTCGCGGAGAGTTTTTCCAGCCATGACTTTTGCCGCGAGCTTGGCGAGAGGAACACCAGTGGCCTTGCTGACAAAGGGCGCGGTGCGGGAGGCGCGCGGATTAACCTCGAGGATGTAAACGACCTCGTCCTTCACGGCGAATTGCACATTCATCAGGCCTCGGACCTCGAGTTCGATCGCCATGGCCTTGGTGGCTTTCTTGATCGTTTCGAGGACTTGGGGTGAAAGCGAAAAACTCGGAATGACACACGCGCTGTCACCGGAGTGGATGCCGGCTTGCTCGATGTGTTCCATCACACCGCCAATGACGCAGAGTTCGCCGTCGGAGATGCAATCGACATCGACCTCGGTGGCGTCCTCCAAAAAGCGGTCCACCAAAACGGGACGCTCGGGGCTGGCTTCCACGGCCGTGCGGATGTAGCGGCGGAGGTCGGCTTCGTCGTGCACGATTTCCATGGCGCGGCCACCGAGGACGAACGATGGGCGGACCAGCACGGGATAGCCAATGCGCGAGGCGACATCGACGGCCTCCTGCTCGTTCGTGGCGGTGCCGCCTTGGGTTTGGCGCAGCCCGAGCTTGTCGAGCATGGCCGAGAAGTGCTTCCGATCCTCGGCCATTTCAATGCTGCGCGGCTGGGTGCCAATGATGGTGCAACCATTCGCGGCGAGTCCGGCGGCGAGGTTCAGCGGGGTCTGACCACCGAACTGAACGATAACAGCATCGGCTTTTTCTCGCTCATAGATATTGAGGACATCCTCGAGCGTGAGCGGCTCGAAGTAGAGCTTGTCGCTGGTGTCGTAATCGGTGGAAACCGTCTCGGGGTTGGAATTGACCATGATGGTCTCCCAGCCGAGTTCCTTCAGCGCGAAGGCGGCGTGGACGCAGCAGTAGTCAAACTCAATGCCCTGGCCAATGCGGTTCGGGCCACCGCCGAGGATGAGAACCTTCTTTTTGTTGCCGCCGCGGGTTTCGTCTTCGTCGCCGTAGGTGGAATAGTAATAAGGGGTGAACGCCTCAAACTCCGCTGCACAGGTGTCCACGAGGCGGTAAGTGGGAATGATGCCAGCGGCCTTGCGGGCCTTGCGGACTTCGGGTTCGGAGGATTTGAGAAGATGGCCGAGCTGGCGGTCGGAAAACCCGAAGCGCTTGGCGCGGCGGAAGTCGGCGGCAGGCAGAGGGAGAGCCAGTGAGGCGAGGCGTTTTTCCTCTTCGATGATGAGGCGGATGTGCTCAAGGAACCAAGGGTCGATCGAAGAAAGTTCGTGAATGTCCTCCACCGTAAGCCCGGCAAGGAAACCGTAACGGATGAAGAAAATCCTCTCGGCACATGGGATTCGGAGTTTTTGGCGAATCGTTTCGAGGTCGGGAGTGATGTCCTTCCCATCTGCGCCGAGACCGAAGCGGCCGATCTCCAGAGAGCGAAGGGCTTTTTGGAGCGATTCCTTGAAAGTGCGGCCGATGGCCATCGCCTCACCGACGCTTTTCATTTGCGTGGTCAGCGTGGGGTCGGCTTTCGGGAATTTCTCGAAAGTGAAGCGCGGGATTTTCGTCACGACATAGTCGATCGACGGCTCGAAACAGGCGGGCGTCTCGCGGGTGATGTCGTTTTTGAGTTCGTCGAGCGTGTAGCCGACGGCGAGCTTGGCGGCAATTTTGGCGATCGGGAATCCTGTGGCTTTGGAGGCCAGAGCGGAACTGCGCGAGACGCGCGGGTTCATTTCGATCACAACCATGCGGCCATTGGCGGGATTCACGGAAAATTGGATATTCGACCCGCCCGTCTCGACGCCGATTGCGCGGATGACGGCGAAACTCGCGTCGCGCATCGCTTGATATTCCTTGTCGGTGAGGGTCTGGATCGGCGCCACGGTGATCGAGTCGCCGGTGTGGACGCCCATGGGATCCAGGTTTTCGATCGAGCAAATGACCACGCAGTTGTCGGCACGGTCGCGCATGACCTCCATCTCGAATTCCTTCCAGCCGAGCAGGGATTCCTCGACCAAAACCTCGCTGACCGGCGAGAGGTCCAACCCTCGACGGCAGATTTCATCAAGTTCCTCGCGGTTGTAGGCAATGCCTCCTCCCGCGCCGCCTAGAGTGAAGGCAGGGCGAATGATGAGCGGGAAAGTTCCAATTTCAGCACCGACTTGACGGGCCTCCTCGAGCGTGTGGGCCACTCCGGACCGGGCACAGTCGAGCCCGATCTCGAGCATGATATTTTTGAAAATCAACCGGTCCTCGCCGCGCTTGATCGCCTCGGCATTGGCCCCGATGAGGCGGGCACCGTGTCGCTCGAGCGCCCCATTTTCCACCAATGACATCGCAGCATTCAGTGCCGTCTGGCCGCCGAGTGTCGGAAGAACGGCATCGGGCTTTTCGCGCTCGAGGATTTTCTCAATCGTCTCCGGCGTGATCGGCTCGACATAGGTCCGCATGGCAAACTCGGGATCGGTCATGATCGTCGCGGGGTTCGAGTTCACTAGAACAACCTCATAACCCTCCTCGCGGAGCGCTTTGCAGGCCTGAACTCCCGAATAATCGAATTCGCAACCCTGTCCGATCACAATGGGACCGGAACCGATGAGTAGGATTTTTTTGATCGAGGTGTCTTTCGGCATGGGGCGGGAGACTATTCAAACCCTCACTCAGCGGCAACGAAATGGTTGGACTAAAAAT
>JBDKIG010000093.1:0-8490 GCA_039797215.1 Verrucomicrobiota bacterium | reverse complement strand
AATGGCCCGCGAAGCGCGGGTGGGTGTGGTCATCGAGAAACTGTTCGGAAGTTACACCAGGATGTCACGAACGATATGGCCGTGGACATCGGTGAGCCGGAAATCGCGGCCCTGGTAGCGGTAAGTGAGTTTCTGGTGGTCGATTCCCATGAGGTGCAGGAGCGTTGCATGGAGGTCGTGCACATGCATCGGCTTCTCGATGATGTTGTAGCAGTAGTCGTCGGTTTTTCCGTAGGTGATGCCGGGCTTCGTGCCACCACCGGCGAACCACATCGTGAAGCAACGCGGATGGTGATCGCGGCCGTAGTTCTCCTTGGTGAGAACGCCCTGGCTGTAGGTCGTGCGGCCGAATTCCCCGCCCCAGATGACGAGTGTGTCGTCGAGCATGCCGAGGCGCTTGAGATCGTTGACGAGCGCGGCTTGGGGCTGGTCGGTATCCTTGCACTGCATGCGGATCTGGTGGGGCAGGTTTCCATGCTGGTCCCAGCCGCGGTGGTAGAGTTGAACAAAGCGGACTCCGCGCTCGGCGAGGCGGCGGGCCATGAGGCAGTTGTAGGCGTAGGAGCCGGGAATCTTCACATCCGGGCCATACATGTCGAGGGTCTCTGGTGATTCCTGCGAGAAGTCGGTGAGTTCGGGCACCGCCGTCTGCATGCGGTAGGCCATCTCGTATTGGGAGATTCGGGCGAGGACTTCCGGGTCCATGCTTTGACCTGCTTCGAGATGGTTCTGTCGGGCAAGTTGGTCTAGCATGCGGCGGCGATCGGTGCGGTCGATGCCATTTGGGTCCGAGAGGAAGAGAACCGGTTCGCTTCCTCCGCGGAGGTTGATGCCCTGGTGTTCGCTGGGCAGAAATCCCGAACCCCACAGGCGGGAGGAGACGAACTGCGCGCTGCCCTTGCCTTGGCTGATCATGACGACAAAGGCGGGCAGGTTTTCATTCATGCTGCCGAGACCGTAGCTGATCCAGGAGCCAAAGGACGGCCGACCGGGAAGCTGGAAGCCGCTTTGGAGAAAGGAAACACCCGGCTCGTGGTTGATCTGCTCGGTGAAGACCGACTTCACGACGCAGATGTCTTTGGCGATGCCGGCGGTGTAGGGGTAGAGCTCGGAAACCCAAAGCCCGTCCTGGTTGTTATCGTATTTCTTGAATTGGAAAATCGAGGGCGCGACCGGGAGACGGGACTGGCCTGAGGTCATGCCGGTGATGCGCTGGTCGCCGCGCACGGATTTGGGGAGTTCCTTGTCGAATTGCTCCGCAAGCCCGGGCTTGTAGTCGAAGATGTCCATCTGCGAAGGCCCTCCGTGCTGGAAGAGGTAGATGATCCGCTTGGCCTTCGGCGCGAAGTGCGGGGAGCCGAGGAAGCCGCTCTCGAACGGGCTCGCCGGCGCCGATGCGAAAAGGTTGTTGTTCATCAGCGAACCGAGGGCCATGGCGCCGATGCCTTGCGCCATTTTTCCGAAAAACTGACGGCGGCTGATATTGAGGAGGTGTTCTTCGACGGGATTTTTCATAGGTAGAGTTGGGTTAGACAATCAATCGCGGGTAATTGTTTCATCGAGATTCAAAATCGTGGACATGCTGAAGGAGAGGGCCGCCAATTGCGGGGCGGGTAGTTCCGTGTTGCGGGGCGTCTCGCCGTAGGAGAGGAATTTCTCCGCATTGCCAGTGTCGGCACTGAAGCGCTCGAGGTTTTCGTTGGTGAAGGAAATCCAGCTCTCGAGTTCCGAATCCTGCGGATTGCGGCCGGTGGCCAGACGGAAGCCACGGCGGAGACGGTCGGAGAGTTTTTCCTCCCACGGACCATTGATGTCGGTGAAGAGGCGCTCGGCGAGCTTGCGGGAGAACTCGAGATAGGTCTCGTCGTTCATCAACACGAAGGCTTGGAGCGGGGTGTTGGTGAGGGCGCGCTTGGTGGTGCAGGCCTCGCGGCTCGGCGCGTCGAACAGCTCCATCTGGGCTGGCGGCACGGATTGCTTCCAGAAGGTATAAATCCCGCGCCGGAAGAGCTTGTCGCCCGTATGCCGCGTGTAGAAGCCATAGTTGCCGATCTCGTTCATGGATTTTTCCTTCCAGATTTCGGGTTGGTAGGGTTTCACGCTCGGGCCGCCGATTTTCTCATTGAGGAGGCCGGAGGCGACGAGGGCATTGTCGCGGATGAGTTCGGCCGGCAACCGGAAACGCGGGGCGCGGGCGAGGAGTTTGTTCTCGGGATCGATCTCCTTGAGATCCTCGCGGTGCTTGGAGGACTGCCGGTAGGTGGCACTCATGACCATGTTTTTCATGGTTCGCTTGATGTCCCATTTGTTCTCGCGGAAATCCACGGCGAGATAATCAAGAAGCTCGGGGTGAGTGGGCAGAGCGCTCTGTAAGCCGAAATCCTCGGAGGTTTTCACGATGCCGTTTCGGAAGAGTTGTTGCCAGAGACGGTTCACCTGCACCCGCGCGGTGAGCGGGTTTTCGGGAGCCACCGACCACTGCGCGAGACCGAGGCGGTTTTTCGGCGCATCCTTGGGCATCGGTGGTAAAGCCACCGGCGTCGTGCGTTCGCGGGGGCGGTTCTTCAGAGGCTTGTCATAAGCGCCGCGGTCGAGCACATAGGTCTGCACTGGTTTGGCCCGCTCCTCCATGACCATCACCCGGAGGGCATAGATGTCCACATGCGTTTTTAGGTAATTCGCACGGGCGACATCAAGGCCGGTGACCGAGGTTTTTCCGGCGGCGTGGGCCTTTGCGGCGAGCCACGGATCGGCCATCCATGGTTCACGGTCTTTGGATTCGAACAAGGCGAGCGGTTCATCCAAACCATGGGGGTTGTTGGCAGTTCTTACCGAGAGATTGTTGATAATGCCATCCGGATAAGGAATTGCCGTGCCTTTAAACTTCATCTTGACGATGAGCTTGGCGCCCTTGGCGGGAGTTACGGCTTCGGCAAGTTGAAGGAAGACAGCGTGCTCCAGACCTTGGACGCCCAATTTCCAGCCGTTGGCTGGATCGGCAGCCTGGGCGGCGGCGAGTTCGGGACTCAGGTCGGCGAAGGTCGACTTGGCAAGCGCGATGGGCAGCGGACGTTTTTTTCCTCCCTCCTCGATCTCGATCGAGATGTCTGGCACGACCTTACGAATCGTTTTCAAGTCCATCCCGTAGACATGATCTTCCTTGTCCGCTTGGAGATTCCACAGGTGATCGAATGGATGGAGGGAATTGATGTTAACCGTGTTGAAGGCTTCTTTAGGCGTATCGAAGACCATGGTCACCGTCTCATCATCCGTGACGGGGAAGATAGGAAGCAGGGCCTGATGGCTGCGGCGATGGTGTTTGATGAAGCGGTTTGTTGTCTCGGGGATATCGAAGTTCAAAGCAGAAGGTCCGACATAACTATGTCCACCGGCACGCTCGAGTTTTCTGGTTGCACAGGACGCGTCGACAAGATTGAGAGGTGCCCATTTAAGGGCCTTGCTGTCGTCGGGAACCTTGATGGCTTCGGGTGACTTGTCCGCGCGGACGGGGTTCAGGGAAGTAAGGATTTTGTTGGCCTCCTCGGTGACTTGTTTTTGTTGCTCCGTGGGAAGTTGGACAAACGGCGGGAAGGCCCGCGCCCGGGTGCCGTCCTGATTTTCCAAGCCCTGCTCATTGATGCTGTTAAAGTAGGCCATGAGGCTGAAGAAATCGTTCTGGCTGATCGGATCGAACTTGTGGTCGTGGCAACGGGCGCAACTGACCGTCATGCCCATCACGGCCGTGCCGTAGGTGCTCACACGGTCAACGGCGTATTCGATCAACCATTCTTCGGGAATCGCCCCACCCTCGTTGTTGATTCCGTGGTTGCGGTTGAACGAGGTGGCGACTTTTTGATCGAGCGTGGGATTGGGCAGGAGGTCGCCGGCCAGTTGCTCGGTGAGGAACTGGTCGTAGGGCATGTTTTTGTTGAAGGCATTGATCACCCAGTCGCGCCATGGCCAGCTCGTGCGAATCATTTCGTGGTGGAGGGCATTGCTGTCGCCGTAGCGGGCGAGGTCGAGCCAGTCGATCGCCATGCGCTCGCCGTAGTGGGGCGAGGCCAAAGCCCGGTCGACCATGTTTTCGTAAGCCTTGTCGGAGGTATCGGCCATGTAGGCATCGATCTCCTCGGGTGTCGGTGGCAAGCCGAGGAGGTCCATGTGCACGCGGCGCACGAGGGTTTCTTTGTCGGCCTCGGGGGATGGCGCGATGCCTTTGGACTCAAGCTTGGCGAGGACGAAATTGTCAATCGGGGTGTGTGGCCAGGCTTTGTCTTTCACTTCCGGCACCGCGGGCTTCTGCGGGGCGACAAACGCCCAGTGGGGTTCGTATTCGCCTCCTTGGCGGATCCATTCGGTTAGCGTGGCGATTTGCTCCTCGGTCATCGCCGGCTTTTTCGCGTAAGGCGGCGGCATGATCTCGTGGGGATCATTTGTGACGATGCGCTGGAGGAGGAGACTTTCCTCCGGCTTGCCGGGAACGACGCCGCGACGGGCGGGTTCGCCTTCCTTGGCCAAGTTGGCGCGGGAGTGCTCCTCGGTGTCGAGGCGGAACGGGCTGGTCTGGTTGTGCGAATCGGGGCCGTGGCAGGCGAAGCAGTTGTTCGATAGGATCGGAAGGACCTGCGTGCTGAAGGAAATTTTCTCACCTGCGAAGGCATCGGCTTTTGCTGGTGCCGGTGCGGAATCGGTGGATGAAGTGGCGGGCTTGGCGTCGGGAGGATTCGGGGTGTCGGACGGCTTGCTGGACTCCTTGCAGGAGGCGAGGAAAAGCATCGGGAGGACTGTTAGTAAAATAGTTTTTTTAAACATGCCGTGATTATGCAGAATTGGAATTTCTAGATTGCCGAGGGGTGGGAATTCAGAGGCTTTTGCTTGGGAGATCGGTTTCATCATAGTCTGAATGGGCTGGATAAAATCATGGATTCGAACGAGTCAAAACTTCATTAACAATCCTTCCTGTCGTTGACGAAGACATGATATTCGCAAAATCGTAAATTTTGTCATGTCATGCAAATGTATGACAAATAGTGGGGCCTATCGTTCACTCCAGCAATCTAGAGCGATACGTCGAATTTGCATATCGTTCATTTGATCGAGTATTCAGGTGGAAACAAAACTACTAAGAAATCATAAGCGAAACGCCTTAATCGTAGAAATGAAATTCTTTACCAAACTCTTCTAAAAAAATTCGTCTCTTCCCCTCTGATGTAGGAAAGCCGCCCCAAGAATGTTCGGGAATTTCTTTGGGGTTCCGCTTGCTACAATCGGCTCAACCACGCCACAAAGGCGTCTGGCCACTGCGAGCAATCCTGCTCTGGAGCACCTAGGCCAAAGCCGTGGCCGCCTTGTTCGTAGAGGTGGATTTCGGAAGGCACGCCGACACGCTCGAGGGCCTTGTGGAGGACCTCGCTATTTTCGGGAACAACACCCTTGTCGTTTTTGGCATGGACGAGAAACATGGGGGGCGTATCGGCAGTGACCAATTTTTCAGGCGAGAGGGCATCGAGTGCCGACTGTGGCGAATTCGACGGGAGGAGGGTGGCAAAGCATCCGTGGCGGATCGCGGGGTCCGAGCTGACCACGGGATAAACAAGCCCGACAAAATCCGGGCGGGCGGAAACCTTCGAGAGGTCATCGCCACCGAACTCTCTGGCTTGGGAGTAGCGTGTGCCCGCGCTGGCGGCGAGGTGACCGCCGGCAGAGAATCCCAAAATGCCGATACGGGCGGGATCGATGCCAAAGTCGCCGGCATTCGATCGCACCCACTGGATGGCCCTCAGGGCATCGGATACCGGCACCGGGTCGAGAAAGTCGGCGTCAGGAGTCCTGGGGAGGCGGTATTTCAGCACAAAGGCCGTGATGCCGTCGGCGTTCAAGCGCCTGGCGACCGCCTGGCCTTCTCTCTCGATCGAAAGCACGGCGTAGCCACCTCCCGGGCAGATCACCACCGCTGTGCCGTTCGGGGTTTCCGGACGGAATACCGTGAGGGTGGGATAGTGGATATTATTGATGCAGACACCGAAAACGGTGGCTTCGGAAATCGAGGGATCGATCCCCTTGGTCCCAGTAGGCCAAAGTGGCACGACCTCATTTGCGGCGTGTGTCGGGGATAAAATCGAGGCGAGGGCGAGTGTCATCGGAAGCAAGAATTTCACGAAACTCAATCCAAACGGAAACGGCGACTCGAGGGCAATCTTGATGCCGGAATTTTTTTCATCGATGGGTTGGCAGGGTGGGGGAGTTTGATGTGGAAACTCCTGGAGAAGCCCAAACGATCACGCTGATGTGCTGTCGGGAAGGAGGAGGTCCACCATTTGTATTGAATGATATGTATTGAGTCTTTGTCTCCTCAGGTGGGTGTCACCCTCCGGCGCGGATTTTCAAGGCAAGGGGATCGTTTCGCCTTTGGTGAGGAATTGGACATCGAACCATGGCGCGGGATCGGCGGCTTCGCCTTCGATCCAGTAGTCGGAAAATCCTTTGTCCACTTCGTAGTTGGTCTTCACGACGGGGAGGTCGGCCTGGTGGTTCCAATTATTGTCATAGACGCCGACCTTGTCGCCGCCTTGATACCAGAGGTATTGGCTGCTTTTCACCTCGCCTTGAATGGCGAGGGTTCCGGCTCCGGCGTGGATGACGGGGTTTTTGATTGAGCTGGGTTTCTCGCCTGCCATGCGGAGGTCTTCGATGAGGATTTTCGCGTGCGTGTTGGCGGGCACCCGGCGGAAGCCGATTTGGACGAGCTGAAATTCGCCATAGGAGGAGCGATTCACAAGTTGGAAGCCTGGAACGGTGAGCGAGGCCTCACTGTTGGGAATGAAGATTTCCCGGCGACCGGTGAAATCGATCGGAAGCAAATAAGGCTTCGCATAGCCAAGTGTGATACCCAGAACCGCGCCGCTTCCATCACCGGTGACGGTCATTGCCAGCCCGGGGGCGTTCAGGGAGTTGCCCTTGAAGCTGCGGAACGGGAATCCAGCCTGTTGTTCAAAAGCCACGGAGCCGGGCGTCGGCTGGGGAGATGGAGCAGGCGTCACCCGTGCCGGTGTGGGAGAAGCAGCGGGAACGGCCGGGCTCGCCGTGGGGACTTCCTCTTTCACCAAATTATCCAATGACACCTCCATAGCGGAGCCGACATTCTTGAAGACATGCCGCCCTCGACCGACCACCTGCTCGGCTTTGGGTTGCAACCGGAAGGGGTCCGCATTCGGAGCGGTGGGTGCTGCGGGAGTGGCAGCAGGCGCGGGTGCCGCTTGGGGCGACTGCGGTCCGGCGGTGGCGAGGTAGCCTTGCAAATCCTCGCTCATGGTTTCCTGCGGCGCGGCGGGTTGGGCGACTGCGGCGGAGTCATCGGTGTAGCCATTCATGACGCGAATGATGAATTGCGGGGCCTGGCGACCAAAGGGATTGTCCAATTTCACGCGCTTGCCGAGGGCCACATATTGGCGGGGCATGATCGAGCCGAATTCCTGCACCGTGGTCCAATTCGCATCAACCGGCCCGCGGGTCATGATCGTGAAGGGCTGGAGTTCATAGCCGCTACCGGCGCGCCGGGCTTCATAAACGATCTTGGCGTTGCGGTGGTGCGATCGTTCGTTCCTTGTGTATGTCTCCAGGATCATCTGGCGGAGATTCGGCGAGAGCTTGGGGGCGACTTCGCGCCAGACCGTGAACTGCTCGGCGATCAAATCCGCGAGGCCGTGGTCGTGGATGAAATTCGGGAAGATGCCGAACATCGGCTCGGGTTTTTCAAAAACATAGCCAGGGGTGTTGATACCCGCCCCAAGTCCCATGCTGAAATGATTCTCAATCGGGCTGGTCGCGAGGCGGCCGTCCCGTTCCAGCGTGAGTGCCGCGGCCCCGCTCCCGCAGCCCGAGGCGCTGCCCTTGTTGTAGAGTTTTTCGGCCCCGTTCGTTTTGAACCGATACATCAAATCCCAGGGATTCGGCCGGCCCATCGAGTTGTTTGAGGTCATCGGCAGCTCCGTGTTTTGATAGACAAACATCGCCCATTTGCTGAACCCCCACGGCACATCGTTGTGGCATTCCGCACCGTCGAATTCATGGTGCACGACGCCGAGGCGGTTGAAAAACTCGGCATAGTCCTTAGCGGTGATCTCGGGCAGATCGGTCTTGCTGTCCGGATAGTAATTTTGCCCATAGGGCTTCTTGATTCCGACCACCTCGGAGCCACCTTCGTGGCTGGTTGCGGATGGCCCGCGCACACAATTCGTGAGTTTCCACACGGGCTGATCGGTGTCCTTGAATTGGCAGGGGATGAGCTCATCACCGATCCGCACTTCGGTGGGCCGCCAATAGGATGGGCCGGGCAATGTCACTCCGGGATCGGGGCGAAAGAGGATCGTTGTATCGGTTGCGGAGATCGGTTCTTCCAACTTGCCCTTCCCCCAGTTGGCGAAGCGGCGATCGGGCTTTTTGCCTTTGCCGAGATACTTCGAACCCTCCGGGCCGACTCCGTAGCCGAGC
>JBDKIG010000092.1:0-8760 GCA_039797215.1 Verrucomicrobiota bacterium | reverse complement strand
CGCTCCCTTTTTGGTATCTTGGGAAAATGCGTGGAGAAACTTATCGTTGTTGCATTTGTCGTTCTCACGATTCTTTTTTCGATGCAGGTTTATTTCTCGTATCGATCTACCAATCGCTTGTTGGAAGCAATCATATGGGTGGAGAAAACCCACGAAATCATCGCCTTGATCAAGGATTTCGAGGTGGATTTGCGCGCGACCGAATCCGCTCTCCGCAGCTATGTGATCATTGGCAATCTGCCCAGGCGCAAGGAATACATGGACAAATCCTCGCAAGAGGTTCGATCCAGATTGGCCAAAATTACGACAATGGCCTTCCCTTACCAGACCTTGCGCGATCCACTGGCGAAGATCGAAGCGTTGCTTGGGCCGCGACTGGAGCTGATGCATGAATCACAGAGTCACTATGAAAAAGGATTGGGTGGAAGTGAGGAAATGCTTCTGAGATCTGATGCGGCAATGCACCGCCTGGTGCACGCTATTGAAGATTTTATAGCGGAAGCGCAGCAGCTCAGCAGCGCCCGCATTGCCGAGAGGGAAAAAGAGTCTAACACGCTCAAAGCCATCACGATGAAGATGGCTTTGTTTGGAGGTTTTTTCGTCGTTTTAGCCCTTGCGATGGTCCTCTTGGGTTTGAATTCCCGGCGAAAAACCGAGGCGTTGTTGCGCTCCTCTCTGGAAGAGAAGGAGGTCCTGCTCAAAGAGATCCACCACCGGGTGAAAAACAACCTGCAGATCATCTCAAGTCTCTTGATCCTGCAGGGCAATAAAATCAAGGATCGCGAGGCCGGAAGGATATTCCTGGAATGCCGTGAACGCATCGAATTCATGGCCAGTCTCCATCGGCAGCTTTATGCGAGCGGCCATTTCACAAGCATCGATTTCGGAAAAAATCTCGCCGAGATTGCGGCAACGCTTGTCCGTTCGCACGCGCCAGCCGATTGCAAAGTCGCCCTCGAAACCAGCATCCCCCCCTTGGAATTGGATATCGAAACCTCGCAAGTGCTCAGCCTGATCGTCTCGGAAGTGCTTCTCAACTCGCTCAAGCATGCATTCCAAGGGCGTGTCACCGGGAGGATCCGAGTCGCCTTGTTAAGTGGTGAAATGAACGAATTGGCGATCAGTGACGATGGGGTGGGACTCGCTGGCGGGGTCGGGATTGTGAATGAATCACATGCGGGCATTGGCTTGGT
Organism: Verrucomicrobiota bacterium; assembly: GCA_039797215.1. Lineage (GTDB taxonomy): Bacteria > Verrucomicrobiota > Verrucomicrobiia > Chthoniobacterales > Terrimicrobiaceae > UBA967. Next base: position 7,567 of record JBDKIG010000092.1, on the reverse strand, counting down.
CGAGGCCTTGGCCCGCCAGATTCGCGGGAAGGCGGAACTTTCTCCGAACCCCGGAGGAGGCTTGTGCTTCACGATCAAGTTTCCCTCCCCCAATTTGCAAAAAGAGGCTTTGCCTCGAAATTCTTAGTATGAAAACGCACCGAATTTTAATAGCCGAAGACGAGGCCATCACGGCGGCGGCCTTGAAGAGTGAACTCACCGACATGGGCTACGAGGTCGTTGGCATCACCGACACCGCTGAGGATGTCGTTCGCGCTGCGGGGGATTTGATGCCCGATTTGGTGTTCATGGACATCACCCTCAAAGGAAATCTCGACGGCATCATCGCGGCGGTCGCCATCCGCGGCCAAACCGGCATCCCCGTGATTTTCCTGACCGCCCACGCCGATGAGATGACGATCAAGCGCTCGGTCTTTGCCGGGCCGTTCGAGTATCTGCTGAAGCCATTCACCCGCAAGGAACTCCAGGATGCCATCGACAAATCCCTTGAGCTGCACGAGAAAGAAGCCGCCGCCCGGCTCCATGTCGTGGTTTGATCCCAACCACGCCACGGCGCGTTCGCGCCTGAAGCTTGGGTCGTTTACGGCGAAACAACCCGACCAAGATTCCCGGCACCTTGATCACTCGCCGGTGGTCTCCGGCCTTTCATACCAATAGGCGCAGCGGTCGCGTCGGCCCAGGTTTCCCGGCCACGCGCAAACGGCCATTTGCCAGAGTGTTTGGCGAACGGTGAACTGACGGACTTTCCGGGCGGAGGAGGGGACAGGGGATTCGATAACGCGGAATCGCAGGTCGTGTTTTTTGCCCCAGCGCTTGAGGGCGCGAGCGAATCCAATTTCCTCGGCGGCGTAAACTCGCTCGTCGAACCCGCCGGTTTCCGCCCACGCCTCTCGCATGGAGAAAAAATAGGACCCGGCGGCAAGCCGGAATGTCCGTGCCACCCAGTTCCAAGTGGCGATCGCGCGGCGGGCGCTCCAATCCAAATCCTCCCCTTCGAGTTCAACCTGTGCGCCTCCTCCACAAAATTTTCCAGTGTCGAACGCCTCGATGGTTCCACGGAGGACTTCCGGCGGCAGGGTCGCATCAGCATCGAGCCAAACCAGACGCGCCCCGTTCGAGGCTTCCGCTGCCGCGTTGCGCGCGCGGGCGATCTGGCGGTGGGGTTCGTGGATGACACGAGCTCCCAAAGTCTCGGCGATCTCCGCCGTGCGATCCGTCGAATCATTATCGCAGACGACAATCTCGTAACGCTCGAGTCCACAGAGCGCGGCGGATTTGTGAATCGAGGAAATGGCCCGACCCACCAAGGCTTGCTCGTTATAGGCCGGAATCAAAAAACTCGTCAGCACGCCATCTCGCATGGACCCAGCCTGACAGGCCGTGGCCGCAACGCAAAGCCGATGGGAGATTTTCCTCCCCGTCTCTTTCTACCGGATCACCGGCACGCCGTCGCGCAGGAGCTGCTCGACGAAGCCTGTGTGGTATTTGCCCTCGCGGAAGGACGAATTTTGCATGATCGCCTGCTGGAACGGGATCGTCGTCTTAATGCCGGTGATCATGTATTCGCTCAAAGCTCGAGACATGCGGCTGATGCAGGCGGAGCGGCTTGAGGCGGTGGCGATGACTTTGGCGATCATCGAATCGTAGTTCGGCGGGATCGGGTAGCCGGCGTAGGCGTGGGAATCGATACGAACCCCGCGGCCGCCCGGCGCGTAGTAGAGTTCGATATTGCCGGGGCAGGGCATGAAATTTTTCTCGGGATCCTCGGCGTTGATGCGGCACTCCATGGCGTGACCACGCGGGCGGGCCTCCAGCACATGCTTGCTGAGGTGCTCGCCGGCGGCGACCTGGATTTGCTGCTTCACGAGATCGCATCCATAGACCTCCTCGGTGATCGGGTGCTCCACCTGGATGCGGGTGTTCATTTCCATGAAGTAGAAATTCCCGTCATCATCCACGAGGTATTCGATCGTGCCGGCGTTTGTATAGCCGACGCTTTCGCAGAGCTTGATCGAGGCGTCTCCCATGCGTTTGCGGAGTTCCTCGGATATGAGCGGTGAGGGGCACTCTTCAACGATCTTTTGGTTGCGGCGTTGGAGCGAGCAGTCGCGTTCACCGAGGTGAACGACCCGGCCGTGTTCGTCGCCGAAGACCTGAAATTCGATGTGGTGGGGATTGACGATGAACTTCTCGATGTAGACCGCGCCGTTGCCGAAAGCCTTGTCGGCCTCCATGCGCGCGGCGTGGTAGCCTTGAACGAGGCTCGAGTCGTTATGCGCGATGCGCATGCCGCGACCGCCGCCACCGGCGACCGCTTTGATCATGACAGGGAAGCCGATCTTGCGGGCGATTTTAAGCGCTTCTTCCTCGGTATCCACGGTGCCATCGCTGCCGGGGGAAATGGGGACGCCAGCCTTGCGGGCGCTGTCTCGGGCGGAATTTTTATCGCCCATCAAACGAATCGCGTTCGGCGTTGGGCCGATGAACTTGATATTGCAGCTCGCGCAGACCTCGGCGAAGTGTGCGTTTTCAGCGAGGAATCCGTAGCCGGGATGGATCGCGTCCACATCGGCGATCTCGGCCGCACTGATGATGCGGTCGATTTTGAGATAGCTCTCGTTGCTGGGGGCGGGCCCGATGCAAATCGCCTCGTCGGCGAGCTGGACATGCAGGCTGTGGATATCGGGCTCGGAGTAGATGGCGACCGATTGAACACCGAGTTCTTTGCAGGCCCGGATGATGCGCAGTGCGATCTCGCCCCGGTTGGCGATCAGGATTTTTTTGAACATGGCGGGAGGCCGAAGCGGATTATTTCAAACGGAACATCACCTGGCCGAATTGGACGGGCTTGCCGTTCTCGGCGCAAATTTCGGTGACCGTTCCGGCGACCTCGGCCTTGACCTCGTTCATGACCTTCATGGCTTCAATGATGCAAACAACGGTGTCGGGGGTGATTTCTTGACCGACTGAGACGAAGGCCGGAGAGTCCGGTGAGGGGGAGGAATAGAATGTGCCCACCATGGGGGATTTGATTTCGATGCCGCCCGAGGCCGCTGGGGTTGCAGCAGGGGCTGGAGTCGATGCGGCGGGTTCCGAGGCAGAGGCGGGCTGGGCTGCTGGTCCGCTGTAGGCAAGCATCGGCTGGGAGGTGACGACCGAGTGGGAGACCGTGGCCTCCGAGGTTTTGAGGGTGATTTTGAATCCCTCCCGTTCCATTTTGAAGACGGCGACGCCGTTCTTCTTCATGAGGTCGATAAGTGTGCGAATTTCTTTGATGTCCACGGTAGGTAAGGGTTTTTTTGAACGAGGCGAATCCTGTCATGTGCCGTCTTGGACGGTCAAGCCGGGTATTTCCCGAATCCACGACGCACTACCTTTGAAAACATCCACCGCTCCCGTCACTAACATCGCCGCCTACCGCTTCGCCGAGTTGTCGGACCTCAAGCCCCTTCGCACGCGCCTGATTGATTTTTGCAAGGCGAGGGGACTGAAAGGCACGATCCTGCTGAGCACCGAGGGAGTGAATTTGTTCGTCGCTGGGGGCGCGGCGGAGATCGAGGAATTGGTTGCGGAACTCCGCGCTGTTCCGGGCCTCGGTGGGTTGGCTCCGAAATACAGCGAGAGCGCCGTCCAACCATTCACCCGCATGTTGGTGCGGATCAAAAAAGAGATCATCGCCTTTGGAGTCGAAGGCATCCGTCCGGGCGTGCGCACCTCGCCCAAGCTCGACGCCGCGACACTCAAACAATGGCTCGACGAAGGCCGCAACATCGCGCTCCTCGACACGCGCAACGATTATGAGGTGAAGCTCGGCACCTTCCGAGGCGCGATTCCGGCGGGGATCGACCACTTCCGGGATTTTCCCGGAGCCGTCGAAAAACTCCCCGAGTCGATGAAAAGCCAGCCGGTCGTGATGTTTTGCACCGGCGGCATTCGTTGCGAAAAGGCCGGCCCTTACATGGAGTCACAGGGCTTCCGCGAGATCTACCAACTCGACGGCGGCATCCTGAAATACTTCGAGGAAGTCGGCGGCGCGCATTACGACGGCGAGTGTTTCGTCTTCGACCAGCGCGTGGGCGTCGATCCCGCGCTGCGCGAGACCGGCTCCTCGCAATGCTACCGCTGCCTGGCGCCGCTCACCGCCGAGGATCAGGCGGATGAGCGGTTCGTCGCTGGTGAGAGTTGTCCATTTTGTTTCAAGACCGGCGCCGAGAAAATGGCGGACCGCATGGCCGAGCTGGAAGCCGCGATTCGCAAGGCTGCCACGCCGCTGCCCGGCAGCGTCCCTGCTGACAACTTCCGTCCCATCGCGATTCCCGCCGAGTGTGACGGGAGGGAGATTTTGGAAAGCCTCGGCACGATTTTCCCCCACACCGAACCGGCCGAATGGCTTGGGCTTTTTGAGGAAAACCAAATCCTCTCCGCCGTGCATGAACCTGTTTCTCGAAGCCACCGCGTCTGTGCCGGGGAACGCTACCTCCGAAAAACTCCCGCTGACATCGAGCCGGAGGTCAACGCAGCCATCCGCATTCTCCACGAGGACGAGGCCTTGATCGTGATCGATAAGCCCGCGCCGTTGCCGGTCCACCCGAGCGGGCGATTCAATCGCAACACGCTCCTCTCCATCCTGCACACGGCCTTCCATCCGCTGAAACCCCGCCCCGCCCACCGGCTCGACGCCAACACCAGCGGACTCATCGTTTTCACCCGCACACGGCATTTCGCCAAACTCGTGCAACCGCAATTCGAGCGCGGCGAGGTCGAAAAAATCTACCTTGCCCGCATCCACGGCCATCCGACGGCGGAGGAATTTTCCTGCGACGCCCCGATCGCCTCGGAGCCCACCCAAGCCGGCGCCCGCGACATCGACCCCGCCGGCCTCCCCGCAAAAACCGAATTCCGCGTCCTGCGCTGCGACCCCGACGGCACCGCCTTGGTCGAAGCCCGCCCGCTCACCGGCCGCACCAACCAAATCCGCGCGCACCTCTGGCACCTCGGCCATCCCATCGTCGGTGACCCCGTCTATCTCAAAAACTCCCACCTCGGCACGAGCCAGACACTCCGGCCCTCCGATCCCCCAATGTGCCTCCACGCCCACCGCCTCGCCTTCCGCCATCCGGTTCAAAAGACCCTCATCCGCTTCGAAGCCCCGATGCCCGCATGGGCTCACACGAAGGCACGAAGCCACGAAGAAAATCCATTGTAGCAACGGCAGTCCTCTGCCGTTCTGGAGCAGGCCCGCGAATGACGCGAATCCACGCGAATAAAAATGGCAAGGTCGGCTCGCCGCGCGGCCCCAAGCTTTAGGCGGGAACGGTCAGTTTCTCCCAGAACCCAAATCCTCACGCAGAGCCGCGAAGGCGCAGAGAGAAACAAGAAATGTAGCAGCCCCACCCTGTTGGGGCGCAGGTTACAGCCTCCGCCTACACCATATTTGATGTATTAATATTTCGGCTGAAGCTTTTTACTGATATCTAAGGAAAGACCCGAAATTTATTTTCCAATATCATCACTGCTCTCTTTTTTGTCTGGTCCGTAAGAAAATATATCCAATTCATTACCGCTCTTACTGGGGTTTCTATAAACATATTGCATACCCCATGGGTCAACTGGAATTTCTTTAAGTAGTTGTTTCCATCGTTTTGGAATTGGTTCAATAGTAGGTTCAACAACCAACGCCTTTAATCCCTGCTCAGTGCTTGGCAATTTAGAATTCAACATTTCGTATGTTTTTAATTGCATTTTAATTGCTTCTATATCGCTTTCTGCTCTTTGTTCTTTAGCATTTTCCAGTCCAGTATTTCCAATTAGGGCTTCTGAAACTCTAACGGCAGATAAATAAAGGCTTAAGGGAAAGGGAATGACCAATGTGCATAAAAGAAGAACTATACCTCCGATAATTCTTTGCTGAACCATTGCAAAAATACTTAAAATAAACGCAACAAGAAAAAGAGGAGCATAAATAAAGAATGTCCACATCGAAAAATACATTGTGGCTAAACCTAATGCAAAACATACCCATCCGCCGATAACTGCTCCTTGCTTTACATTCGTTTGAATGATAGTTGGTTTTTCAACTTGGGGAATGTTTGTAAGTGGTGGTGTTATTTCGGGCTTTTTTAACAATTCCCTCAACTGAACCCACTCTGAAAGACCTTCTTTCCATGCTAAATCATCAATGGAAAACTGCCCGCTATTGAGGCCCTCTTGAATATTTGATTCATCAAATGGGCCCAGCTGCTGTTCGTTTTTGTGGATGTAGATGAACATGGTGTTGGTTCGTGTTTCAGCTAATGTTTGGAGGAATTGTTTTGCTCAGGGATGCGTTGTTTCAGGAAGGCATGCACCATGCGTTTATGCTGATGGAATGACAATCTCAAATATGAACTAAAGAAAAGGCGCCAGTTTCACACATTCATGCGAAAAAGGGTCGGTGACACACATTCACATATTGGCGGGATAAGATCATGGGGAGTGTCAGCGCAGCACTCAAAATCCCAAGCGATTCCAAAATTCCCTCCTCCGCGTCCCGGCGTCTTTGCGGGAGGATTTGGGTTGGGGGCAACGGCGCGTTCGCTCCTGAAGTTTGGGTCCGCTCGGCGAGCCGCCCCTCCCATTTTTTATTCGCGTGGATTCGCGTCATTCGCGGGGCTTCTCCAAAACGGCAGAGGAATGCCATTTCTACAACGGATTTTCTCTGTGGCTTCGTGCGTTCGTGTGAGTCCTTGGCTTACTCGTATCTCAGCGCGGTGATGGGGTCGAGGTGGGCGGCTTTGGAGGCTGGGTAGAGGCCGGAGAGGAGGCCTGAGGCCAGGGCGAAGGCGACGCTGAAAAGGATGCTTCCGGTGGTGAGCACCGGGACATTCTCGGTGGGGGAGATCATTTTTAGAATTTCGATGAGGCCGAGGGAGGCGACGACGCCGAGGAGGCCGCCGAGGAGGGAGATGAGCATGCTCTCGACGAGGATTTGCCGGAAAATATCGCGGGGCCTGGCGCCGACGGCGAGGCGGATGCCGAATTCCCGGATGCGTTCGGAGATGCTCGCGAGCATGATGTTCATGATCCCGATTCCACCGACGATCAGGCTGATGGCGGAAATCAACCCGCCGCTAAGCCTGGTGGCGCGGACGCTGGATTCAATGCGGTTGAACCAATCCTCGCGCGTTTCGAGATCATAGTCGTCCACCCCCCGGTGGGAGAGGTCGAGCACCGAGCGGACCTGGCCGAGGGCGGCGCGGAAGTGGTCGAGATTGCCGATCCGCACGGTCATCGCGTCGAGTTTGAGAGAGTCCATCGAATCCTCGGGAAACGCCCCGGAGCGGAATTCGTGGAACATCGTGCTGAAGGGGATCAGGACTGCTTCGTTTTTTTGTCGGAAGGGGTCCCAGCGGCGCTTGCGGGGCTTTTTCCCTAGTTTGCGCGCGCGGGCGTCCTCCTCCTGCTCGTAGAGTGGCAACACGCCAACCACCTCAAACGGGGTTTGGTCGAGGAGGATTGTGCGGCCAATCATGTCGGCGGCGGGAGTTCCCGGCCAGAGTTGTTCGGCGACGGTATGGCCAATGACCGC
>JBDKIG010000091.1:0-8801 GCA_039797215.1 Verrucomicrobiota bacterium | reverse complement strand
TTCGTGGCTCAAACTCCCGGCCGATGAAGCACTAGGGCTCGCCAAGGAGGAATGGGATTTCGCACCAGCGAGAAGCGCTTCCATTTTTCCGATCAAGCGCTCGAGATCAACCGGCTTCGTGTCGTATTCGTCGCAACCCGCCGCGAGGCATTTTTCACGGTCGCTTTCCATCGTCTCGGCGGTGAGCGCGAGCACAGGAATCCGTGCCGTGGCAGGGTCGGCTTTGATGTGGCGCGTCGCGGTCCAACCGTCCATCACCGGCAGGCCCATATCCATCAGAACGAGGTCCGGCGATTCGGAGCGCGCCATGGCCACCCCCTCCGCGCCATCGACTGCCATGACCACCGCATAGCCCCGCTTCGCCAAGCGGCGCGAGAGCATGTCGCGGTTCATTTCGTTATCCTCGACCAGAAGGATTTTCTTCACGGACTCAAGCAAGCAAATCCCCACCCGCCGTGCGAGGCGTTTTTGGCAATCAAGCGGCTGTGTTTTCCACCGCCGAGTTCCACTCTTGGCGCGCCTCGCGAAGCGGTGCTAGGTTTTGCCCCAATGCAACCACCACCCGTCACGAAATACCGGCCGTTTCCGCAGGTCGACCTGCCCGACCGCCAATGGCCGAGCCGCGTCCTGAGCAGCGCACCGATCTGGTGCAGCGTGGATTTGCGCGACGGCAACCAGGCCCTCGCCCAGCCGATGAGCGTCGAGGAGAAGCTCGAGTATTTCGAAATGCTCGTCGGCATCGGCTTCAAACAAATCGAGATCGGCTTCCCCTCCGCCTCGCAGATCGAGTTCGATTTTTGCCGACGCCTCATTGAGGAGGACTGCATCCCCGCCGATGTCTCGATCCAAATCCTCTGCCAATGCCGGGAGGATCTCATCACCCGCTCGCTCGAGGCCCTGAGCGGCGCGCGGAACATCATTTTCCATCTCTACAACTCCACCTCGCCGAAACAGCGCGACTATGTCTTCGGCTCCACCCGCGAGCAAATCGTCAGCATAGCTACCCACGCCGTTTCGTTTTTGAAAAAAACGATGCGCCCGCTCGTTGATGCCGGCTCGCGCATCCAACTCGAATACTCGCCCGAGAGCTTCACGAGCACGGAGCTCGATTTCGCCCTGCATATCTGCGAAGCCGTCACCGATGTCTGGCAGCCGACGCCTGACAACAAGATCATCCTCAACCTCCCCGCGACCGTCGAATACGCGACGCCGAACATCCACGCCGACCAGATCGAGTGGATGTCGCGCCACCTCACGCGACGCGACTTGACCATCCTCTCGCTCCACACCCACAACGACCGTGGCACTGGCACCGCCGCCACCGAGCTCGGCCTGCTCGCCGGAGCCGACCGCGTCGAAGGAACCCTCTTTGGCGTCGGCGAGCGCACGGGCAACCTCGACATCGTCACCGTTGCGCTGAACCTCTACACGCACGGCATCCACCCCGGCCTGGATTTTGGAAAGCTCAACGCCATCCGCGAAATCTACGAGCGCTGCACCCGCATGGAGGTCCACCCGCGCCACCCCTACGCCGGTGACCTCGCCTTCACGGCCTTCAGCGGTTCGCACCAGGACGCCATCAAAAAATCCTGGGCCCGCCAGAGTCCCGGCCAGCCATGGGATGTGCTCTACATTCCGATCGACCCCGCCGATGTCGGCCGCAGCTACAAGGCGATCGTTCGCATCAACTCCCAATCCGGCAAAGGCGGCGTCGCCTATGTCCTCGAAAAGGAATTTGGTTACCAGCTTCCCAAAGGCCTCCAAAAAGAACTCGGCCGCCTCGTCAACACCGTCTCTGACGAAAAAGGCACCGAGCTCGAGCCAGAGGAGATTTTTGAACTCTTCCAAAAAACCTTCGTCATCCGCTCCGGCGCCGTCCGCCTCGGGGAATTCCGTGCTATCGAGCGCGCCGAGCAGGTCACAGTCGAAGCTGACCTCGAGATTAGCGGGAAAACCCAAACAGTCCGTGGCACAGGCAACGGCCCGATCGCCGCATTCGTCGATTGCCTCGCGAAAACCACACTCCCACCCGTCGAAATCCTTAACTACTCCGAGCACTCCCTCGGAGCCGGCGCCGACGCCCGCGCGGTGAGCTACATCGAAATCAAAGCCTCCGGTAATCGCGCCTTCTACGGCGTTGGCAGCGACACGAACATCGAACTCGCCTCGATCCACGCCATCATCAGCGCCCTTAACCGCGCTCTTGCCTGACCCCATGCGCCAATACCGACCCGATGTCGAAAGGCAGAAACTGCTCTACTCGCGGATGAAGTCGCGTGCTCTCCTGCGGCGACTGCAAGGCAAGCCGCCCGTTAACACCGCCATCGCCGAAGGCCGCAAACAAATTCCCGACAACTCCGTCTCACGGCCGCAGGGCGAGGTCACCTGCGTGGCCGACGCGATGTGGATTTCCTATCGAATCCAGGAGTTACCATTTGCCCCCTCCCACAAGGCTGCAGAAACACTCCAACGCTTTCCCTCCCCAAAAGTCGCGGAAGCCGCGCTGGCGCACCCCGACGAGTCAGTCCGCCAACTCGGCCTCCGCTATCTCCGCGAGTTGGCTGAGGATGGCGATCCCTTCGCCGCCGATATCCTAGAAAACCTCCCTCGCTGACCGCATGATTCTCATCGTCGGCGCTGGTTTGTCGGGACTCTCTTGTGGGCTGGAGCTACAACGCGCAGGGCGGGATTTTCTTTTGCTCGAGGCCGCACCGCAGGTTGGGGGACGCCAGCGCACCACGCGGCGCGACGGGTTTACGCTCGATCATGGATTCCAAGTCGTGCTCAGCTCGTATCGAGCGGTCGGGGAGGTTGTGGATGTTGAGGCGCTGCAGCCTCGCTGGTTCGAGTCCGGCGCGTGGATCCACCACTCCGGCAAATTCTCCCACCTCGCCAGCCCACTCGAAAATCCCCTTGTCGCCATCGCGGGCGACGCCTTGTCGTTCGGTGACAAACTCCGCCTCGCGCGATTGGGAGCGGAAGTTCTTCTCTCCTCGGACCGCGCACTCCTCGGCGCCTGCGCTTCGGCAAACGATCTCTCCACCCGTGAGTTTCTGCTTCGGCGCGGCTATTCCGACGAATTCCTCTCTCGGTTCGCCCAGCCATTTTTCGGCGGCGTGCTACTCGATAACGATCTCACTACCAGCTCCGCACTTTTTCGATACTACCTCAAAAAATTCGCTACCGGCCGCGCGTGGATTCCCGCTGGCGGCATCCAAGCTCTGCCCGAGGCCATCGGTGCACAACTCCCCCTGAAAAAAATCCGGCTGAACACCAAAGTCATCGCGATCGATGGTGAGCGTGTGATTCTCGAGTCCGGTGAAATCCTCCCTTTCTCGCGGCTCGTGCTGGCCCTCGATGAATCCTCGCTTTGCCAACTCCTCCACCAGCCGCCGCCCCCTGCACCGCGTGGCGTGGCGGTTGTTTATTTTAAAACCAAAACCTCCCTCTACGATCGGCCTTGCCTCGTTCTTCCCGCAGGTGCCGGCCGCCTCGTTCGTCACTTCGTTCAGATCACCAATATCGCGCCGGAATTTGCTCCGGACGGCTGGCATCTTGTCTCGGCTTCGATTCTGAATTTTGAGGGACTGGACCGCGCTGAACTTCTCTCCAGCGCCGCTCAGGAAATCGCCGCCATTTTTCCCCATGCGCGAGAATCTCTCATTCCCCTGGAGACGATTTTTGTTCCAAACGCTGTCCCTGACCAGCCGCCCGGATTCGCCTCAAAACCCAAGCCTCTTTTGCCAAATGGCGTTCTCGCTTGTGGGGATTGGAAAAATGGCTCGAGTATTCAAGCTGCGATTCAGTCTGGCTTGGAAGCAGCCCGCGTCGTCTTGGGCGCTTGATTCGCTGTCGGGCAGAAATCGCTCAGCTCGCAATTCGCGCAATCCGGCTTGCGCGCGGCACAGCGCCGGCGGCCGTGGAAGATCAGCCAGTGGCTCAGGTCGGTCCAACACGCCTGCGGGAAGAGTTTCATCAAGTCCTGCTCGATGCGGATCGGGTCGCTGAATTTGGTGAGGCCGAGGCGCTGGGAAAGACGGCCGACATGGGTATCCACGACGACACCTTCATTTTTAGAAAAGGCATTTCCGAGGACGACATTGGCCGTTTTGCGTCCCGCGCCGGGAATGGCGGCGAGTTCTGCCAGGGTATCGGGAACCTCGCCCGAATGCCGCTCGACGAGCACTTGGCCCATGGCGCGAATGTTTTTCGCCTTGTTCCGATAGAATCCCGTGGAGCGGACAATGCCCTCGAGCTCCTCCTGCGAAATCGCGGCGTAATCTTGCGCCGTGCGACACCGCTGAAATAGCTCGCTCGTCACGAGATTCACGCGCTTATCGGTGCATTGCGCGCTGAGGATGGTGGCGACGAGGAGTTCCAGCGGATTCGAGTGGTCGAGCTCGCAATGAGCATCGGGATAAATTTTCGGCAGTCGTTTCAGCAATTCCTTCGCGCGTTCGGAGCGGTTCATGTGCGGCAGATTCGCACAACCCCGCCTGAGCAGCTACGCGATTCTCCAGCCGGGGGTCAGTCCCGCATATTCACACTTGCTGGCTCCTCCGCCACTTTGCCAGCGCATTCCACACGCTATTCGGAGCGCCGGCGTGGAGTTCTTTCGCGATCCATGCCATCGACATCGCCGTGTTTTTTCTGAGCTCGCCGGCGAGCTCGATTTTCAGCGCATCGCCTTTGCTTCGCGCCCTCAACTCTTCAATCCCCGTTCCCCTTTTTCCCAAAAACTCCCCGATGAGACGCCGCGCTTTTTCCTCCATCGTTTCTGCCACCGCCTTGCCGCCGTGAATCTCAGTGTTCGCCCCCGCCGCTGCCTTGGTCTCCATCAACTTCCCCAGAAAATCCTCCGAGCCAAATTTCCATCCCCGCCGAATGCCGCTCCAGAGTTCCTCGTCCGCATACCCCTCCACGCGACACCGCGCCTCCATCGTCTCCTGAAACTCCCGCCGACCCGCCGCATCGTCCCGTCGGATACCCAGCTCCCCCAGCAGCCGATCCACCCTCAACCACCCAGGCCGTTGATCAGGCTCCTTCAAATACTCCGGGAAACTGCTCCACGCGTAGTCCGCCAATTTCCCATCCGCCGCGATCAACCCCGCTCGCACCGGATTCAAATGCACATAGTCGCAGACCACCCGCAAATACATGTCGTCCGAGCCATCCACGAGCAGCGACTTGTAGCGCCCCGCAAAGAGATGCCCGCGCAAGCGGTGCCGCGCATTGAACCGCTGCGTGTAGGTTCCCAAAAACCACTTCATTCCCGCCACCAGCGTCGGTTGGGGAGTTTCCAGCACCAGATGAAAATGATTTCCCATCAGGCAATACGCATGCACCTGCCAGCCGCCCCGCGCGCAAGCCTCCCCGAGCGTCCCCAAAAACCGCCGCCGATCCTCGTCATCCCAAAAGATCGACTCCTGCCGGTCCCCCCGACTCATCACATGGTAAATCGCCCCCGCGTATTCGACTCTCAGTTGTCTGGCCATGGAAAAAATCCTCGCTGAACCTGAAAATAAGTCAATATGTGGGACTGACCCTTGCCCTAGGGAGTCGGGCGGGGAGGGGTGTCGCGGGCGACCTCCTCGATGTTCAGGAAGGGAATAGCGGATTGGCCGGTGATGCGGGGAAGTGTGCCGTCCCATTTCTCGATGGCTCGGAGGCGAATGATTTGCGGGCTTTGCTGCAGAGCTTCGGATTCGCGCTGAATGGCGTCGGCGCGGGCCTTGGATTGGACCTCTGTGGAGAAGGCCTCTGCGGAAGCGGCGAGTTTGCGTTCCTCGGAAGCGGCTTCGGCCTGAGTGACGCGCATGATTTTTTCGTTCTTCGCCTGGAGGGCCATCTGCTCGGCCTTCACCTTCGCCTCAATGGCGCGGTTGAACTCGTCGGAGAAATTGAAATCGGTGATGGCAAGGTTGGCGATATTGATCGAGTTCAGGAGATCTTTTTCGCGAAGCGTATTGTTGAGGAAGTTGGTAAGGGCCTCCTGAATTTGCTGCTTCACGAACTCGCGCTTTGTCACGAGTTCCTCGGCGGTGAATTTGGCGGTGACGCCCTTCACGCATTCCTGAATGGCCGGCTGAACGAGGGAGACGGCGACCTTCGGAAGCGTGCCGATTTTCTGGTAGATCTGCGGGGCCATGTCGCCGTTGAGGGAAAACTGGGTGGTGACCTGCGTGGTGACGGTTTGGAGGTCTTTCGAAGCGGCTGTGGACTGCTCGCGGCTAGCCGTGAGGCGGATGTCCATCTGCTCGACTTTGTCGATAAAGGGCTTCTTGAAATGAAATCCCTCGCGCAGCGCCTCGGGCTGAACGGCACCGAGGGTTCGCACCACTCCGACATGGCCGCTCTCGACGATGACTGTCATGCTCGAAAGGATCGCGAACGCGGCGACGAGGAGAATGACAAGGGGTGCGAGGATTTTGGCGAGGTTGGAAGACATTTGATCCATAGGGTGCCAGATTAGCGTAGGCCAATGACCTTGCAACTGATCATCGGAGTCAGTCCCACATATTCACATATTTGAATGGGGTGAGTGCATGCAGTAGTTGGCCCGACTACAGCGCCCGCCGGAATGGCGGTGAGGAAGTCTTAGTTTCAGCAAAACTCCCGAAATCCCCGATGCCAGGTTTCACGGTCATGTCGTCCTTTGGATCCTTGACGCTCTGGTGCTGCAATAGGAGGGTGATCTTTTCCGAATCCCGGTTTCCTTGTGGACCATCACTCGAATTTTATGAGCAAAGACCCAGAGGCCATCGATGCCAAGGAGCCGCCTGTTGAATTCCAACAACCTGCTCCATACCAGCCTGAGGTTCGCGGATTTTGAACTCCACAAGTTTCCAGGTTCCGTTCGCTCCCTTGAATTTGCCGGATCTCTGGCAGCAGGATGCGGTGCGTCACCTCAAGAGCGGTGCGGATGTGATCATCGATGCGCCGACAGGTGCCGGCAAAACGCGGGTCTTTGAGCTTTTTCTGAAAACACCCGAAGCCGCCCGCCTCGGACAGGCCGTTTACACCGTGCCAACGCGCGCGCTGGCGAACGACAAATGGCGGGAGTGGAAATCCCTCGGATGGAATGTCGGCATCGCCACAGGCGATCTCGCGGAGAATCTCCACGCCCCCGTTTTGGTCGCGACACTCGAGACCCAGCGTGAGCGCATTCTCAGCGGAAATGCCCCAGGTTTCCTCATTCTCGACGAATACCAAATGCTCGCGGATGCCCAGCGGGGGTTGAACTACGAAATGGCCATGGCGCTTCCTCCGGCATCCACCCGCCTCCTGCTCCTGAGTGGCAGTGTGCGGAACCCTGCGGATATCGTGGAGTGGCTGAAAAGGCTCGGGCGGCGCGTGGAGTTGATCCAAGTGAAAGAGCGTCCGGTTCCTCTGGACCAATTGCCGATCGAAAATCTGCCACGCGTGCCGGATTCCGTGCATGGCTTCTGGCCACGGGTGGCTGTAGCCGCACTCCAAGCCGGTCTCACGCCGCTTCTGCTGTTTGCCCCGCGGCGCCGCGATGCGGAAAAAATGGCAACTCAGATCGCGGCCGCCCTGCCTGTGGACAGCCCGCTGCGCATGGCTCCCGAAGACCAAAACCTCCTTGGCCGCGACCTTGCCCGACTCCTGCAACACCGCGTCGCCTATCATCACAGCGGCCTTCCCTACTCCGCCCGCGCAGATTGGATCGAACCGCTTGGCAAAGCCGGCAAGCTCCATGTCATCGTGGCCACCACCGGCCTCGCGGCGGGGATCAATTTTTCTGTGCGTTCCGTCATGGTCACCTCGACCAGCTACGGAGACGCCCGTTTCCAACGCGAACTCCGCTCCGACGAGTTGCTGCAGATGTTTGGCCGAGCCGGACGAAGAGGCCTTGATGAACGGGGATTTGTTCTAACTGCCCAAAATCTCCCCAGCCTTCTGGACGCCTCCCCACGCCAACTCCGGCGGGTGAACCAAATGGATTGGCCAACCTTGCTACGCGTCATGGAAGCGGAATCCTCTGATGGCAAAAGCCCCCTCGCCCGGGCAGCTCTCGTTTGCGAAAGGCTTTTCAGCCGCCAAAAGATCACCCCTGATTTGGCAAACGCCCTGGAAATCTCTAAATCCAGCGAGCGTCATGGTCCGACGAGAGTCGAGTTTCTCGGACTCGCCGATCGCTGGCATCTACTCAAAACCGCCGCGGAGCAAACCCTCCCCCTTGGCGAGTGTCTCGCTCGGCACAAGGAACGATGGATTCCCGCGCTGCGTGCCCCTCGCAGCCTCGATCTCTTGCCCCACGGCAGAGCGTGCAAAATCCGCAAGGGGCGGAGTTTTGTCTATGGAAAGGAAGTATCCATCGCGCGTCTCGCGGGCACTCATTTCCAGCCACTGCCTTGGATTCAAAAACTCCTTGGGCTGCGCAAAACCGAGATATTCACCGAAGACGAATTGATCCGCGATATCATCCCGCTTCTGGAATCCCACTGGTCGACCGGAGTTTTCCACTCCACCGCCTGCCATGGCCCGAACCTCATGGCGCGCCTTTCCCTGGAAAAAATTCCCGTTAGCGCGCTCCTCCTCCCCGACGGCACCGCGCTGCTCGATCCTCCCCGGCGACGGGTGAGTTCGTCCTTCGAGGTTGGCGAGTCGCTTGTGTTCAACCCGCCCCCGGGATCCGCGGCCTACGCTTGGCGAAAACTCGGTCTGGTGGATGACAGCGGCGCACCGACTCCACGCGGCCGGCTCTTCAGCCGTTTTCAGGGAGGCGAGGGTCTCATGGTCGCCGCCGCTCTGGAGGACGCCACTTATCCGATCGAGGA
>JBDKIG010000090.1:0-8986 GCA_039797215.1 Verrucomicrobiota bacterium | reverse complement strand
ATTTCCAAAGCCAGCCATCCAGTGGCCGCCGCGAGAAACGGGGACTCGCTGGCCAGTTCCATCTTTCACCCAAATCGCGGTCCACTCCGAAACATTGCCCGCCATGCCGTGGACTCCGTAATCGCTGCGATCGGTGGACGGCAAATCCACGCGGCTCCATCGTTTGAAGCCGTCCTTCTCCCCGCCGATCTTGGCATCGGGGCTGGGGGTGAAGTCGAAGCCGAGATTCGCCAGTTCCTCGGAATCCGCATCCCCCCACGGGTGACGCGAGGTGGCTCGGCCGCGGGCGGCTTTTTCCCATTCCCGCTCGGTGGGAAGGCGGCGTCCGGCCCATTTCGCGTAGGCGTAGGCGTCGAACCAATCGACTCCGAAAACCGGAGAGTCGGGCGTGAGTGGAGCACCGAGATATTGCCCCTCACGGATGGCGCGTTTGAAATAACCGGGGGTCGGAGGCGTGACTTGGGTTTGGTCCGCCCAGCCTTTTGGCACATGGGACTTGCCGGAGGGTTGGAACGGATGGGCGATCTCGGCGCTCTTTTCGGGGTGGCGTTCGAGGTCCTCGAGGAACTTTTGATATTCGGCAATCGTGACTTCGTATTTGGAAATATAGAACGCCGGAAGGCTGGCAGGCTGGCCTTGGAAGTCGAATGGTCCGGCGGGAATTTCCACAAGGGCGCCGAGATCGGGGACTTGGACCTCAATCGTCGAGGGCCTCATGAAAAACCAGAGGCCGACCGCCGCGCTCACGACGAGCAATGAGCCGGCGATAATCGGAGTGGAGATGTGTTTTTTCGGTGGTGGAGGGGTTGGCGGGGGCGCGGTGCGAGTCGGTGGAGGCTGGGGTGGGGCGGGGCACGAGAGATTTTCGAGCTCTTCCCAGCTCAAAGGATTCGTCTCGGCATCCGTCAATCTCAGGGCGACGCGGCGCGCCGACTCGGAAGCGGGGGTGGAGTCCAAGGCCTCGAGGATCAAACGGCCGAGGGTCTGCATCGATAGGCTGGGATTTGGAGCAGGACCCTCTCCGGTAAGGGCGAGGTTGGCGAGGCGGGGAAGAGCGTTTTTGGGCAAAAGGATCGCCGAGGAGGTCAGAGGGCCTAGTGGGATGTGCTTTCGATCACACTCCCCGAAAACTTCGGCGACCAATCCGAGAATCTGAAGCGCGGAGGAGGCATCGATCGTGCCGCCATGGGCCAGAATGGATTCCAGTGTGTCACCACCCAAAAATGGCGTGGTGAAATACTCGCGGCCCTCGGCGATTCCGGTTTCTAAAACCTCCAGGATTCGAGGGTGGATGCGTCGCATCTTGGCTTGAGCTTCATCCAAAAACGCCGCGCCTTTTCTTTGGCGCGGTGGATTTTCCTGAATCAACACATGGAGCATCACTTGATGGCCGCTGTGGGTTTTTCGGGCTCGGAAAATTTCGACTCCATTCTGCTCGCCGAGTTTTTCGCGGACATGGAAATTGCCGAAAATCGTCCCGCTCAAAGGGGCTGCTGCTGGGGCGGGGAACATGGATTCCAAGCAGTTGCGAAGGGCGTTTGTCTCCAGGGGGAGTGGGAGAAATGGAGTGCCTTGCAAAAGCCCTGCATAGGCCGAGATGTCCCGAGAGGAGACGAAAATCGTCTTCATCGCAGGATAGCGGGCGCGGAGGATATCGCGAAGAGTGAATCCCCCGAGCGGCGAGAGGAAGACATCCAAGACCAATAGATCGCAACCTCCCGCGGCCTCGATCTCCCGAATGGCCTCGTCGGTATCGAATGCCATCGACGGGTGGGGCCAGCTTAGCTCGACAAACAAGGACGCCACCGCCTCGGCGGAGGAAGCCTCATTGAGTGCCGCAAAAACTTTCACGGATTCTCGTTAGTAAGATAGAGAGGCAAGGGGTGCTCGGTGGCGAGGGAACCGGGGTTCGCGCGGGTGTCTTGGAGTTCCCCGGTGTAGTAGATGCCGACCACATATCCGACGAATGAGAAGCTCGGATCGGACGGCGGGGTGTAGGTGGTGTCGAGGATTTCTGGCTCGTTCTCACTCCAATTCACCGGCAGGCTGATCCAGTCGGTGAGGATGTCCGACTCGGTGAGTTCGATGTTTCCAGCCGGATCCTTGTCATAGAAGTAAACATGAACTCGCATTTGCTCGGAATTGATCGTCTGGCCGGGGCGGGATTTGATCGAGATGCGGAGGCTTTTTTTACCCTCTGGGCCATCAATCAGCTTGGTATCCACGATCCCGAGGATGGCTCCGGGTTGGAGGCCGAACTCGTCACGGGCGTCCGCACCTTTCTCGGCGGCGACCATGGTCGGAGCGGCTTGGGCCTGGGCTTTGGCATTTTCCAGCATCCCTAGCTTGCGGCGAGTCTGTGTGCGCAACTCCTGACCCAAATCCGGCAGGGCGAGAACTGTATTATAAATAGACGCGGCATCTTCGGTTTCATTGCGTTTTTCATGCAGTCGGGCGATGCGAAGGAGGATGCCTGCATCGTTCGGCAAGAGGCGATCGGCCTGACGGATTTTTTCCAACCCGATGTCGTATTCCCCGATTCGAAAAGCCTTATCCGACTCGGCCACGAGCGCTGTGATTTTCTCGTAGGTTGCGTCGTCTGGTTGCTGTGGTGTGGGGGCGGCGGTGGGCTGGGGGACTGGTGTCGCGGCAGCCACGGCAGGTTCCACTTTGGCTTCGGGCGGTTTTTCGGCCACGGCTTGGCTGACGATGGCTTGCTGGAGTCGCGGGAGGAAATACCAAGTTACCGCCGCAATTTGCAGGACTAGAAAAGCGGCCAACAACGCCGATGCGACCTTGAAAGTCGTTCCAACTGGCTCGTGGAGGATCGGCGAATCCGAGGAGGTGTTACTCATGAGTGGTAACAAAATGCCATATCCGATGGGTGGTGAAAGAAAAAGTGCGAGAACTTGGCGTCAGGCCAACCCTCCTCAGCGCCTCCGCAAAACCAGCAAATACTCGCGCCCCTCGCGGCCAGGATAGGTCGGAACGGGGGAGGTTTCTTCCATCACCTCGAAATCCCGCGCAAAAAACTCCTTCACCACATTGGCTGGACTCTCAAATGGCGGCGAGTCGGGTTCCGGGTTGTCGGGGTTTCCATAAAAAACTCCCACCAGCAGCCCTCCAGACCTCAGCGCCGCAGCAGCCTCGCGGGCATAGTCTTCGCGCCGCGTGGGGTGAATCGCGCAAAAACAAGTGTGCTCGACCAAGGCGTCGAATTTCCCAAGACCCTGGGCATCGCCCGCTAAAAAATCCCCCAGCACATAAGTCTCCTGACCCATGGAGGGATAACTTCTCGCTCGCGTGATCGCGGATTGGGCGATGTCCACCCCCACCGCCTCGCTGGCGGGATGGCGGGAGATTTCTCGGACATCGTGGCCCGCCCCGCTGCCGGGGACGAGCACACGGCCGGGGAGGGGATTTTGGCGGAGCCAGGAGACGAGGGCTGGATGCGGCGCGCCTTTTTCCCAGGGCGTGTCGCCCGCTTGGTAGCGCGCCTCCCAATCAACGCCGACGCCAGCGCGATCCGAAGGAGATGCCGTATTGGAATTTTCGGGAATGTTCACGAATCAAAAATGGGAGGTTGGTTGTGGTTTCAAGGTCGAAGTCGGGTTTCAGAATTTGGCTGAGAACCTCGAAAGAGGAAGGCGAATCCCGGCGGCCGCCGAGCCAATGCTCTCGTGGAGTGAATTCCTCGAGCCAGGAAAATGGAGTGGCCAGCAGGAGTTGCCCGCCGGGTTTTACGAGGGACGGCAGGCGCGCCAGAAATTTCCTTGGATCGGGTAATCGGCAAATCAGGTTCGCTGCCAGCACGACATCGAATGCTCCGAGATCCGGAAGGTCCATGGCATCTCCCACAAGAAACTCCACCCGCCCGCGATCGATCTCCGCGGGAACCTTGGCGAGGAATTCCTGGATCCGCTCGCCTTCCGCCAAAACCTCGCCCGACATCTCGCCGGCGGATTGGATGGTTTTGCAGGCGTCAACAAAAGCCCGCGAATAATCCACGCTAACGACTCGTTTTGCCCGCCGTGCGAGTTCGAAAGAAGACCGCCCAACCGCGCAACCCACATCCAGAGCGGATTCCATCGCCCCCGAGTCACTCAGCAACTCCGTCACGGCCCGTTCCGCAAATCCCCATGCTTCGCGCGGGACCGGAAGATTTCCGGCCGCCTCCTCGAACCCGGCGTAGTGGAAAAATAAATACTCTCCGACCAGGCGGTGGGTTTCGTAGGGATTCGACATCTGAGTTTTTTAACATGCCCCGCTGCGAATCCGCCAGCACTCGCGGCTTGCAACCACACACCGGGTCTCTGCTAGTCCTTGCGAATGCTTACCCGCGTTTTCTCCGCCGCTGTTCAGGGGGTCGAAGCCACTGAGGTGGAGGTCGAGGTAAATACCGGAGCGGGAAATCCCGTTGTGATCGTGGTCGGGCTCCCCGATGCCGCCGTGCGCGAGAGCAAGGACCGCGTGACCACCGCGATTGTGAACAGCGGCCTGCGCTGGCCGCGCGAGCGAACGACGATCAATCTGGCCCCAGCCGATATCAAAAAAGAGGGACCGAGTTTTGATCTTCCGATTGCCGTGGGGATGGTGGCCTCGGCCGAACGCGCGGAACTCCCCCGACTCGAGAGATGCTATGTCGTCGGCGAGTTGGCCCTCACCGGCGAGATCCGCCCCATCAAAGGAGCCCTTCCGATTGCCGTCGAGGCCCGTGCCCGAGGAAAAAAAGCCGTCATCCTCCCCGCTGCGAATGCCGCGGAGGCCTCGATTGTGGAGGGTATCGAGGTTTATGGAGTGAAGAACCTTCGCGAAGCCTATGAATTCCTCGCTCGCAAAATCGACCTCCCTCCCGCGCGCGCGGATGCCTCTGAGCTCCTCGACTCCATCTCATCTGCCGAGGTCGATTTTTCCGAGGTCAAGGGCCAACACCAAGTCAAACGCGCCATCGAGGTCGCCATCGCGGGCTCTCACAACCTTCTTCTCATCGGCCCGCCGGGTTCGGGGAAAAGCATGCTCGCCAAGCGCATTCCCACCATCATGCCGGCCATGACGCTCGACGAAGCGATCGAGACGACGAAAATCCACAGCGTCTGTGGTCTGCTCGACGAAAAGAATGCCTTCGTAGCCCATCGCCCCTTTCGCGCCCCGCACCACACGATCAGCGACATCGGCCTTCTTGGAGGTTCCACCAATCCCACACCGGGCGAAGTCAGTGTCGCCCACAATGGTGTTCTCTTCCTCGACGAGTTGCCCGAGTTCAAACGCTCCACGCTCGAGGTCATGAGGCAGCCGCTGGAGGATGGAAAAGTCACAATCAGCCGTGCTGCGGGCACGATGACCTTCCCTGCCGGCTTTGTCCTCATCGCCGCGATGAATCCCTGCCCCTGTGGATTTTTCGGAGATCCGCAGCGCGAGTGTCGATGCTCGCCCGCCCAGATTGAACGCTATCGCAACCGCATTTCCGGCCCGCTGCTCGATCGGATCGACATCCATGTCGAAGCCCCCGCCGTGGCTTTCAAGGAACTCTCCGGGGGCGGTTCAGGGGAAACCTCCGCCGGCATCCGCGAGAGAGTGTTGCGCTGCCGGGAAATTCAAAAACGCCGTTTCTTAGAACACGGGAAAACCCCAGCAAACGCCCGCATGGGCCACAGCCAGATCAAAAAGTTCTGCGCCCTCGACGCGGCCTCCACCGAAATGCTCCGGCACGCCATGGAGGATCTCCACCTCAGCGCCCGCGCCTACGACCGCATCCTCAAAGTCTCCCGAACGATCGCCGACCTCGCCGAGTCCGAGGCCATCACGGCCGACCACATTGGCGAGGCGATCCAATACCGTTCGCTCGACCGCCGACTCTGGGTTTAAGAGGGGATGAAATCTCCCGCAAAGCGAGGCTGAATGCGGATCCGTATGTTTTTTCTAGGAGAGAAAAAAGAACCGGAGTCTACGGGGCTCGAACCCGCAACCTCCGCCGTGACAGGGCGGCGCTCTGACCAATTGAGCTAAGACTCCTAAAAAGGAGCCGAGAAACTAAATTCCCGCAGGCGTTGTGGCAACTCATTTGTTCGGTTTTGCCACGAATCCGGAATTGCGCGCGCGGATGGGGGTGCTCATTGTCGCCGGATGTTTCGCACCATATGCATTGTGGCCTTGCTCACCCTGACAAATCTTCATGCGGGAAGCGTGATTTTTATCCATCCCGATGGGGCGGGGATTTCGCACTGGCAGGCGGCCCGATTTTTCTGGGCGGGACCGGATGCGGATTTGAACTGGGACCGGATTCCGGCGATTGCCGTTTATCGCGGGCACATGGCGGACGCGCTCTCCGCGACCTCCAATGGCGGCGCCACCACGCATGCTTATGGTGTGAAAGTGGACTCCAATGCCTTCGGCACGGATGGAAAAAGTCAGGGGCGACCGGTAGCGGCTTCGGGCCAGCGGGCCAGTATCATGCACGAAGCCATCGAGGCCGGGCTTCGCACGGGGTTGGTCAATTCCGGCAGCGCGGTGGAGCCAGGCACGGCTTGCTTCGTGACCAGTGCCGGAGATCGTAAGGATTTCGCCGAGATCGTGAACCAACTCGTCGGATCGGGCGTGGATGTGATTCTCAGTGGTGGCGAGGAATGGTTTTTGCCCAATGGGACAAAAGGCCGCCACGCGCCAGAGGGCCTCCGCGAGGATGGTTTGGACCTGATCGAACAAGCCCGCTCGCTGGGCTACCATGTGGTGTTCGACCGCAAGGAACTTCTGGAGACTCCTGAAAAAACTCGAAAGCTCCTGGGGATTTTCGCCGCGCAGGACACGTTTAACGATATGTCGGAAGCTCAGATGAAGGCGGAAAAACTCCCGACTTATGTGGAGGGGGCTCCCACTCTCGCCGAGATGACTCAAGTCGCGCTGCGGGTTCTTGGGGACGAGACCTTTCTGCTCGTGGTGGAGGAGGAGGGTTGCGACAATTTTTCAAACTTCAACAACGCCCAAGGCGCTTTGGATGCCCTCAAGCGGGCTGATGACGCCTTCGGCGTGGCGCTCGATTATGTGGATCGGAACAAGGATACGCTTCTGGTCACGGCTGCGGACAGTTCCGCCGGAGCCATGGATGTGCTTGGAAAGCCGGCCTCGTCCTTGATCAAATACCAGACTCTGGATGGTCGTGATTCGAATGGTGCCCCCTACAGTCTCGCTTTCGATGGTTCCCAATTCCTCTCGCAACCCGATCGTTTGGGAGAGCGGCATCCCTTTGTCATCGTCTGGGGAACGGTCCATGACACCTCGGGAGGGATTCTCGTCCGCGCTGCTGGAAAGAACTCCGAAAAAGTCCAGGGGACCTTCGACAATACGCGAATCTACTCTCTCATGCGGGAGACGCTTTTTCCTGGCAAGACCCAGCCATGATCTTCGAGTGGCTCAAAAAAACCGGGCGCCGTTTCTGGCAAGTTACCTGGAATGCCTTCGAGATTTTCTTCGAGATCGAAGGGGGGCACCGAGCGGCCTCATTCGCTTACTACGCCTTGTTTTCGCTCGTGCCGCTGTTTGCGCTGTTGCTCACGATCGGTTCGGCGTTCGTTCGGCCCGACGAGGTGATTTCCACAGTGGAGAAATTTTTCCCCATGGAAGCCGCCCAACAGGAACTCGTGTGGAAAATGGCCGCGAATTTGCAATCGACTCGAGGAGGTGTCAGCACCGTGGCCATGTTGGTTTTCGTATGGGGATCGATGCGGTTTTTCGAAGTGCTGGTGCAAGGGGTGAATCGCGCGTGGCATCGTGTGCTTCTTCCGTGGTGGAAACTTCCGATTAAAAACCTGGGCATGATGCTCGTGATCGCGAGCGCGTTGGGATTCGGGTTGTTCGCTCCCGCGGTGCTACAAGCCGGCGAACGGACCGTGCGATCCTTTGATTCCTTTTTGGAACAACTCATTCCGGGCATCCATTTCGAGATTTTGGCCTTGGTGTTTTCGGGAGCCCGATTCCTTCTGGCGGGAGGCTTGATGATTTACGCTCTCTCGGCCCTCTACATGCTGGCGCCGGGAAGCCGTATTTATCTTCGCCAAGTCTGGCTGCCGTCGCTCTCCGTGGCGCTGGCTTTGCAACTTGGGCAAACTCTCTTTGGCTCCTATGTCACGAAATTCGTGAACTACAATGCCATCTACGGCCCCGTCGGGGCTATCATGCTGACCCTCCTGTGGGTCTATGTGGCAGGAGTGATCATCCTGCTCGGGGGGTGCTACTGCGCGGCGGGGGCAGGGGTTCGCACGGGAGACGCGACTACTCCAACCACTGCATGAAATTCCAGTTTGCCGAAATCATTGCCGTAACCACGAGAACGGTGGCAATAAAGCCCATGACGGCGGAAAAGGCGGCAGAAAGCAGAATCATGCGAATGAGCGGATCTTGCGGGTCGTTGGCGGGTTCGGTCATGCCGGGATAAAAAAGAACGCGGCGGGGATTGTCAATTCACTCGTGGCGAAGTGCCTTCACCGGGTCGAGCTTGGCGGCGAACCAAGCCGGGATGAGCGCCGCCACAGAACAAATCACAAACGCGCTCAGGCAAATGATCGCGACATCCGACGCAACGATCTCGGCGGGGATTTCGCTGAACTGATAGACCGACGCTGGAAAGACCTCCACCCCCAGGGCGCGTGAAAGAAAATGATTCGCCTCGTTTCGGTATTGGGTGAGCGAGATGCCGAGGCCGAGACCTATGAGCGTGCCAAAAACTCCGACGACCATTCCTTGGGCGAGAAAAACTCCCACGATCTGGTTCGTTCGTGCCCCGAGGGCCTTCATCACGCCGATCTCGCGGGTCTTTTGCACCGTCACGGTGATAAGGGTGTTCATGATCCCAAAAGCCGCCACCAGGATAATAAACATGAGAATGAAAAACATGACCTGACGCTCCATGCGGATGGCATCGAAAATTTGTTTATTCATGTCCATCCAGCTCATCGAATAAGCGGGCGAATCGAGGCGGGAGTTGAGGTCGTTG
>JBDKIG010000089.1:0-8996 GCA_039797215.1 Verrucomicrobiota bacterium | reverse complement strand
AAACTTCCGCTTGGCAAAACCACCGCAACAACCGTGGCGCCCCCATCAACTGGCGCTTCACAACCGAAGACGCCCGCATAAAACTGCTCAGACTTTATCCGAAATTGTAGCTGTTACTGAGCACTAGCTTTGGCAAAATCGCTTTTTTTGAAATTGAGCTCCGAACGGATCGCTTCCAGTTGGGAGTTTTCGGTAGCGGAAAGTTTCCCATCAGAATGAGAGAGGGAGATAATGTTTGCTAAAAACGGTATTGGATCCATTCGTGGTGGTGTTCTGTGAGGCTTAATATCCGTTTGATTTTTTAATCAAAACTCAAAAATCCATTCATTTTCACTTTGAGATAATCACTATCTGAAAGATTTGACTCAAATCAAAATACCCCGCGACACAGGGGATCAGTCCCGGATCAGTCCCATTATTGTCTCATTTTGGATCCGCCGTGGACTTTGTGTCGCTGTGAGAGAAAGTGCTTTGTTGAGGGCTTCACTCAGGAATCGGCGCTGACGGAGCACCGCCCTCCAAGGGGTTTTCGGATGGCGCTGACGCGCCGGGGTTTTATTTTTCGATTAGGCTGCTTTTGCAGAGGTCTGCATAGAGGGCGCCGCGGGCGAGGAGTTCCTCGTGACGGCCACGCTCGAGAATCCGGCCGCGCTCGAGAACGAGGATTTGGTCGGCATGGCGGACGGTGGAAAGCCGGTGCGCGATCACGAAGCTCGTGCGGTTTTCCATGAGGTGGTCGAGGGCCTCTTGGATCAGGCGCTCGGTGGCGGTGTCCACGCTGGCAGTCGCCTCGTCGAGGATCAGGATCGGCGGATTCTTCAGGAGGGCGCGGGCAATCGAGAGGCGCTGTTTCTCGCCAACGCTGAGTTTCACCCCGCGCTCGCCGAGGCGCGAGTGAAGCCCCTCGGGGAGGCGTCGAATGAAATCCTCGGCGTTCGCGGCGCGGAGAGCGTGCCACATTTCCTCCTCGGTGGCGGTGGGCTTTCCGATCCGGAGATTTTCGGCGGTCGTGCCGTTGAAGAGAAAGCTCTCCTGGGTGACGACGGCGATGTTTTCACGGAGGTGGTGCTTTGGAATTTCTCGCAGGGGTGTGCCATCGATCGAGATTTCACCGCTGGTGAACTCATAGAAGCGCACGAGCAAATTCACGATCGTGGACTTGCCCGCGCCGGTGGGGCCCACGAGGGCGATCATTTCACCAGCACGCGCCTCGAGGCTTACCTGATGAAGAACCGGGAGTTTGGGATCATAAAAAAACGAGACATCGCGGTATTCGACATTCCCGCTGACCGGCTTGAGTGGCTGATCCGCGCCCTCGTCGATCTCGGTTGGGGAATCCATGATTTCGAAAACCCGCTCACCAGCGGCACGGCCGGATTGGAAAATTTGGTTGAGCTGATGGAGACGCCCGACCGGCTCATAGAGGTAACGCGTAAGAACAAAAAATGCGACCAGCGCGCCAATCTCGAGTTGAGCGCCGAGGACCTGGGTGGTCCCGACAGCCGCCACAATCAGCAGCCCAAGCGACGAGAGGAATTCCATGCCGGGTTGATAAAGCGCCCAGGATTTCATCACCGTGAGCGTGGCGAGGCGGACTTTGTCGCTCGCGCCGTCAAACCGAGCATGTTCACGATCCTCGCTCGTATAAGTTTTGATCTGTCGGATTCCGGCGATGTTATCGTGGAGGATGGAGTTTAGAGCCGAGACGGCCTTGCGTTGCTTGCGGTAGCGGGCCCGGGCCGTAAGCGTGTAGATCATCGCGCCAGCGGCAAGGAAGGGAATCGGCGCAAGGGCGGCAGCGGTCAGCACCGGGCTGTAAGCGAGCATGAGCCCGCTGACGACGAGGATTTGGAGAATCGCCACGGTGCCCTGCTCAATGCCATCGATCAGCACGCGCTCGAGATTTGTCACATCCTCGACGAGGCGCGTCATGATGTCGCCGGTCGAACGGTTATCGAACCAGTGCAGGGGTAATCGCTGGATGTGCGCGTAAAGTTCGCTGCGGAGATCAAAAATCACGCGTTGCTCGAAGTGGTTATTGAAAAGGATGCGCAGGCTGTTGAGTCCATTCTGGGCCGCGAAGGCCGCGAGCCCGATGGCAATGAGCGGAAAAAGCCGTTCGGGTCGATGTTGGCCGATGACTTCATCAACGATCCGCTGGGTCACTGCTGGAAAGACGATGACCATGAGTGTGCCTGCAACGGCGCAGAAAAGCGTGGCGAAGGCCAGAAGCGGATAGCGCCTCACATAGGGTAGGACTCGAAGAAAAACCTGCATAGCGGTCGAAGATTTGGCGGAACCGCCCGTTATTTAGTTTCCATCTTGTAAATGCCGGTCCAAGGGCCTTGAGGCGGATTGGCCTTTAGACGCTGGGCGCGGGCGAGCATCACGGAGGAGGGGGTATCGTGAGAGTCGGGGTTTAATTCCGGGCGGTTCCACTCGAGGCGGGCAGAGCGCTCGAACGCGGCGATTGCTCTGTCCCACTCCTGAGTCAGGTAGTAGGCGGTGCCCTCGTCGTAGATTTTGATGCACTCTATCGTTTCGTCATTGATGTCCGACCGGAGGCAAACGACCTCGTGCATCTCGGCGGGCTCGGAGCGCCCCTTGACGATGATTTTATCGAGAAAGCGGAAAACACAGTCATCGCCCGCAGCCTCTGCAGCCTTGCGGGTTTCTCCGGTGACCATCGTGTAAACGCCGTAGCTTTTTGAGCCGCTTTCGCAGCGGGCGGCCAAGTTTACGGTGTCTCCCATCATCGTGTAGTTGAAGCGGCGATTGGATCCCATGTTGCCCACGGTTGCGAAGCCGGTGTTTATTCCCATCCGCATCCGCATCCGGCCAACGATCGACGGCCATTTGTCGCCTTCGGAAACCCATTTTTTCCGCAGTTCCGCCAAGCGCTGACGGAGCAACTGAGAGGTGACGCAGGCTCGCAAGGCGTGGTGTTCGACCATTGCGGGGGCATTGTAGATACCGACAATTGCGTCGCCGATGTATTTGTCCACATAGCAACCCTGCTCCATCAGGATGTCGGTCATGGCGGTGAGGTATTCGTTCATCAACGCCACGAGTTGCTGGGGTGTGAGGAGTTCGGAGAAACCGGAGAAGCCTGCGACATCGGAGAAGAAGGCCGTGATCTCGGCATCCACACCGCCGAGCTGGGGCTCTTCGCCGCTCTCAACCATTCGCTCCACCAGAGCCGGCGAGAGATAGGTTCCGAACATGTCCTTGATCCGGCGTTTCTGCTCTTCCTGGCTGGAGAGTTGGAGAAATGCACCTGCGAAACCGCACGAAATCGCCGCACCCACCGGCGCGATGATCGGGATGAGGAGTTCGTAGTGCTGAAATAGAAAAAACGCGGCAGCGATGTAAAGCAGGGTGAAAGCACCGCCGAGGAATTTGGCGGAGCGGGAGAACTTTTCAGGGAGGAGCGAGAACGCCGTGGCGCAGAAACCGAGCGCAAAAATGATCGCGACATTTGCGGCCTGCGGGAGTCGGTGGAGGAATTTTCCCGAGGTGATGGTTTTTAGAAGATTCCCGTGAACCGACACGCGCGGGACAGGCGCTTGCCCGCTGAGCGGCATCACGCTGAGGTCTTTCAGTAGGGGATCGACTGGGCCGATGAGAACGACGCTGTCGCGCAGCGGTTCGAAGAATTTTTTAGCGAGTTCCTGTTCCTCGGGGGTGCCGGTTTTGGCGGCCTGGCCGAAGGCGATGACATCGACGATGCTCAAGTGGCGGTCGGCTTCCGAATGCCAAGCGTTGAACCAATTCGGCTCGACGAGTTGCCCCATGACGAGAGGGATTTTGGCTTTGACCGAACCGTCCTTGGCGACGACGCGCATGCGATTATTTTCGATTTTCACGGCACTGGAATCCAAGCCCCAGTGGAGCAGCGCGAGGTTGAGCGACATCGGGTAGTAGAGGTGCAGATCGGTCTTGGCGAAAAACGGCAGGTAGCGCACATCCTCGCCCACCGTGTCGATCAGGCCGATGTGGCCCCAGGTCGGGCCGACGACGGGGAATGCGGGCAGCTCGGGCGGGCCGATTTCGCTTTTGCCGTATTGGCGCTCGAACACGAAGGGGAACGAGGAAATCTCACCGAGCGGGCGGTTTTGCGTGCCGTAGGTCGCGGCGAGAACGATGTTTTTATTCGTATGGATCGCCTTGCCGAGTGCACGGGTTCCTTTCTCCGCCTCCTCGCGGCCCAGCGCGGGAACTCCAGCATTGGAAAAGACGAAATCCATCCCGGCTGCCTTGACCCCGCCTTGCTGGAACAACGCATCGAGCGCGAGCGCAAAGAACTCGCGGTTCCACGGGAAATTTCCCAGCCGACGGATCGACTCGGAGTCGATATCGACATAGGTCAAATTGACCGGAGCCTCGATCGGCCCCCGAAAACTCAGTCGCGCATCGATCGTGTAATTCTCGAGAAACGCCAGCGCACCGTCTGGGCCGAGGAATGTCTCCGAGCCGGGGAGCCTCAGCATTTGCACCTGCGAAAGAAGCGACCAGACCGTGCAAAGCCCGACGACGATCAGGACGAAAAGCGGTTTGCGGATGTTTTTGTGCAGGTTCAACGCTCGGGAAAAATCATTCCGCTCAAGGGCGCACGGGAGTTTTTTTAAAAGACGGCAAGCGCAGGCAGAGCAGGAAGGTCACAAAAAGCACGGCCGCCGCGGCCCATAGCGGGCTCTTGGCGTAGTTGCCGGGACCGCTGGCGAGGTCGAGTTGGAGGAGCCAGCCGCCGATGACCGGCCCGAGAAATCGCGCGAGGCTCGCGCTGGATTGCAACACGCCGAGCGCGCGGCCCTGCCAGTCGGCATCCACACATTGCGAGGTGATGCCAGAGATCGTCGGGTTCGTGAGGCTGTTCCCCACCGCCATCGCCGCACAAGCGAGCAACAACGCCCCGAGCCCGCTGACCAGCGGAGCAAAAAACAAACCAATCGCGAGCAATGCCGCGCCGACTGTCGCCACGCGCCCCTCGCCAAATCGCTTGACCAAACGCCCGATCAGCCCGCCTTGGATGAATACTCCGATGATTCCCAGCATGGCGTAGAGGTAACCGGTTTGTTTTTCATCAAACCCGTGGCGATTGGCGACAAAGAGCGCGAAGACGGCGGTCATGATCGAAAATCCCGTGATGAGCATGAAGTAGGTCGTCACGCAGGTGACATACTCTGCGGTGCGCGTGTGGCGAAAGAGACCCGGGAAAAGTTTTTCTCTCGGCAACCTCTCGCGCTGCTCCTTAGAAAGCGATTCGGGCAGCAGGATGAAAATCAAAAGCGCATTGATGATCGCCAGCACGCCGGCCGTAATCATCGGTGCCGCGTGACCGAAATACGCCGCCATCACTCCGCCGAGCGCGGGGCCGAAAATGAAGCCCAAGCCAAACGCGGCGCCAATGAGGCCCATCGCCTTCGAGCGTTCCTCGGGACCGGTGATGTCGGCGATGTAAGCCTGCGCGGTGCCCACACTCCCGCCCGAGACGCCATCGATGATCCGCCCGACGAAAAGCATCAAGAGGGTCTCACTGAAGCCCATCACCAAAAACCCCGCCGCCGTTCCCAGCGTGCTCAGGATCAGCACGGGCCGACGGCCGAACCGGTCGGAAAGCTGACCGATGAAAGGCGAGAAGACGAATTGAACGAGCGAGTAGATTCCGAAAAGCCAGCCGATCTCAAATGGCGTGGCACCGAATTCCGTCGCGTAGAATGGCAGGACCGGAATCACGATTCCGAAGCCCACCATGTTGATGAGGATCGTTAGGAAAATGATTCCGAGCTGGGTTTTTTTTGAGCTGTTCATGGTGCGGCGACGCCGGCGGATTCGGACGCGATCGCCTCGCGCAGGGCTGCGACCTGTCGAGCAAGGTCATTGGGATGATTGGATTTTTGATTTTGAACCTGGTGGACCATCGCCTCGACGGTTTTCTTCATACGCGAGATGGCGATTTTCTTGAGAATCCCAGCCATGCCGGAACTCGGCGTCACAAGGTTGGTGTAACAAATGATGGATTCGCCCTCGCCATGCGGGTCGATCCGGAGATGACCTGTGGCGTCCTTGGTTTGGAGGGCTCGCACGAGATTCCACGACACACGGTAGCCGCCATCCTCGGTTGTCTTCAGGTCGTTGCGGGCCGTGTAAGCCTCGTCCGCCAAGATCGGCACATCGACCTCGTAGTCCACCTCCAGCACACACGGGGAGATTTTTTTCGAGATTTTGGAATGCAGGAGATCGGGCACGAAGGTCTTCGAGTTGTTGTAATCGAAAAACACCGCAGCGACCTCTTCCGGCATGGCTCTTACGAGTTGGTAGATTCGCAGGCGCGGCCAGGGTTTTCCCTCGACCTCTTCCTGCAACGCGACCTGCTGGCCCGCGAGCACTTTCGCGCGGTCGGAGGCATCAAGTTCATCAAGCAGCCCGGCAAAGCCCTTTGCGGCCGTTGCGACAACCGCCACGAGGAGAAAAAACAAACGAAATCCTGACATTTCCGCGAGTAGAAAAGCAGGAGCCGCGCGGCGCGCAAGACCTTGCTTGCCAGAAATCGCTTTCGCACGGCGGACCATGGTGTTAGATGCCGACACTCAAAATTTAGGGGATATGGCAAAGCAGCAGACAATTTTAGTGGTGGATCGGGATAGTGATTTTCTGGATTGGGCAAAAAACCAGCTGGAGAGTTCGAAAATTCGCGTGCTCGTGGAGGACTCCGCCGATGCCGCCTACAAGACCTTTTGCATGGAGGAGCCGGAACTCGTCATGGCCGAGTCGAATCTCCACCCATTCACCGGACTCGAGCTTTTGGTAAGAATCCGCAAGCACTCGCCAAACGCCCTCGTCGTGCTCATGAGCGCCTTCGGCACCACCCAATCGGTGATCGAGGCCATGAAAGTGGGCGCCTTCGATTATGTTCGCAAGGAGCAACTCCCCTTCAATCTCAAGGTCGTTGCCGATTCCGCGCTCCAGGCCTCTGCGGAACTCAAGGCGGCGAATACTTTCAAACCCCAGCTCACTGTCGAGCAGCACAAGGACGAGATCGTCGGGCGCTCGGAGGCCATGCAGCAGGTCTTCAAAATGATCGGACGCGTGGCAGGCAGCGAGGCTGCGGTGATGGTCACCGGCGAGAGCGGCTCGGGCAAGGAACTCGTCGCCGTCGCGATCCATAATTATAGCGCACGGAGCAACAAAACTTTCCTCGCCATCAACTGCGCCGCCATCCCGGAGAATCTCCTGGAGAGCGAGCTTTTCGGTCACGAAAAAGGGGCTTTTACCGGAGCCACAGCCCAGCGCATCGGCCGCTTCGAGCAATGCAATAAAGGCACTCTCTTCCTCGACGAAATCGGTGAAATGCCGCTCCAGGTGCAAAGCAAACTCCTGCGCGTTTTACAGGAAGGGGAATTCTCCCGCGTGGGCGGAAACGAAACCCTCCACACCGATGTGCGAATCATCTGCGCTACGAACCGCAACCTGGAAGAAGAGGTGGCCAAGCGCACCTTCCGGGATGATTTATTCTACCGTCTGAATGTCGTGCGCATCCACATCCCGCCACTCCGCCAGCGCGTGGAGGACATTCGGTTGCTCTCCGAGTATTTCCTGCAAAAAATCGCCAACCGCTCCCACTCTCCCCGCCTCAAACTTTCCGAGGAAGCCGTCCGCGTGCTCGAGGCCTACCCCTGGCCCGGGAATGTCCGCGAACTTGAAAACACTCTCCAGCGCGCCGCCGTCCTCTCCACCGCCGACACGCTTTTGCCGAAGGACATCCCGCTCGGAACCACCGACCCCGAGGCCGCCATCGGCGGAGTCTCCGCTGGCGAGACCCACGAACTCACCAAAGACAACGCCGTAGAAATCCTCTTCAACGCCGCTGTCCAAGACCCCTCCCTCGCCATCCTGCCCTGGATCGAACGCGAATTCACGCTCCGCGCCATGCAAAAAACCGGCGACAACCAAGTCCGCGCCGCCAAACTCCTCGGCATCACCCGCGCTACCCTGCGAAAGCGACTTGACCGCAATGCAGGGACGGCTGACGAGGCCGAGTAGGTCTTTATTTTCGGCCTCATGAAACCATGGGCGTTGACTTTTTACCCGCCATGCCATACTCGGTATGGCATGAAAATGACCATGCACATCGACGAGGAATTACTCGACCGGGTCGTGAAGCGGTTCGGCTGCGCCAGCAAGACCGAGGCCGTGGAAATGGCCCTCAGGGAAATGGATCGGAAAGCCAGATTTAGGGACTTTGCAAAGACGGGTCTCGGCTTCACTGCCGAGGAGTTGAAAAATGCCGTAGAGCCTGATTACGACATCCCCACCATGCGGGCCGCCGAACCCACTCCCGTCTACGGCTCCAAAAAATCCGCGCGGCCCAAAAAATGAACGCCCCCGTGTTGGTGGACAGCAATGTCTACATCGGCCTCCTTCGCCGGGGACTGGACCCGGTCGAAATCCTCGGCGACTGGATCGGCAACGGCGACATCGCCACCTGCGGGATGGTCCGGATGGAGGTCGAACGCAGTCTGCGAATCGAAAAAATCCGCCGCCGCGTTGGTGCTTTTTTCGATGTCCTGATCCATGTCCCCACGAGCAACAAAATCTGGGAACAAGCTGCCAGTCTGGCCTGGCAGCTCGACCGTTCCGGCATCACCCTCCCCTCCCAAGACATCCTGATCGCCACCTGCGCCCGCGAAATCGGCGCCGCCGTGCTCACCGACGACAGGCATTTCCAGGAATTTCCTGATCTCCAAATCCTCAAACCCGCCGAGGAATTTCCAGAGTGGTGAATAGATCTTTTAAAAAAATTTCTAAAGGCCCTCGCGAAGCCTGCCGATAAATAAACCAAGGGGAAGAATCTCCAACACTGAGGTCTAACAGTGAACCAAAACGGCCCGACAGCGGAACGGACTCCGCAATAGAAAGACAACGGATATGTCAGTAGTAATCAACACCAATACAAGCGCCTCCTTGGCGTCTTACAACCTCAGCAGCACCAACGT